>CAMJQS010000016.1 GCA_946408105.1 uncultured Selenomonadales bacterium | reverse complement strand
TTTGCGAGGTGTTTAAAATGTGTAAGGAATGCGGTTGCGGCGAAGGCGCAGGCAACACCCGCCTGCAGTTCACCGCCAAAGGTTACACTCAAGAGAGCGCGGCGGCCGTCGAAAAAAATTTGCTCGGCTTGGCGGGCGTCCTCTACGTTCACATTCACGCGCACGACGGCGAAACGACGATTGATTACAATCCCGAAAAAACCAAGCTCAGAGAAATTTTGAAAGTCTTTGACAGTCACGGCGTCGAAGCCGACATTTAAATCAAAACTTGAAACAAATTTTGCGCCGACGTCGGCGCATTTATTTTTTCTCCTCGTCGACCAAAATAATCGACGAACTTATTTTATCGAAGTCATTTGAGTACGATTGATTTTTCATCAGTTGCGTGATGATTTGCAACGACTTCAAAATTTCTCGGAGGCTCTCTTTAAGTTCTTGAGAATCTTCGGCAAGCGGCGTCAAGTTGTCGAGTTCGGCCAGGCGCACGCGAATCACTTCCAAATTTTCTTGCGTGAGTTTTGCGGCGTCGTTCACGGCGGTCATTGCCTCGACGTTCACGGCGGACACTTCGATGACTTTGTTGCGCAGCTGTTGAAATTGAATTTCCATGCGTTGATGATCTTCCTCGGCCGCCTGCGCTGATTTTATCAGAGCGAAGCGCAAACTTATCGCCGCCAAAATTGCACAGCCCGCGCCGATACTCCAGCCGACGAGGTCATCAAACTTAAGCAAAGCTCCCAAACTCATCAGCGCGAAAAAAATTGCGCCCGCGTATCCGTTCTCGCTGCCGTTCATGCCTTTTGCCTCCGTGCCAAAACTTTTTGCGATTTTAACACCAAATCTTTTTCCTTGCAAGATTATCGGTGATTAATAAAAATTGACGGCCAACGTCACGGGGCAATGGTCGCTGCCGAAAATTTCACTCTCAATCGTCGCGTCGAGAACTTTATCAATCAGCCGCTCCGAAATTAAAAAATAATCGATACGCCAGCCCGCGTTGTTGAGTCGAGCCTTGCGAAGATAGCTCCACCAAGTGTAGGCTCCCGTCAAGTCGGGATTGCGGCGGCGAAAAATATCGACGAAGCCCGCGCTCAAAAGTTCTTTGAACTTGCCGCGCTCCTCGTCGCTGAAGCCCGCGCTCTGATGATTCGACGCGGGATTTTTTAAATCAATCGGCTCGTGCGCCACGTTGAAGTCTCCGCAGACGACGACGGGCTTTTTTTTATCCAAAGCCTGCAAATATTTTCGGAAAGAATATTCCCAGCTCATGCGCCGTTCCAGCCATTCGAGATTGTGCGAATTCGGAACGTAAGCGTTGACGAAAAAAATTTCTCCGAGGTCGAGAGTGATGACGCGGCCTTCGCTGTCGAATTCGTCGACGCCGATGCCGCAAGTAAATCCTTTCGGCTCCACGCGCGAAAAAATTGCCGTGCCCGAATAACCTTTTCGCTCGCCGTAATTCCAAAATTGTCTGTAGCCGTTCAGCTCCAAAATCGCCTGCTCCTTTTGCATGCGAATTTCTTGGACGGCAAAAATATCCGCGTCGAGTTTTTTAAAGCTCGCCATGAAATTATTTTTCAAACACGCGCGCAGCCCGTTGACGTTCCACGATACAAATTTCATTTGAGGCCTTCCTTTACTCTGTCGCCGACGATTTTCAGCGCGTCGACGGTTTGAACGAGAGCCATCCTCACGAAGCCTTCGCCGCTCGGCCCGAACGCGCTGCCGGGCGTCACGAGCACATTAGATTTTTCCAGCAAAATGTTCACGAACTCTTCCGACGAGCCGAAATTTTTTGGAACGGGTGCCCAAACGAACATCGTCGCCCGCGGTTTGTCAATCGTCCAGCCCGCCGCGCTCAAGCCGTCAATCAGAGCGTCGCGCCGTTCGACGTAAGCCGCGCGTGTTTTGTCGATGACTTCTTGCGGGCTCCTCAACGCAGCGACGGCCGCCTTTTGAATCGGAAGAAAAATTCCGTAGTCAATGTTGCTCTTCAAAAGTTTTACGCGCCTGACGACCTCACGATTGCCCAAGCAGAAACCGACGCGCGCGCCCGCGAAGCCGTAAGTTTTCGACAGGGAATTAAATTCGACGCCGACATCTTTTGCGCCCTTGAAACTCAAAAAGCTCAAGCCTTTCGTGCCGTCGAAAATCAATTCGCTGTAGGCGTTGTCGTGCAGGACGACGATATCATTTTTCTTCGAGAAGTGAATCAGTCGCTCGTAAAAATCTGCGGGCGCGACGGCGGTCGTCGGGTTGTTCGGATAAGAGACAATCATAAACTTTGCGCGGGCAGCCACGTCGGCGGGAATTTTTTCAAATTGGATAATGTAGTCGTTCTCTTTAAGTTGCGGCATGAAAAAAATTTTTGAGCCGGCCAACTTCGCGCCGTCGGCAAAAATCGGATAGCACGGGTCGGGCACCAAAGTCAAATCGCCCTCGTCAATCAAAGTCAACGCGATGTGCGACAAACCTTCCTGCGAACCCCACAGCGAGCAAACTTCGGACGCGGGGTCAATCTCCACGCCGTAGCGTCGACGATACCAATCGCTTGCCTCGTTCAAAAGTTCGTGCGTGTCGGTTATCGCGTAGACGTAATTTTCCGGCTTGAGTGCTTCCTCCGCCAAAACTTTCATGACGTGCGCGGGCGGCGGGATGTTCGGTGCGCCGATTGACAAATCGATGACCTGCGCGCCCTCCGAAATTTTTTTCTTCTTCATGGCGGCGAGGCGTGCGAAAATTCCTTCGCCGAAATTGTTCATGCGCTTTGAAAATTTCAAACTATCAGCTCCTAACGTTTCACTTGATAAAATTTTAGCAAGGCGCGAAGATTTTCAGAGGCGGCGGCAATGTCTTCGTCGGAAAATTTATTCGCCGCAATTATTTTTTCGGCCTCGGCTCGTTGAGCGTCGTCGAGTGCCAAAAATTTTTCGCGCCAAGCCTCCGTCAAATTGTCTTCGTACTTCACGCGATAGATTATAAAAGTTTCGGGCATGTAAAGCAATTCTTTGAACTCGTCGAGATTTTTTCCGAACGCCTTCTCAAAAAATGTTCGCCCGCGCCCGACCTTACCTTTCGTCGCGTTGATAATCGCTTGAATCGCCCGAATAAATTTTTTGTTCCGGTGCCGCCCGATATAATCGCGGTTGCCGAAATATTTTTCGTCGTCAATGGGGCAATACTTCATCGGGAAAGAATAAATCGAAACGTCGAGCTCCTCGCACAGCTCAATATTTATTTTCAAGCGGTTGTAAAAATCTTCGGGCTTGTCGAGAAAATTGTACAGCAAATAATTCGACAGGTCGCGCACGCCGAACTTTGCCGCAAGACGAATCGCCCGCTCGTAAATGTCGCGCTGTTCGATGTGGTCGAAGGCAATGCGCATGGGTTTTATGTTCAGCTCGGCAAGCCGCGCCATTTTGTGTTCGTCAATCAGTCGCGCGTCCAAGCCTTGATTGAAGTCGACGTAACGGACGAGGCGATTGCGCTTGAAATATTTTTTAAACAGCGGGCGAACGAATTCATCAAGCTCAAAAATTTTTTCCTTAGTCGCGCCGGCCACGCTCAACAAAAAATTTTCTTCGCGCCGCGTATAAAATGCGCCCGCCAAATTTTCCGGCAACTTTTTTTCCAACTCGTCGTAAAGCCGAATCGTCTTGCGCAGATAAGCTCGGTCGTTAAAGCCGCCGCGAAGATTTTTCAGGGCGAAAAAATATTCGTCGGGCGGCAGATACGTCGCGCCCTTGGCGAAGCCGCAAGCTTTAATCTCGTCGACAATCTCGTCAAACTTTTTCGACGCAAGGACATTGTTATCCATGAGCAAAAGATTTCTCTTCGCGCCGAAAATTTCTTCCGTCCGCTTGAGTTGCTCAAAAATTTTCACATGGTCTTTGTATTCGGGCTCCAGCTTGCTGACCGCGCAGAAGGAACATTTGCGAATGCAGCCGCGCGTCGTGTAAGTTATGTAAGCGTCGGCGGCGGGATATTTGTAATCGATTTCGTCGAGAATTGAATAATCGGGCTCCAGCAGGTCGATAATCACATCGTCGCTCTTGCCCAAGTCGTCGGGCTTATCCAAAAGTCCTTCGTGCGGCTTAATGCCCGTGGCCGCCTCAAAAAATTTCGGCACGAGAGTCGCCGCCACTCCTCCGACAAAAATTTTTCCGTCGCGCGCCAAAAATTTTTTCGCAAAATTTATCGTGCGGACTGTCTCGTCGAAAAAGAACGTGAACAACGAATTGACGCAAACGATATCGAACGTCGGGAAGTCTTCGGCCTTGAAGCGGCGGTGAAGATTTTTCAGCGCGTGCTCGTAAAAAAAATCTTCGTCGTCCAAGAAGCCCGGCAGAGAACTTTTTCCTGTCTTTATAAACTCCAACAAAAATTTTTCCTGCCGCCAAAATTTTTGAGCGGTATTATTTTTTTCCGGCGCGAAAAGATTTTCTCTGTCGAAAGCGTCGGAAAAAAATTCCTCAAGCAATAACCGCGCGGCAAAATTTTTTCGTCACAAATGCAAATTAAGCAACAAGCTTTCTTCGCAGCCATTTGGATAACGATAAAATTTTTTCTCGTGGTCGAAAGTCGGATTGGCAGCGTGAATGATTCGATGGTGATTCGGGCAAACGATTAAAAGATTGTCTGCGTCGTTGTCCAAGCTTTCGACAAAATAATTTATGTGATGGCACTCGACGACGTTCACGCCGTAAGGTGCGCCGATGTTCCGTCCGCAAAGTTGGCAACGAAAATTATAAAGTTTCTTCAAGTAATTGCCGATGCTCCGATTCAATTTGCGAACTTTGGTTAAGCGATATTTTTCAATCAACGCCGCGTCATTGTCCGTCAACTTCGGCAACTCGAAAAGATTTTCCAAAGACAGTTCGTCGCGTTCAGCCGTCACAATCTCTCGATTAAAAATCGGCTCAAAATAAAAAATGTCTTTTATGTCCGTCGCGTAGAGCACAAAATATTCACGGTCGGCGGGCGGCAGATTCTCTTGAAGATTTTCGATTGAGGACGAAAAAATTTTTCTTACAGCGTTTGCAATGTCACTGTTCAAAGGATAAACGATTTGCCGGATGTCCCGATGAGCGGGATATTTTTTTCGGTCGAAGTTCACGCTGGTAATCGTCGCGTCGAAAGTTTCGCCGTTCAAAATAATTTTTATCGGTCGCTTTTCGCCGTGAGTCAATGCGCCGCCGCTCAAATGTAAAGAAAAAATTGATTGCATTTCGGCGGGAATTGCAAAGCCGCGATTAAGCAACGAGCGGGCGACATTTTTTCTCATCAAAAAATTTTCGCTCATGATTCTTCTCCGAATTTCTAAATTTAAGTTCGGCGGCGTGTTTGTAAATTTCCGTCTGGTAATAAAAATTCGGGCTGTAAGTGACGGGCGCGACGAACGACAAATAATCGCGGACTTTTTCCACGTCGAGAAGGTCGTTATTTTCTTTAACGATGTCAATCAGTTCTACGCGGAAAAAATGTTCGTCGGCGTCGGCGGCAGTCGTATCGAAAGATACAATATCGTCGAGAGCTTCTTTCACGGTGTATTTCTTTTTGCCATAAAAAATTTCGCGAAGTTTTGCCGCATTGAAAATCACGGTCGATTGAATGCCTTCGCCTTTTGCCGTCGACGTGAAACGCAACTCACGACAATAAGCTAAGCCGCAAAGCCGCCCGATACCTCGAAAGCCTCGGTCAGTCTTCAAAGTTTTATCGGAATAAGCGATATTTATCAAAGACGATTTAAAATCCAAAACGGGAATGCCCGTTGCGTTGTCTTCGATTGTGATTCGGCGGGCGGCGGCGTCGATTGTAATTTCGATTCGATCTTCGTCCTCCGCCAAAATTTTTTCGGTGCGCGCCTTGTCGATTGCGTCGCAAGAATTTTGAATGTATTCGCGAAAAATCACAAGCGAGTCTATGTACATGCCCGTCGTAAGATTTTCCAAAGTAAACACTCCGACTTCAGCCATAAAAAATCCTCCCGTCTTTTAATTGAAATAAATGACGGAAGAATTTATTCGGGCAGAGCCGTCCGATCCCTGCAAGTCGTCAGTCTTTGAATTGCTTGTAAGCGGGCTTCGGAAATTTTACTTTGAGCAACGAACGGAAGATTGAATTTTGGATGACGTATTCGCCCTGCTCCAGCCGCGTCAAAATATTTTTGTAAGTCGAAGGCAGCGCGGAATAATCTTTGGTTGTCGTCTCCAAAACATTCGTGCGCCCGAAAGCCAGCGTCGAACAGTTGCCGGTTATGCGCGCGTGGACGTTCGAGCGAAATTGTTCCGCGCCGAAAAGAATTATTCCCAACGACCGCCCGCGCTCTGCCACGTCCAAAAGTTGTCGCAGGATTGGAGAATTTTTCGCGGTGTCCTTCGAGGCGAATTTGTTCAGCTCGTCGACGAAGAGAATTATTTTTGACGGCGGAGTTAAATCATATTCGCCGAGCTTGAGCTTGTAAATCGTCTTGAGCACGTCGCCGAAAACGAACGCCTGCTTATCGGAGCCGAGCTTGGCAATATCAATCACGTTGACGGAGCCCGCCGAAATTTTTTTCAACTCTTCCTCAAGGCGGCATTCGTTTCTGTCGGCTCTCTCACGCCCGACGAACATTGCATCATTTTTAATCGCCTTGTTGATGATTCGTTTGAACTTGCGCCAGCTGAGCACGGAAATTTCTTTTGAGTTTCCTCTTTGCGACAGCTCGTTGACTTTGAGCAAAAAATTTCCCCAAGTCAAAATTCCTCTGAAGTCCGCGTCGTTTTCGTCGATGACTTTGCTGATAATCGAGTCCATTGTTTGCGTCGAGTCGTCGACGTCGGCGAAGAGCATTTCCAACGACTCGCGGTCGTCCTCGTAAACGTAAACGAATTTTTTCAGCAGGCCGTCGGCAAGATAATTTTCAACGTCGGCTTGCGGCAAGTAGCTCGCAATTTTTTTGTCGTCGAAGCAGCGCGGCGCAAAGTAGCGAACATTTTCAAACGGCGCGCCGCTCAAGTTCAAAGCTTTGTAAAGTTTCGCGCAAGGTTCGTCGTTCGGTTTGTGCAGTGCCATCAAATCTTTTCCCTTGACGTTAAAAATTACGAAGGCGCAATCGGAAAAATTTTCTTGCACGGACTTCATCAAAAACATCGCGTAGCTCGTCTTGGCGGCCAAGCCCGAAATGCCCGAAATGTTCAAGTGCGCGCCTTCGGGGCCTAGGATAAATTGCGCGTCGAGATTCACCGGCAAAATAATTTCGTTTCGTTCGTGGCCTTCGTACATTTTCAAAAAGCCGCAGGGCATTTTATTTTTAATCTTGTCGAGCCCCAAAGCCGTTTCGATTTCCGCCGCGCCCGCCAACATTACGGGCGAATCATTTTTCACGGGCGTGTAAATATTTTTCGTGTTGAAGCAAACGGAAACTTCAACATAATTCATTCCGATTCGCAAAGTCGGCGCGGCAATCGTCGTGTCGCCGAAGTCGCAGGAAATGTAATTCGTCAAAAAACTTTTCGCGTCGGTTATGTGAAAAATATTTTCCACAGTGCCGAAAGAATAAGAGCCGCTCAAATGCTCAACCTTAACCACGTCGAAGGCGTTCAATCTGTAGTCGGCGTCCGTCCAAAAATAAAATTTATCCATCGTCGCGGGAAATTTTTCCGTCGCCGCAACGCGCCCGATAATTTCGTTCATGTGCTCACCTCAAAACAAATTCAAAAAAGTTTCAGTCGAAATGCTGCGCGACTTGATAAAACTTTCCGTCAAAAAAATCGGGTAGATGTGATTCGCCCGGCGACCGTCGGTTCCGTAACAAACGGGATTGCGCTCGTTTAGAAGATACGCGCTCAAAAGATTTACTTCGTCGCTGTCGATTTTGTTTTCGGCAAGCTCCGCGTCCGTGACCAAAATTTTTTCAACCTTAACCACGCCGTCGAAGGGCGAGGCGGAAAATTTTTTGTCGCGAAGACGAACGTACCAAACCGCAAATTTATTTCCGCCGTGAAAGCCGCCGCGTTCGCAAAGAGTGACGGGCGTGCGACAAAGCGGCGGCAGCTCGGCGATTAGTCCGGGATTAATTTTGCCCGAAGAATCTTTTACGTGCGTCGGATTAAATTTTTTCGAGACGCCCGCGACGAAGCTGTAATTTTTTGCGTTGAATTTTCTGTCGTGCAAAATTTTGTACTCAAGCGAGCCGTCTTTGATGAGATAATTTTTTTTGTCGAGCTTGCCGCGCCTGACGAGTTCGGCGACCAAACTTATTTCGGTCTCGTGCATGTGCGTCATGACTTTCACGACGGCGCGGTCTTCAAATTTTTCTGCGGGATTGTGATTCGTGTCGTAGGAAAGAATTTTTGAAATTTTTATTTTGAAGCGCGCGTTAATCTTCTCGGCGAGCGCGGGAAAAAATCCTTCGTGCCCGTCGTAATTCGCGTCGTCGGGCAGAACCAAAATAATTTCGTCCGAAAATTTTTCCGCGTGCAATTTTTTTTCGAGGCGGCGACAGCAGCCCGTAACGACTTGCGCGGCGACAATCGGATAAATCATTTTGCGCGCGCCGTGAAGATAAGCAATCTCGTCGACCTTGCAGACGCGCCGCGTGCCGTCCAAAAAATAATTTAAAATTTGCAGGCCGCTTGAAGAAAATTTTTTTGCATCACTTTCGAGCGACACGAAATTTTTTGTCGGACGAGTTTCTCCCGCGTGCCTCAAAAAAATTTCGTCGGGCGCGTCCGGTTCAATCGGCTGAAAAAATTTTTCTGCGTCGAGTTCAAAGCGCGCCGTTCGATAACTTTTGCCCCAAGTCTGCTCGGCGATGAATTCCAAAATATTTTTTGCCAAGTCCTCACCTCCGAAAATTTTTTTGAGTTATTCGCCGCCGAAAATTTTTTGTCCTGCGCAAAAAAAATTCCCCGCAACTTTGCAGGGAAAAATTTTTTAACGGAAGCGTCCGAAATTATTTTTTGACTTTGACGCAAGCCGCGAACTTTTTGTAATTCTCATTGACGAGCGCGTTGGTGGAATTTTGGTCGGCGGCCTTCTGCATGTTTTCCCAGGCTTCCTCGTATTTTTTCTGCCTGAAGTAAGCGATGGCGATGTCGTTGTAAGCCTCGGCGTTAATCGTTTCAATCGCCAGCGACGATTCAAAATCTTTTATCGCGCCTTTGAAGTCGTCTTTTGCAAGCTTGAGGCGTCCGCGGTTGTACCAGGCGGCAGGAAATTTATCGTCGATTTTCAAAAGCTCGTCGTAAGTTTTAATCGCGTCGTCGGTCTTGTTGAGTTTCTCTTGAGCGAGCGCGAGGTCGAAGAGAGCTTCCTTGAGTTCGGCTTCAACTTCCAGCGCGGCTTTGAAGTCGTCGCACGCGCCGTAAAAATTTTCGCGCTCCATGTTGACCAGCCCGCGATAGACGTAAGCGGCGGCCTTGTCGTCTTCAAGCAAAATTTTCAAGTCGGCGGCCTCCAACGAAGCGTCGGAGCCGTCGGGAATTTGCGCCTGCATCCACAAGTTCAAAATGTCTTCGCCGTAATGATTGCCGGGCACAGCCCACACGCCGTTTAAATCTGTCCACTTGGTCAGCTTGCCGAAAATTTGCGGGCGAAAATTTTTTATCAAATCGTAGCGCGGGTCGACGATTTCAACTTTGGGCGGACGTTTCGAGGCGTAAGAGAGCAGGTGTTGAATGTGAGCGCGTGCTCCGATTTGCGGCGTGTCGAAGAATGCGCCTTTGACGCCGCCGCCGGTCGTGCCCAGTCCGCAATAATTATTTTGTTCGGGGATGACGTCGCCGCCGTAATTCCACGCGCCCGTTTCTTTAATCGCCTGGCAAAGAGCAATGTCGGGGCGAATGCCTTCGCGGTCGGCTTCAAAGTAATAAATTTGGACGAGCTGTTTGACGGTGCAGTTGAGTTTGGGCGTAGGGTTGCGTTTGTTGATGAAGTTAATCATTTGGTCTTGAGTGGCGACGGCCTGCCCGAAAATCGGAACGTCGGAATATTTTTCGCGCAAGACAATCATCGGCGAGCCCTGCGAAGGTGCCGCGACGAGCTCAATTTTTTTGAGCTGTCCTTTGTTGAATTTTACTTTTTCTTTTTTGGCTGCGTCCGCGCAAGCCGTCAAAGAAATTATCAGCGTCAAGATTAATGCGAGACTCAAAAATTTTTTCATGAAATAAAACTCCTCCTTAAAAATTTAGTTGATTATAACATACGCCAGAAATTTTTCATACAAGGCGAAAAAATTTTTGCCGCGCCAAAGAAAAAAGCCCCGAACGTTTGACGGAGCTGTAAAAATTTTGCATGGATTAATTTTTATTCAACTTCTTTGCCAAAGAATCGCGATTCTTTTTGATACGTTCAATATTCGGGTTAATCTCAACGGCTTTGTTGTAAGCCTCATAAGCTTTTTCGTCAAGATTGGCTGAGCTGTATACCAAACCGAGATAAGCCCAAGACCAAGCGTCTTTCGGATTAATCTCGACAGCTTTTTGACAGGCCGCGATTGCTTTGTCGTATTCTTTTAAATTCATATAACGCAGACCGAGAAGACGCCACGTATTTTCACGCTTAGGATCAATCTCCAAAGCTTTAAGGTAGCACTCGACAGATTTGGCGGTATTTTTTTTGTCGTTGTAAGCAGTTCCGAGATCTTCCCAGGCTCGTGCGTATTGAGGATTAACTTCAATGGCTTTTTGATAAAATTCGATAGCCTTGTCGTAATTTTCCAGTCTGCGCCACGTGTTGCCGCAATTAGTCCAATAAGTCGCATTTTTCGGATCGAGTTCAATGGTCTTTTGATAATTTTCTAAAGCGGCTTTATAGTCTCCCATGCTGTAATAAAGATTAGCAAATTTATTCCGAATGTCGGCATTGTCAGGAAGAATTTCAACGGCATTTTGATAGTATTCGATTGCCTTGTCATAATTGTTTGCATTCTTGTAAAGGTTTCCGATGCCGACATAAGGCCATGCATATTCCGGATCAAGCTCAATGGCCTTTTGATAATGTTCGAGTGCTTTTTCGGGCTGCCCCTGACCGCTGTAACCTTCGCCGAGATTGTACCAAGCCCATTTGTCTTTCGGATAAAGCTCGACATTTTTGCGCAAGGTATCCATTGCTTTGGGTATATTTCCCGAATAAGCATAAGCTTCCGCGAGATGATGGTAGGGGCTCGTATCATTAATATTAAGCTCAATCGTCTTTTGATAGCATTCGGTAGCTTTTTTGTAGTCGTTCAATCTCATGTAATCGTCGCCGAGATTGTTCCACGCCCAAGAATATTTCGGGACAAGTTCAACCGCCCGTTGATGATACTCTGCGGCTTTTTCGTAATTTTTCCTGTTGTAGTGAATTATTCCTATGTCATTCCACGTCCGCGCGACTTTGGGAGCAAGTTCGATAGCTCGATTGTAACATTCCATAGCCTTATCGTAATTGTCCAGGAAATAATACGCGTCACCTAAACCCAACCAGACACCTGCGTCGCCATCGAAAAGTTCTATTGCTTTGTGATAATATTCGACTGACTTGCTGTAATCGCCGGTTTCTTTGTAAAGGTAACCCAAGCCGCTGTAAGCGTATAAGTAATTTTTATCAATCGCGATAATTTTTTCGTAGGCTTCAACGGCGTTTTGCTTTTTGCCCATAGTGTAATATACGTGGCCTAAAGCCTGCCAAGCAATGGCGAAGTCGGGATAAAGTTCAATAGCTTTTTGGCAAGACGCAACGGCATCATCATATCTTTTCAGCGAAGTGTAAGTGCCCGCCAAATTGCTCCAGCCCAGCGCGTCGTCGGGATAACTTTTTGTATGCTTAAGCCGCAACGAAAGAGCGCGTTCATAGCATTCATTTGCCTTCGTTTTATTGTCCAAAGCAAGATAAGCATCCCCAAGTTTTTCCCACGCAAGCGGAAATTTTGAATCTATCTCGACGGCCTTTTTGTAACATTCCAAAGCTTTTTCGGGCTCCGATTGGTTGTTCCACACTTCGCCGAGCCCGAACCAAGGATAAGAACGATTCGGATTCAATTCGATAGCCCTTTTGCAATATTCTACAGCCTTATCGAAGTCGCCCATTGAGGCGTAAAGGCGTCCCAGGTTGCTCCACGGATACATGAGTTGCGGATCCAATTCAGAGGCTTTTTTGTAATATTCGATAGCCCTTTGCATGTTGCCGCGATAGCTGTACGAAACGCCCAGATTATTCCACGCCAAAGCACTTTTCGGGTCAAGTTGAATTGCTTTTTCGTTATACTCTATCGCCTTGTCGCTGTTGCCGAAATCGTTATAGACTGCGGCAAGCCACGCCCACGCATTGGAATAATCGGGATTAATTTCAATAGCTTTGTTCAGAGCCTCGATGGCTTTTTTGTATTCGCGTTTGTCGTAAAATGCCGCGCCCTGTTCGGTGTATTGCAACGCAGTGAATTCTTTTTCGTTGCGCTTGATGGCGGTGTTAATTTCGGCTCGTTCGGTCTGGGTGGCGGTTTGATAGCGTCTCTTGTATTCGGCAAGTTCCGCAGAGACTCGAGCATAATCCTCTTCAAGTTTTTTGATTCGTTGTGCCGAGTCGTCAAGTTGACCTTTGCTGTTTTGGCGAATGTAATCCAAAACGTTTGAACGCTCCACGGAAACTGTGACGTGACAAATAAATTTAACTGACGAATCGCCAACAATTTCCAAGCGAATGGGCGCACTTATAACCTGCAAGACATTGGCGGAAACTGTGCGGATCTGGTCACGGGTCAACTCCCCGTCTATCGATTCGGCGAACGTCTCAACCAAAACACAGACACTTTCGCTTGCAACGCGTATGGCCTCTCTGCGCGCTCGCTCCTTTGCTATACCTTGGTTTTCGTCGGTGCCGTCGCCCATGATATATTCGCCGTCAGCCTCAACTGTTTTGGTTTCGGCAAAGGCAGGCGGCGGGTGAAAAAATCCTTGCCCGAACGCGAGCACCGCGCCCAAAAGTGCGCCGACAAATTTTTTACGCATAATCAAACCCCCTTAAACTTCTAACGATTACGTTTAATGAACGGTTTTCTTTCATTATACTTAAAATTTGTTGGCGAAAAATGAATAATAACTGACTTTATAAAATTTCTTCACACATTAAAGTAATCAATCTTCATGGCGCGCTTAACGCGATTCAAAACTTGCGACGCCTTCGCGCGAGCTTTCTTGGTTCCCTCTTTGAGAATGTCCATGACTTCATCGGGGCGCGCCTCGTATTGAGCGTGACGACGACGAATCGGCTCCAGCGTTTCTTCCAAGACTTCGCGCAAATATTTTTTGACGGCAACATCTCCGAGGCCGCCGCGTTGATAATGCTCCTTGAGTTCGGCAACGTGCGCTGTGTCGTTCGCGAAGGCGTCCAGGTACGTGAAGACGACGTTGCCTTCGACGTGGCCGGGGTCGGAAATTTTTATGTGCGTCGGGTCGGTGTACATGTTTTTAATTTTCGCGGCAACGGTCGCGCTGTCGTCGCTGAGGTAAATGCAGTTGCCGAGCGTCTTGCTCATCTTTGCTTTGCCGTCGATACCGGGCAGCCTTCTGCAAACTTGACTTTGCGGCAAAAAAATTTCCGGCTCAACCAAAAGTCCTTCGCCGTAAAGTTCGTGCATCTTGCGGACGATTTCGCGGGTCTGCTCAAGCATGGGTGCTTGGTCTTCGCCGACGGGAACAATGTTTGCGTCAAAGGCGGTGATGTCGGCCGCTTGGCTGACGGGATAACACAAAAATCCTGCGGGTATGCTCGTCTCAAAATTTTTCTGCGCGATTTCGCTTTTGACAGTCGGGTTGCGCTCAAGCCTGGACACCGTGACAATGTTCATGTAATAAGCGGTGAGTTCAAACAGCTGCGGAATTTGCGATTGAATAAAAATCGTGGACTTGGCAGGGTCGAGCCCGACGGCCAGATAATCCAGCGCGACGTTCAAAATATTTTCGTGAACCTTGGCGGGAGTGCCCGCGTGGTCGGTCAAAGCTTGCGCGTCGGCTATCATGATGTAAATTTCGTCGAACTCGCCCGAATTCTGCAGCCTTACACGTTCGCGAAGAGAGCCGACGTAATGTCCGAGATGAAGTTTGCCCGTGGGTCTGTCGCCCGTCAAAATTATTTTCATTCTGAAAACCTCCGTGAAAAAATTTCATCGATTATAACACAGTCCATAAAATTTTCATACACGGCGCAAAAAAAATCTGCCGCGTTCAACGACAGATTAACGTCAGCTGTTGTCTTTAATTTTTTCGGCCAAACGTTCGCGCAAAAGTTTTTTGAAGTCGTCCGCGCCCGATTGAAATTTTACTTCGACGCTGATGACGTAAATCGGAATGCGCCAATTTTCTTTTGCAACTTCGTCGGGAATTTTCACGGCGTCCTTTTCCGTGACGATAATCATTTCGGCGGCGAACGAATCGGCTTGCCGCAAGATGTCTTCCATTTCGGGGACGGTGTAATCGTGGTGGTCGGGGTAACGCAGGCTCGAAACAATTTCCGCGCCCAAATCGCGCAAGGTTCTTTCAAAAGACGCGGGGTTGCCGATAGCGGAGACCGCCATAACCTTTCGTCCGTTAATCGTTTCGACGCTGATACCTTCGCCCGCCAAATCCGTCGACCACTCGGCAAGAGGAATCAAACAGCGCGGCTCGTGAATGCTTTCGACGAGGAGCGCGCTTGAATTGTATTTGCGGACGGTTTGACGGATTAAATCGCGGGAGCCTTCTTGCGCCTGGTCAACTTTCGTCAAGAGGCAAACACTCGCGCGGCTGATGTGGCTGATTGATTCTCTTAAAGTTCCGCGCGGGAGCAAATGCCCGTTGCCGAAGACAGACACCGCGTCGATTAAAAGGATGTCCAAGTCGCGAATAACTTGCCAATGCTGATAGCCGTCGTCGAGGATGACAACTTGTGCGCCGAAATTTTCAATGGCGTATTGCCCCGTGACGGCTCGACGTGCGCCGATTAAAACAGGGACGTTCGGCAGATGTTTTGCCAGCATGTAAGCTTCGTCGCCGGCTTCGGTCGCGTCCATGTTTAAATTTTTCCCGTCGCTGACGATGCCGACTTCGCCGTAAAATTTTGCGCGATAGCCGCGATTTAAAATGACGACGCGATAGCCCATGTCGCGAATTTCTTTTGCGAGCCGTTGCGCCGTTGGAGTTTTGCCGGTGCCGCCGACGGTTATGTTGCCCAAACTTATCACGAAACAATTCAAGCGTTCCTTGCCCGAAAAGCCCAGCTGATAACCGAGCAAACGCAAATTGACCAAGCCTTTATAAATCAGCGAGATTAAATACAAAATAAAAATCATCAGGCGGTCGAAGTAGCCGAAAACATCTTCGTCGTGAATCAGCTTGAGGAAATAAGTTTGAACGTTCTCGATTTTTTCCGTCGTGCGAAGGTGGCGGGCGTTTTCTTTGGCCTCGTATTCGGTGAGCATTTGTCGAAGGAGCACGGCAGATTTTCGGGACGCGCCGCGGTTTTCGTGAACAATTTTAATCGTTTCTTCTTCCAGGCGACGGCGTTCTTCGGGCGTGTCGAAAAGTTTTTTGGCTTGCGCGGCCAGTTCGTCGGCGTCGTTTACGGTCACGCAGGCGTTGCGGTTTTTGAAGAGCGCGTGCAAGTCTTTAAAATTTTCCATGTGGTGCCCGACGATGATTGCTTTGCCGTGGGCGGCGGGCTCCAAGATGTTGTGGCCGCCGTGAGCGACGAGACTGCCTCCGACGTAAATCACGTTGCCGACGCTGTAAACTTTTCCGAGTTCGCCGATTGTGTCCAAAATAATTATATCTTCGTTTGCGGGCGGACGTTTCTGCAGTTCGGTGCGTGTGCCGACGGAAAAACCTGCCGCCTTGCACAGCGCGACGACTTCACGGGTTCTTAAAAGTTCGCGGGGAGCGATGACGAGCCGAGCTTTGGGATGATTTTCGCGAATGGCTTTGAAAGCTTTGAGGACGAAATTTTCTTCGCCGCGATGAGTGGAGCCCGCCAAAAAAATTTCCGTGGCGTCCGTCAAGCCCATGTCCGACAAAATTTTTTCGCGCTGTTCGTCCGTCACGTCGGTGTAAGTTTGGTCAAATTTTGTGTTGCCGGTGATTGTCACGAGTTCTTCGGGCGCGCCGAGCTGTTTGACGTAGCCGGCGTCGACGGGCGAAGCCATTGCGAAAAGTTTCACCGTGGAAATCATGTCGCGCAAAATTGAAAACATGTACTTGTAACGCTTGACGCTCTTTTCCGAAATGCGCCCGTTGACCATCATGACGGGCACGCGATTTTCTCTGGCGGCTTTTAAAAAGTTCGGCCAAAGTTCCGTCTCGACGTTGAGGAAGACGCGCGGGAAAATTTTTTTGAAGACCGACGCCGACACGAACGGCAAATCCAGCGGGAAATAAATTATGCTGTCCGCGTCCTTGATGATTCGGTTCGCCATTTCGTAGCCCGAAGTCGTCACGACCGACACGAGGATTGGCGACTTGGGAAACTCGCGGCGGAATTCTTTTATCAGCGGACTTGTCGCCACGATTTCTCCGACGGACGCCGCGTGCACCCAGATACAATTTTTTTTCGCCACGGGGTCGAGTGCGCCCTTCGGGAAAAATCCGAAACTCTGTTTGATTCGCTCCACGAAGCCGCGCTCGCGTATCGAACGAATCATGAACACGGGAATAATTAAAATCACGACGAGAATCGCCGCGAAGTTGTAAAGTACTTGCAATGAATGCGCTCCTCTTTATAAAAAAATTTTCAGTGGCTGCGGCCGAGGCGTCGCGCTCTGTCGAAGTCGGCCTGCGTCCGTTCATAATTGCCCAAAGCCTGATAAATTAATCCGCGATTGTAATAAGCCGTCGCAAGAAGTTTGTGACCCGTCAAACCGTATTTTTTGTCGAAGGAAAAATTTTTCGCAAGATAAATCGCCTTGGATAAATTTTCTAAAGCCGCGTCGTAATTTCCCAAAGCGTAGTGAGAATAGCCGACGAGCAAATACATTTGAATCCAATTCGGGTCGAGGCGGGCGGCGCGGCTGAAGTCGTTGATTGCCGCGTTATAATTTTTTGCGCTGTAGTGGAGCGTGCCGCGCATACCGTGAGCGAGCGCGTTGCCGGGGTTGAGTTCGATTGCCTGCGTGAAAAGATTTTCCGCGCGGCGATAATCATTCCTCTGCAAAAAATTCAAGCCTTGCTCGTATTTTTGATTCGACAAAAAAATTTTATCTTCCGCAGCAAATTTTTCCGTGATTTCTTTTCTGTCGCGTTGAGTTTTCACGTCGGCCAGTTGTCGTTTAAGTTCGGCGATTTGTTTGTCCTGCTCTTCATTGGCGCGGCGAAGTTGTTCGTTTTGTTCGACGAGCGATGAACGTTCCCCCAAACTTTTTGCAAGCCACTTGGTCACGTCTTCGCTGTCGATGTTGGCTTTGACGGTCGCGCGAATCCTGGTGGTGTTGTCGTCGACGAATTCGCGCTTGAACTTCACGTCGACAATTTTTAAAATGCCGCTCGTCATCGTCAAAATTTCGTCGCGTTGAACTTGAGCGTTGACGACCTCGGTGCGGCTCTCGACATAAACGCCCGCCTGTTCGCAAGCACTTTGCTCGGCGCGCTGTTTTGCTCTCTGCTGTGCCACGTCGAAAGTTTCAAAGTCGCTCATGAGATATTCGCCGACGCCCTCGTAAGTTTTTATTTCGGCAGAAGCCGTCGACGCAACGAGCAAACCAATCGCCAGCGCGATAAAAAATTTTTTCATGCGTCCGCACCTCCCGCAAAAAATTTTGTCGATTATATCACACCGCGAAAAAAAAATCTGCCACATGTGCTATAATGAAAAAAATTTTCTGATAAGGAAGCGCGTTAAGTGTTTGACGGAAAACTTGTTTTAATTTGTGTCGGCGGATTGATTTTAAATTTGGTCGGCTCAGGCCTCGCGGAAAGTTTTGAGTTGCCTATTTATCTGGACACGAGCGGCACAATTTTTATCGCGGCTCTCGGCGGATACGCGCCCGGCATCGCGGTCGGTTTCTTCACGAACTTGATTAAAGCTCTCTTTGAGCCGTCGGAAATGTATTTTTGTTCAGTAAATGTTTTCGTCGCGATTTTCACGGCGTTTTTCGCGCGAAGAGGTTTCTTCGACAACTTCGGAAAACTTTTGATAATCGTGCCGTCGCTTACGTTTGTTGCGGGGACGTTCGACTTGCTCATTGTGGATTTTTTGAACTCGACGGACATTCTTAAATCGCTTAATACATTTGAATCAACCTACACGGAAAATATTTTCCCGGAGTTCATCGACAAAAGTTTATCGGTCTTGTTGGCGTTCGTGCTGTTGAAGTTCGTGCCCGTGCAAGTCAAAAAAAATTTTCACGAGCTGGGACAAAGACAAGCACCGCTGTCCGACGAAATGAAACGCGTCGTCAGTGAGCAAAGTTATCTTACGGCGTCGTTGCGCACGAAGACGCTTGCGATTTTGATGTTGAGTTCGCTTTTCGCGTCGAGTTCAATCGCGCTGATAAGTTACCTGCTCTTCAAAGACAACGCAGTCGACGAGAGAATCAAAACGGTTGACGGCATGGTAACCGTCGCCGTCAGCGAAATCAATCCGTACCGCGTCGACAACTTTATAAAATTCGGGCGCGAGGCTCCCGGCTACAAGGAGACCGAAGAAAAACTTTACGCGATAAAAAACAGCGCGACCGACACCCGCTATCTTTACGTCTACAGAATTTTGGAGGACGGCTGCCATGTCGTCTTCGACTTGAACGCGGCCGACATCCAAGGCGACAAACCCGGTCAAGTCGTCGAGCTTGATGAAAGTCTTTTGTCTTACCGTGAAGATTTAATTTCCGGCAGACCGATTCCGCCGATTATCACCGACGACGAATACGGCTACCTGCTCACGCTCTACAAGCCCGTTTACGACGGCGCGGGTCGTTGCCAATGCTACGTCGCGATTGATTTTTCCATGGACATGCTCCTTGAGTACACACACATTTTTATTATCAAGTTGCTGGCGTTGTTCGCGGGCTGTTTTATTTTTATCTTCGCAATCGGTCGGGCGTTCGTCGAGAACAATATAATTTTGCCCGTGAACACCATGGCTTATTGCGCCCGAAATTTTTCTTATGACAGCGTGGCGGCTCGCGAAAAAAATATCGACACGATAAAAAGTTTGAAGATAAAAACGGGCGACGAGATAGAAAATTTGTATCGCGCTCTTTTGCGGACGACGGAAAATTTTTTGCGCTACCTGGAACATTTGCAGCGGGCGAAAACTCAAGTGGCCGACATGCGCGTTAAAGTCTTCGCCATGGACAAAATCGCTCACAAAGATTCTTTGACGGGCGTAAAAAATAAAACTGCTTACGCCGAGGAAATTGCTTTGCTCGACAAAAAAATTTCTGCGGGCGGCGCGCAGTTTTGTATCGTCATGGTCGACGTAAATTTTTTGAAGCGCGTCAACGACACCTACGGCCACGAAATCGGCAACACTTATCTGCAAAACGCCTGCCGCCTCACGTGCGCGGTTTTCGGCGCGGAAAATGTTTATCGCGTCGGCGGCGATGAATTCGTCGTGATTTTGGAGGGCAATAAAGTTTCGTTGAGCAAATATTTCGTCGCGCAATTCAAATCCGAAATGGAGCACAAACTTTCCAACGAGTCGCTCGCCTTGTGGGAAAAAGTTTCGGCGGCGGTCGGCTTGGCGGTTTACGAGCCCGACAAAGACAAAACGGCCGACGAAGTTTTCAAGCGCGCCGATAAAGAAATGTACGCGAACAAGCTGGCAATGAAGGCCGCAAGAACTGATTGATTGTTAGGGGAAATTTTATGCAGGAAAAAAATTCGTCACCGATTTTAATTTGCATCGCGGCGGTCGCTCTGAATTTGTTCGGGGCGTTCGTCGCGAAAAGTTTTGCCCTGCCGCTTTACCTGGACACGGGCGGCACGATTTTAATCGCGATGATGAGCGGCTACGTTCCGGCAATCATCGTGGGGTTTGCCACTCACGTTTTGGCGTCTTTCGTCGACGAAGCGGAAATGTATTATTGCTCGGTCAGTATCTTCGTCGCGATTTATACGACGTTCCTTGCGCGGCGAAAAGTTTTCAAAAATTTTTTAAAGACGCTCTCGGCAATCCCTGCGCTGGCTTTGCTGTCGACGATTTTAAGTGAAGTCATCGGGAAATTTTTATTTTGCACGGGCGTCGTCCAAGCCTTGAGCGAAATTCAAACGCACTTCATGACAAATTTTTTTCAAGAGCTGGCGGACAAAGGGCTGACGCTTATAATTGCGTTCGTGCTGTTGAAATTTATTCCGTCGCGCGTGAAAAATCTTTTCGGCGAACTGGGACACAAGCAGGCACCGTTGACCGCCGAAATGCGCCGCGCGGTCTACAAACGCAAATGCCCGCTCACTTCTCTGCGGACGAAAATTCTTTTGATTTTGATGTTGAGTTCACTTTTTATCGCGGCGGCCATTGCGTCAATCAGCTACAGAATTTTTGAGCAGGCGGCCACTGCCGTCCAAGTTAAAATCGGCGACGGACTTGCGACCATTGCCGCGAGCCAAATTGATTTCGCGAACGCGGCGGCCTCCGAAAAAAATCTTCAGAGCATAAAGGCCGGCAACCCCGACGTAAAAAGTTTGCGCGTGGAAAAATTTTCGGCGGAAGAAAATCAAATTGCCTCTCCGATTATTTCCGACGAGAGCCTGACGATTTACAAGCCCGTTTACGATTCTTCGGGCGTGCCTCAATGTTTTGTCGTGATTGAAATGTCTTTGGATTTAATTTCCGATTACGGCCGCGCCTTTACCGCAAAAGTTCTCGCGCTGTTTTCGGGTTGCTTCGTGTTCGTCTTCGTCATCGGCCTGCGCTTCGTCGAAAACAATATCGTCTTGCCCGTCAACACCATGGATTATTGCGCGCGGAATTTTGATTACGACAGCAATAAGCACTGCGAAAACAATCTTGACCAACTGCGGCAGCTGGACATTCACACGGGCGACGAGATAGAAAATTTGTATCACGCTCTGTTGAAGTCGACGCAAAAAGTTGTCGAGAGTTTTGAAAATTTGCGGCGGGCGAAAAGAAAAGTTGCGGAGATGGACGAGCTGGCTCACAAAGATTCTTTGACGGGCATAAAAAATAAAGCCGCCTACGACGAGACGGCAGCTTTGCTTGACGAAAAAATTTCTTCGGGCGGCGCAGAATTTTTTATCGCGATGATTGACGTGAACTTTTTAAAGCGCGTCAACGACACCTACGGCCACGAGCGCGGAAATATTTATCTGCTCAACGCAAGCAAATTAATTTGTTCGGTCTTCGGCGCGGAGCACGTCTACAGAATCGGCGGCGATGAATTCGTCGTGGTCGTCGAGGGCGAAAAAGTTTCGTTGAGTCAATATTTCGTCACGCAATTTAAAACGGAAATGGAACGCAAAAATTCCAACGCGACGCTTGAGCCGTGGGAAAAAGTTTCGGCGGCGGTCGGCACTGCGATTTATCGGGCGGGCGTCGACAAGACGGCCGACGAAGTTTTCAAACGCGCGGACAAAGAAATGTACGAAAATAAATTGGCAATGAAGGCCGCAAGAACCGATTGATTGTTTCGGCCGAAATTAACTGTTTGGGATGATGAGCAATGACAAAATTTTTAATGTTTCAAGGGACGAGCTCGCACGTTGGCAAAAGTATTTTGACGGCCGCGCTGTGCAGAATTTTTTTCCGCGAAGGTCGCCGCGTTGCTCCCTTCAAAGCACAAAACATGGCGTTAAATTCTTTCGTGACGGCGGACGGCCTGGAGATGGGTCGCGCCCAAGTTGCTCAAGCGGAGGCCGCGAACCTTTTGCCGCGCGTGGAGATGAATCCCGTTTTGCTCAAGCCCACGGGCAATCAAACTTCGCAAGTCATAATCAACGGGCGGGCGGTCGGCGTCATGAGCGCGGCGGCTTATCATCAAGGCTACTCACTCAAAGCCTTCGACGCAGTTAAAGCTGCGCTCAAAAAACTTTCCGCCGAATTCGACACGATTATAATCGAAGGCGCGGGCTCGCCCGCCGAAGTCAACTTGAAAGCCAACGACATCGTGAACATGCGCGTCGCAAAATTTTTAAACGCGCCCGTGATTCTCGTCGCCGACATCGACCGCGGCGGAGCGTTGGCTTCTTTGGTCGGCACGCTCGAACTTTTGGACGACGACGAACGCGAACTTGTTAAAGGCCTCGTGATAAATAAATTTCGCGGCGACGTGAATTTACTTTTGCCCGCCGTGGATTTTTTGGAAAAGAAAACTTCCAAGCCCGTGCTCGGAATCGTTCCGTTCATCGAAAAGCTCGGCATCGACGACGAGGACAGCGTTTCTTTGGACGAAAAAATTTCTTCGGGCGGAGAAATTTCAATCGCCGTGATTCGCCTCGGAAAAATTTCAAACTTCACGGACTTTGACAGCTTGGCGGGCGAGGCCGACGTGAATCTTTTCTACGCGACGACGCCCGACGAACTCGACGCCGCCGACGTGATTATTTTGCCGGGCAGCAAAAACACTTCGGAAGATTTGCTCGGCTTGCGCGCGAATCATTTTGCCGAAAAAATTTTGCAGCGTGTTCAAGCGGGCGCGGCTCTCGTCGGGATTTGCGGCGGCTTCCAAATGCTCGGCGAAAAAATTTTTGACCCGCTCAAAACCGAATCGAATCACGACTCTCTCGACGGTTTGAAACTTTTGCCGATTGAAACGACTTTCACCGCCGAAAAATTTACGCGGCAAGTCACGTTGCCCGAAATTGATTTTGAATTTTTGGACAGCCGAATCGTCAGCAAAAATCTTGACGGCTACGAAATTCACGCGGGCGACAGCAATCTCGGCGACAAAAAAATTATCGCGGCGGGAAATGTCTTCGGCACTTACGTCCACGGCATTTTTGACAACGACGACTTCCGCCGAAAATTTTTGAACGCCGTCCGCTTGAAAAAAAATCTTGAGCCGCTCCACTCCACGCGAAACGTTCGGGCGGAGAAGCAAAAAAATTATGACCGCCTCGCAAAAATCGTCCGCGAAAATTTGAACATGGACTTGCTGAAAAAAATCATGGCGTGAAAATTTTCGACAGAAAAAATCCCCTGCGCTTTTCGTGCAGAGGATTTTTGTTTGCAAAAAAAAATTAAGACCTGTTGACGCGGGCAAGAGTTT
>CAMJQS010000015.1 GCA_946408105.1 uncultured Selenomonadales bacterium | reverse complement strand
CAACAGCCCGAAAGGTGCCTGCCCGAAATGCAACGGCCTCGGAAAAATTTTTGACTTGCGCGAATGGTCGACGATGTACGAGTGGATGGCCGCCGTTCACGATTTTAAAATGACGGACTTGCCCGAAGACGTCTGCCCCGCCTGCCACGGCAAAAGGTTGAGCCCCGAAGCTTTGAGCGTGACCGTCGGCGAAAAAAATATCGCGCAAGTTTGTGACTTGTCCGTTGACGCGTGCAAAAAATTTTTCTCGACGCTGGAGCTCGACGACACCGACAAAAAAATTTCCGCACAAGTTTTAAAAGAAATTAACGCGCGGCTGAAATTTTTGTGCGACGTGGGCTTGGATTATTTGAGCCTCTCAAGAAAATCTGCGACGCTCTCCGGCGGCGAGTCTCAACGAATCAGATTGGCGACGCAAATCGGCTCGGCTTTGACCGGCGTGCTTTACGTCCTCGACGAACCGTCAATCGGACTTCATCAGCACGACAACCAAAAACTTTTGGCGACGCTGAAAAATCTGCGCGACCTGGGCAACACTTTAATCGTTGTCGAACACGACGAAGAGACGATACGCGCGGCAGATGAAGTCGTCGACATTGGGCGCGGCGCGGGCAAGGCGGGCGGCGAAGTTGTCGCTCAAGGTTCGGCGGAAAAAATTTCTGCGGAAAAAAATTCTTTGACGGGCGATTACTTAAGCGGACGGAAAAAAATTCTCGTGCCTTCGACGCGCAGAAATATTTTGCAAACGTTGGAGTTCAAAGACGCCGCAAAAAATAATTTGAAAAATATTTCCGTGAGCATTCCGCTGAAGGCTTTGACGCTGATAACGGGCGTGAGCGGTTCGGGCAAGTCGACGCTCGTTGAAGAAATTATTTTTCCGCGGCTGAAGGAAATGGATTTAAATTCGCTCGGCGTGAGCAAAGTCACGATGATTGACCAAGACCCGATTGGGCGGACGCCGCGCTCGAACATTGCAACTTACACGGGCGTGGCCGACCACATCAGAAAACTTTTCGCGGCGACGAACGGCGCAAAACTTCGCGGCTACAAGGCGGGACGATTCAGCTTCAACGTCAAGGGCGGACGATGCGAGAGCTGCGGCGGCAACGGTGTCTTGAAAATTCCGATGAACTTTTTGCCTGACGTTTACGTGACCTGCGACGTGTGCGGCGGAAAAAAATTCAACGCGGAGACGCTGGAGGTAAACTACAAAGGAAAAAATATTTCCGACGTGCTGAACATGCCCGTTGACGAGGCCTTGGAATTTTTTGAGAACGTCCCGACGATTCGGCGCATGTTGCAAGTTCTTCACGACGTGGGCTTGGGTTATATCGAACTCGGACAGAGCGCGAACACTTTCAGCGGCGGCGAGGCTCAACGCGTCAAACTTGCTTACGAACTTGCGCGACCGCTCGGCAGGGCTGCCAACATTTACATCATGGACGAACCGACCACGGGCTTGCACTTCGACGACGTGAAAAAATTAATCGACGTGATTCAGCGGCTCGTCGAACGCGGCGACACGGTGATAATCATTGAACACAATCTCGACGTGATAAAGTGCGCCGATTACATCATCGACTTTGGCCCCGACGGCGGCGACAAAGGCGGACAAGTTGTTGCGTGCGGCACGCCCGAAGAAGTTGCGCGCGTCGAAAAATCTTACACGGGGCAAGCGTTGCGAAAAATTTTTTCGGAGGAGGAAACGTCGTGGAAAGAAACGGATTAATAATCGTGCACACGGGCGACGGCAAAGGCAAAACGACGGCGGCACTCGGCTTGGCGATTCGGGCGTTCGGCGCGGGGCTGAAAGTTTTGATTCTGCAATTCATCAAAGGCGCAAGACGTTCGGGCGAGCTGGAGGCGTTGAAAATTTTGGGCGTCGAAGTCAGACAGCTTGGGCTCGGCTTCATCACGAAAGAAAATTTTTCCGAACAAAAAAAATTGGCGCGCTCGGCACTCGACACGGCGCGTCAAGAAATTTTGTCGGGCGCGTGGGATTTGATTATCCTCGACGAAATAAATTACGCGGCTAAGTTCGGCTTGCTCGACACGTCAGAAATTTTGGAGCTTATAAAAATTCGTCCGCCGCAAATGCATTTGGTCTTCACGGGACGCGACGCCCCGCCCGAATTGATTGACACCGCAGACCTCGTAACGGAAATGAAATTAATCAAGCACCCGTTCCAAAAAGGAATCGCCGCGCAGCCCGGCATTGAATTTTAATTTATTACGGTTGAAAAATTTTTATCGCTATGATAGACTTTCGCAAGTTGATTTAAGTTTTTTATGGGAGTGATTCTATGACGGAAGAATTAAACGTCGTGGACGCGCTAAGCAAGCAGAACGAACTTTTGCGTGAACAGCTTGCCTTGTTGCGCAAGCAAAACGAGCTTTTGAAAAAATCTTTGCCGGCTCATCATAACGGAGGGCGCGAAGTTTTTGTCGACAACATCGACCGCGACGAAATGCGCTGCGGTTTTCTCGTCACCAGCCACAGAAAAAAATTGTGGAACGTGGAAATCGCTTTAATCAAAGAAATTACTCGTATCTGCGAAAAGCACCACATCCGTTGGTTCGCAATCGGCGGAACGCTTTTGGGTGCGGCTCGTCACGGCGGATTCATTCCTTGGGACGACGACATCGATATCATCATGTTGAGACCCGACTACGAAAAATTTAAAGCCGTCGCCGAAGAGGAATTGAAATATCATCCGAGCTTTCGCATGTGGTATTGGTTCAATTATCGATTGGAAACCGACACCGCCGCTGCTCAACACGCCAGCTCCGATTTGCCTTTCATCTCCAAAGAGCAGATTGAAAAATATCCGGCGTGGGCTCCGTTCTTCCCGCTCCTGCGTCTCGTGGACGAGAGCACGACTTATTTAATGGAAGACGACCGCAAAAATGTTTTCTATTCCGTGTGGGTTGATATTTTCTGCCTTGACCCGTGCCCGCCGTTTGAAGATAAAAATCTGCTCAGAAATTTCGACACGGCGCGTGAATTGCTTTTGGCGACTGTCTTCCCCGACAGAATTAAAGACGCTTTGTTGAACGGCGAAAAATTTTTAATCCCGCGCGAAAGATTGATTACCTTCCTCAATCTTCCGTACAAACTTCGCGCACAACAGTTCGACTTGTTCCAAATGAAAAATTTCGTCGAGACGCCTTACATCGCCGAAATAAAATATCATTCCATAAACAGAAAAAGAATCGTTTACAAAACGTCGGACTTCAAAGAGACGGTTTATCTGCCGTTCGAGAATTTCCAAGTGCCCGCGCCCGCCGGCTACGAGCAAGCTTTGACCGACTGCTACGGCGATTGGCGCACCCCGATTGTCACCAGAGGACACGTGAACACTTACAGCGTCGACGTTCCTTACAGAGAATATTTTAAAGAGTCTGCATTGATTGACAGTTAATTTTTTACGGAGGTGAGTCGCGGCGAAATTTTTTGCCGCAAATTTTTTATGAGTACAGTTGCATTGTTGCTTGCGTCGGGTAAAGGACAGCGCACCCGCCAAGATATTCCCAAGCAATTTATTAACGTCTACGACAAACCGATTGTCATTTACACGCTTGAAAACTTTCAGAAGCACCCCGAAGTCGACGCGATTTACGTCGTGTGCCTCGACGGCTGGCAAGACATCCTGCGCGCCTATTCCCGTCAATACAATATCACAAAGCTTAAAGAAATCGTCAACG
This sequence comes from uncultured Selenomonadales bacterium, assembly GCA_946408105.1. Classification (GTDB taxonomy): domain Bacteria; phylum Bacillota; class Negativicutes; order Selenomonadales; family Selenomonadaceae; genus Quinella. The sequence continues at coordinate 23,334 of CAMJQS010000015.1, read as the reverse complement.
GCGGCGCAACCGTCCAAGAGTCCACGCGCAACGGCGTCTTCGCAATGAAAGGCTTCTGCAAGGACGACGACATTGTTATCATTCACGACGGCATTCGCCCGATGGTCGACCCCGAAGTCCTCTCCGACGTTATCGCCACTTGCAGACAATACGGCAACGGCGTGACGAGCATGCCTTACAACGAACAGATTTTCCGCAAGCTCGACGACACCTGCACGCGCGAATACATTGTGCGCGACACGCTCCGCCGCGTCCAAACTCCTCAAGCTTACAAGTTCGGAAAACTTCTTTGGGCGTACAAAAAAGCGTTTGAGGAAGACATCGGCGTTAAAGGTTCTTCCTATGCAAACACGATGATGGTCGACCTCGGCGAAACTCTTTACTTCGCCAGCGGCTCCGACAGAAATATAAAAATTACGACGGTCGACGACATTGAGCTTTTCAAAGCGTTGTTGGCGGCAAAGAAAAGCGATTGGCTGAAGTGAGGCGGCAAGATGTATATTAAGCACGAAATTTACGCGGCGGACGTCGCAAGCATTGCCGGTGAAAATCTTCCGTGGGAAAAACTCGCGGGAAAAAATTTGCTCCTCACGGGCGCAACCGGTCTTATCGGCACGTTGCTTATCGATGTCCTCATGAAAAAAAATCGCGACGAAAATCTTAACGTAAAAATCTTCGCGGCGGGTCGAAACGAAAAAGTTGCCGCCGAAAGATTTTCCGATTACTTCGGCGACAAAAATTTTTCCTTCGTCAAACTCGACGTGAACGAGCCGATTAAAGACGACTTCAAAGTTGATTTTATAATTCACGCGGCGAGCAATTCCCAGAACAAACTTTTTGCCTCCGACCCCGTCAACACGATTATGGCGAACATTTTGGGCAGCTACAATCTCCTTGAGTTCGGCGTAAAGTCCAAAGTCGAACGGTTCGTCTTCGTGTCTTCGGGCGACAGCTACGGCAAGCCGCTCAACGAGGATGACGTCTTCGACGAAAATTATTGCGGCTACATTAATCCGAACACGCTGCGCGCCGGCTACCCCGAAGCAAAACGCGCGGGCGAAGCTCTTTGCCAGGCGTACATCAGCAAATACAATCTCGACGTGGTGATTGCTCGTCCCTGCAGAATTTACGGGCCGACGATGCGCCTCGACGATTCCAAAGCCATGAGCGAATTTATCATGAACGGCGTGCGCGGCGAGGACATTGTTTTGAAGAGCCAAGGCTTGCCGAGATTTTCTTACTGCTACGGCGCGGATTGTGTCAGCGGAATTCTTTATTGCTTGCTCAAAGGTCAATGCGGCGAAGCTTACAACGTCTCCGACTCAAGCGAAATTCTTTCCTTGCGCGAAATCGCCGAATACGTCAGCTCTCTTGCCGGGAAAAAAGTTATCTTCGAGCTGCCGAGCGAACTTCAAGCGAAAGGTTTCTTAAAAGTTTTGAAAGTCGTTTTGAGCAACGACAAGCTCCGTGCTCTCGGCTGGACGCCCAAAGACGACACGCGCTCCGGCGTGAAAAAGACCGTGGAAATTTTGAAGTCTGTCGTCTGAAGGTGAATTGATGATTCGTTATCGCAAGGCGACGTTCGCGGACACGGACGAGATTCACGACTTGATAGCGGGTTACGCGGCGCAAGGTGTCATGCTCCCGAAGCCGCACAGCACGCTTTACGAAACTTTGCGCGAATTCGTCGTCGCGGAGGAAGTCGACACAAAAAAAATTGTCGGCGTCGGCGCGTTGCATTTGACGTGGAACGAGCTGGCTGAAGTTCGTTCGATGGCGGTCGACAAAAATTTTTCGCGGCGAGGAATCGGCTCGGCAATCGTGAAAAAACTTTTGGAGGAAGGTCGCGCCTTCGGTGTGAAAAAATTTTTCACGCTGACTTATCGCCCCGAATTTTTTAAATCGCTGGGCTTCGCGACGACGACAAAAGAATCGTTGCCGCACAAAATCTGGAAGGACTGCATGGACTGTCCGAAGTTTCCCAACTGTGACGAAATCGCAATGACGCTTGAATAAAATTTTTCCCCGTAACGTTACGGGGATTTTTTTGTAGACAGTTTCAAAAAAGAATTGTACAATCAAACGGCAAAAGCTTAGACAAGGAGAATCATCATGCGCAAAAAATGGATTGTAAGAGAGGCGGACGCTTCGAGCGTTCGGGCAGTGGCCGAGGCTTTGGGCGTGAGCGAATTGACCGCGAAAGTTTTGTATCATCGCGGGATAAGAGACGCGCAAGCCGCGAAAAATTTTTTGGAGCCGGAAGCCGCGCCTTTTTATAATCCGTTTGAACTTAAAGGAATGAGCGTGGCCGTCGAAAGAATCATTCAAGCCGTCAACGCCCGCGAAAAAATCTGCGTCTACGGCGATTACGACGTGGACGGGATGAGCGCGTCGGCGATTTTGATTCGGTTCTTGCGCAAGCTCGGCGCAGAGGTTGAAAGTTACATTCCCGCGCGTTCGGAAGGTTACGGCTTGAACGTGGCCGCGCTGAAAAAAATTTCGGACGGCGGCGCGAAACTTTTAATCAGCGTCGACTGCGGCATAACCAACGAGAAAGAAATTTCCGCCGTGAAAGATTCGCTCGACGTGATTGTAACCGACCACCACTTGCCCGCGCTCGACGACATTCAATCGGCCGTGGCCGTCGTCAATCCCAATCAACGCGGCTGTCCTTATCCCGAAAAAAATTTGTGCGGGGCGGGCGTCGCCTTCAAACTTTGCCAGGCACTTGCGAATAAAATTCACGGCGTCGACTTTCAAACTTACACGACCGACATTGAAATTGCCGCGCTGGCCACCGTGGCCGATTTGGTTCAGCTCGTCGGCGAGAATCGTAAAATCGTCCGCATGGGCTTAAAGGAAATGCGTCAAACAAATTGCGTCGGTTTGAAAGCTCTGGTTCATGCGTCGGGTCTCGGCGAGAAAAAAATTTTCGCGGGTCACGTCGCCTTCCAAATCGCGCCGCGTTTAAATTCCGTCGGAAGACTTCGGACGGCAAGCGAAGGGCTTGAACTTTTGCTCATGGAAGACGCGGAAGAGGCTCGGACTTTATCCAAACGTCTCAACAAAATGAATCAGAAGCGCAAAGACATTGAGGCGGAAATTTTGTCGGCGGCCGAAAAAAAAGTTCGTATCATGCGCGAGGAACGCGGCGGCGACTTGAGCACGCTGATTATCGCGGGCGAAGGCTGGCAGGAAGGCGTTATCGGCTTGACGGCCTCCAAACTCGTCGAACGTTACAACTTGCCGACAATTATTTTGACGACGCAGGACGGAATTGTTTCGCGCGGCTCGTGCAGAAGCATTCCCGCGCTCCACATGAAAAACGCGCTCGACACGATGGCCGACCTCTTCGAACAATACGGCGGACATTCTCAAGCGGCGGGACTTTCAATCGCGACAGAAAAAATTTCCGAATTCGCCGCGCGCTTCGATGAATACGTCAGAAAAAATTTGAGCGACGAAGACTTTCAACCGATTTTGAACGTCGACGCAATCATTGAGCCCGCGCAAATAACTTTGGACACGGCGCACGAGTTTGAAAAGTTCGAGCCTTACGGCCTGGGCAACCCGCACCCCGTCCTTGCCTGCAAAGGTGTTCGCGGGTCTTCGGCCAAGGCAATCGGTTCGGGCGGCGCGCATTTGAGTTTTGCGATTGAAGGCGCGAAAAAAATTCGTGCCGTCGCGTGGAATTGCGGGAGCCTTGCGCCACTTGTCGAGAACGAGCCGTTCGACCTTGCTTACGAGCCGTCGCTTGACGATTGGCAGGGCGAAGTTCGTCTTCAATGCCACGTGTCGAGTTTGGAGCCCGTGGAAGTCGCGGGAGAATTTCCCGACCGCGAACAGCTCGTCGACGTTTACAGTTTTTTGCGGCGCGCGCGGGCTTTCACGGAAAGATTCGACCTCTGCGATTTGGTTAAGGCGTTCAACAGTTTTGGAAAAAATTTTTCAACGTACACATTTGACAGCGCGATAAAAGTTTTCGAGGAGCTGGGCTTGATTATAATCGACCGCGAGAAGAAAACTTTTGACTTGCCGCGCCCGAAAAATAAATTGGAGCTGACGAATTCGAGGATATTCAGATTGGGAAGGAGGGAACGGGGCGCAGAGGTTCCGAAGCCGACAAGCGGAAAAATTATTTCAATCGAATCGGTTTCAAGCCGGCGTTCCCTAAAATTATGAACGACAAGGGCAAGCCGCCCGTCACGATAAAATTTTTGATGGACACGGTTAAAAGCTATCAACCCGACGCGGACTTGGATTTAATCGAGCGGGCATATCTGGTCGCCAAGGAAGGACACGCGGGACAAGTTCGCGCGTCGGGCGAGCCGTACATAAATCACCCGCTCAACGTCGCGGCGATTTTGGCGGAGCTGCAACTGGACGACACGACGATTGCCGCCGCCATTTTGCACGACGTGGTAGAAGATACGCTCTTCACGCTGGAAGAAATCCGCGACATGTTCGGCGACGAAATTGCATTGCTGATTGACGGCGTGACGAAAATCGGACAAATTTTTTTCAAGACAAAAGAGCAACAGCAAATTGAAGCGTATCGAAAATTAATCATCGCGACGGCGAAAGATTTGCGCGTGATTTTGATAAAGCTGGCCGACCGACTGCACAACATGCGCACGTTAAAATTCATGCGCGAAGACAAACGCAAACGAATCGCCAAAGAGACCATGGAACTTTACGCGCCGCTGGCCAATCGTCTGGGCATTTCAAACATCAAATGGGAGCTGGAGGATTTGTGCCTGCGCTACCTGGAGCCCGATATTTATTATGATTTGGTCGAGCACGTCAAGCAGAAGAGGCGCGAGCGACAAATTTATATCAGCGAGGCGGTTCGGCTCATCGAGGAAGAATTTGACGAACTGGAGATTCACGCGTCGATTAGCGGGCGCGCAAAACATTTCTACAGCATTTACAAAAAAATGATGCGCGACCATAAAGAAATCGGAGAGATTTACGACATGTCCGCCGTGAGAATTTTGGTCGACGACGTGAAAGACTGCTACAATGTTTTGGGCGTCATTCATTCAAAGTGGCGGCCGATACCGGGGCGTTTCAAAGATTATATCGCAATGCCCAAAAGCAACGGCTACCGCTCCTTGCACACGACGGTTATGGCTTTGGGCTACCCGCTGGAAATTCAGATTCGGACGTTCGCCATGCACAAAATTTCCGAATACGGCGTGGCGGCTCATTGGAAGTACAAAGAGAGCGGCTCAAGCCAACCCGCCAGCGGCGACCGCGACAAAAAAATTTCCTGGCTCCGACAAATGGCGCGGCTTCAAAAAGAAATCAAAGACCCGAAAGAATATCTTGAAGCTTTGAAGTTGGATTTTTTCAGCGACGAAGTTTTTGTCTTCACGCCCGGAAAAGATTTGGTCGTCCTGCCCAAAGGCTCAAACCCGATTGACTTTGCCTATCGAATTCACACGGAAGTTGGTCATCATTGCGTCGGCGCGAAGGTCAACGGGCGAATCGTTCCGCTTGAATATAAACTTCAGAACGGCGACTTCGTTGAGGTCGTGACGAACAAATCCAACAACGGCCCCAGCCGCGATTGGTTAAACATCGTGGCGTCGAGTGACACGCGCGGCAAAATTCGTTCGTGGTTCAAGCGGGAAAATCGCGAGGAAAATATTTCTCACGGCCGCGAGATGATTGAAGCGGAACTTAAAAAGCTCGGCTACAACCCGAAAGACTTGCTCAAAGAAAATCGTTTGGCGGAAGTTTCAAAGCGTATGGGCGTCCCGAACGAGGAAGATTTATTGGCGGGCATCGGTTACGGCGGCGCGTCCGTCCACACGGTCATAACAAAGCTCGTCGAAATTTACAAGAAAGATATTTCCGAGAACACGCCGCCCGATATTTCCGCGTTGCTTGCCGAAGTCAAAAAGAAAACTCCGCGCGGCAATCAAAAGAGAACGGAGCACGGCGTTTTGGTCGAAGGAGAGAGCGGCTTTGTCGTTCGTCTGGCGAAATGCTGCAACCCGATACCCGGCGACGAAATTTCCGGTTACATCACGCGCGGCCGAGGCGTCAGCGTTCACCGCGCCGACTGCCCGAATATTTTAAACGGGACGAGCGACATGGAACGCATGATTGAAGTCAGCTGGGACGAAGCCACCGATAAATTTTATAACGTCGAAGTGGAAATCGTCTGCGAGGACAAAAGCGGCGTGCTTGCCGATTTAATCGCGGTGCCCGCCGAAATGAATATAAATTTGCATTCGATTCACGCCGCGCCGAACAGATACAACAAAACTTCCACGGTTAAACTCGGCGTCGAACTCAACAACGCCGCGCAAGTCGAAGCGTTGATGAACAGGTTGCGCCGCGTCGAAAATGTTTACAGCGTGGCGCGCCCGATGAAAATCGCTGGGGGTGAGTGATTGGAAGGAATTTATTTAATCTTGGTTATGATTGTGACGGGCGGCGTGATTGCTTTTATCGGCGACAAGCTCGGCACAAAAATTGGAAAGAAACGCCTGTCGATTTTCGGACTGCGCCCGCGCCATACGTCGATGATTGTAACGGTCGTGACGGGCGGACTGATAACCGCGCTGTCAATCGGCTTCATGGTTTTAATTTCGCAAAACGTTCGCACGGCACTTTTCGGCATGGACGAGCTGCGCCACACAATGGACGCGACAATGGCCGAACTCGACGAGGCGACAGAAAATCTTTTCAAGGCGCAAACAGAATTTGAGCGGGCGAACGAAAACCTGCGCATGTCGAAAGAAGAAATCGTCGCGCTCAAATCGGAGCAGGAAGACCTTCGCGCGGAAAGCGACCGACTTAAAGAAGGCAACGAACAACTCGAAGCCGCCAACTCTGAACTTGCCGCGCAAAACGAAAATCTTTCCGGCACGAACGCCGCCCTTGAGGAGAACAATAAAAAGCTCGGCGAATTCAACGTGACGTTGACCGCCGACAATGAAAAACTTTCTTCGGACAATGACAAACTTTCTTCAGCCAACGAAAAACTTTCCGCCGACAATAGCGAGCTTGAGGAACGCAACAACCGACTGCGCGAAGGAATCATTGCCATCCGCGAAGGTGATATAACTTTGCGGGCGGGAGAAATTTTGGCGAGCGAAGTCATCCGCGGCGGACGACCCGCCGAAGAAATTTCCGCCGACATAAACGCAATGGCCGAACGCGCGACGCAAATTTTGGTTCAACGTTTCGGCGGCAACGAGGACAATTCCGTTTGGATTTATCAGCCCGAATTGCAGCGCGTTATCGAAGAGCTTGAGGCCAACAAAAGCGACATGGTTTTGAGAATTTCTGCGGCGGGCAACATGGTTCGCGGCGAGCCCGTCCGCGCCCGTCTTGAACTTTATCCGAACAAATTAATTTTCAAAAAAGGTGAACTCATTCTTTCCAAAACTTATGAACTCGTCGGCGACGTGACGCCCGAAGGAGTTTTGCAAGAATTTTTGACGGAGATAAATCGAATCGCAATCGACAAAGGAATTTTGGCCGACCCGCTTACAGGTTCCGTCGGACGCATGGAAGCCGAGCAGCTTTACGAAATTTTCGAGGCTTTAAGTTCGGCCAAGGGCAAAGTTCAGTTGACGGCAACCGCCCGCGAAGAAACCGAATCGAACGGGCCCTTGAGATTGAATATAAAATTGGAGCAAAGGAGCTGAAGAGTGATTAGCGGTTATCGGTTGGCGGTTAGAAAATTCCTGACCCCTGACACCTGACCCCTGACACCTGAAAATGTACATGGGAATAGACCCCGGGCGCGACAAATGCGGCGTGGCAGTCTTGACGGCGGCGGGCGAAATAAAATTTCAGCGCGTCGTCCCGACGGAAGAACTCGACGGCGTGATAAAAAATTTGGCGGCGGAGCTTAAAATAATTTCCGTGATTTTGGGCGACGGCACCACGCACAAGGCAGCGGCTCAAAAAATTTCTGCGGCGGGTTTAAAATTTCAACTCGTCGACGAAAAGCACACGACCGAAGAAGCGCGCCGCGAATTTTGGAAAAAAAATCCTCCGCGCGGCTGGCGAAAATTTTTGCCGACGTCAATGCAAGTGCCGCCCGAACCCGTCGACGCAATCGTCGCAGAAATTTTGGTGAGAAGATTTTTAAACACTTTAAACACACGCCGTGAACTTTGAGGCCGGCAACGTGACGTTGCATCCAACGGGCACGCAAAGAGAAAGTTTAAAAAAAATAAAAATCATCAATCAGACCGAATGGAAGCGACAAGCCCGAATCGTCGGGCGTTTTTTTATTGACAGAATCGCCGCCGTTAATTATGATTGATTGACTTCAAAGGGAGGTAATAATTTTGGAAACATTGACAGGAATGGAACGAACAGCCAACTGCGGCGAGCTGAGAATTTCTCACGTCGGCAAGGAAGTGCAACTGGCGGGCTGGGTCTCTCGTCGGCGCGACCACGGCGGATTAATTTTCGTGGACATGCGCGACAGGAGCGGCCTCGTTCAAGTTGTCTTCGACGGCTCGACCGAAGGCCTCGACTTCGCAAAGGCCGAGACGCTCCGCAACGAATTTGTCATCGGCGTGCGCGGAAAAGTTCGGGCGCGTTCTGAAGATACAATCAATCCGAAAATGGCGACGGGCGAAATCGAAATCCTCGTCGAAGAATTGAGAATCCTCAACAAGGCGAAGACTCCTCCGTTTTACATTCAAGACGGCGTGGACGTTGATGAAAACATTCGCCTGCGCTATCGTTATCTCGACTTGCGCCGACCCGAAATGCAACGCAACATCATCTTGCGCCACCGCGTCACAAAAATTATGCGCGACTACCTCGACGAAAACGGCTTCCTCGAAATCGAAACGCCGATGCTCTGTCGCAGTACGCCCGAAGGCGCAAGAGATTTTCTCGTGCCCAGCAGATTAAATCCCGGACAATTTTACGCGCTGCCGCAGTCCCCGCAAATTTTTAAACAATTGCTCATGGTCAGCGGCTTTGAAAAATATTTCCAAATCGTCCGCTGCTTCCGCGACGAAGATTTGCGCGCCGACCGTCAGCCCGAATTCACGCAGCTCGACATCGAAACTTCCTTCCTCAACCAAAATCAAATCTTGACGATTATGGAAGGGCTCGTAAAAAAAATTTTTGAGACGACGCTCGACGTTAAAGTTGAAACTCCTTTCAAGCGCATGAGCTGGGACGAGGCAATGACGCGCTTCGGAACCGACAAGCCCGACTTGCGATTCGGCATGGAACTTCAAGACATTTCCGAATTCGTCAAGGGCTCCGACTTCAAAGTTTTTAACAGCGTCCTCGAACACGGCGGGCAAGTCAAAGTTATTCGCGTCGACGATTACGCGGACATTCCCCGCCGCGAACTCGACGGCCTTGTCGAATACGTCAAAACTTACGGCGCGAAAGGTCTTGCGTGGATTCAATACAGCGCGGAAGGCGTCAAGTCTCCGTTCAAAAAATTTTACGGCGAAGAAACTTTCGAGAAGATTAAACAGGCGACGGGCTGCAAGACGGGCGATTTGCTCCTTGTCGTCGGCGATAAAGCTTCGGTCGTCGCTCAAGCTCTCGGCGAACTTCGTTTGGAAATGGCACGCCGCAGAAATTTAATCGACGCCGATAAACTTTGCTTCCTGTGGATCGTCGACTTCCCGATGTTTGAATACGTCGAAGAGGACAAACGCTTCAAGGCAATGCATCATCCGTTCACTTCGCCGCGCGAGGAAGACATTGAACTTTTGTTGAGCGCGCCCGAAAAAGTTAAGGCGAACGCTTACGACATAGTTTTGAACGGCGTGGAAGTCGGCGGCGGCTCCTTGAGAATTTATCGGCGCGACGTTCAAGAAAAAGTTTTCGAGGCAATCGGTTTGTCGCACGAGGAAGCCTACGCGAAGTTCGGATTTTTAATGGACGCCTTCGAGTACGGCACGCCTCCGCACGGCGGCATTGCTTTCGGCCTGGACAGATTGGTTATGCTCATGGCGAAGAGAAAATCCATTCGCGATGTCATTGCCTTCCCGAAGACGCAGAGCGCGATTGACCCGATGAGCCACGCGCCCAACGAAGTCGACGAAAAGCAACTGCGCGAGCTTTACATTAAAACCGCCGTCAAGAAAAAATAATTCAGCGCAAAAAATTTTCCGCAAAAAAAATCTCGACAGAAATTTTCCGTCGGGATAATTTTTTTTGTCGACCGATTCGTTTTGAAAAAATTTTTTTCGGGATTGTACTTTCATACAAAGTTCAATTATAATGACGGCAAACAGGAGGGAGGCGAGGCCTTGATAAAAAAACTCAGCGAACTTGCTCTGCTCATTCCCGGCGCAAAAATTGTCGGCGACGATGTTTTGATAAGCGGCATTGAGCACGACTCGCGCAAGGTCACGACGAAAAATTTATTCGTGTGCATGGAAGGCGCACACGTTGACGGACATAATTTTATTTCGCAGGCAGTCTCGAAGGGCGCGGCCGCAGTTTTGACGACGCGAAAAAATTTCACGCCGCCCGAAAAAATTTCCGCGCTGATTGTCCCCGACATGCTCAACGCGCTTGCAGTCATCGTTCCGTATTTTTACGATTATCCTTCGCGGAAGATGCGCGTCATCGGAATCACCGGGACGAACGGAAAGACCACGACGACTTATCTGCTCCGAGAAATTTTTTCACGCGCGGGCTTCAAAGTCGGGCTTATCGGCACAATTCAAATTCTTATCGGCGAAAAAATTTTTCCCGTGCGAAACACCACGCCCAACGTCATCGACTTGCAAAAAATTTTGGCGGACATGCTCAACGAAAAAGTTCAAGTCGTCGTCATGGAAGTTTCAAGTCACGCGCTGGCCGAGCACAGAGTTGCGGGCGTCGAGTTCGACACGGCGATTTTCACGAACCTCACGCAAGACCACTTGGACTTTCACGGGACAATGGAAAATTATTTGCGGGCGAAGACAAAACTTTTCGACATGGTTTCTCGTCACGGGCGCAAGCAAAATAAAACGGCGATTGTAAACGTCGACGACGCGGCTGCCGAAGAAATTTTGCGCCACTGTCTCTGCAAAAAAATTTCTTACGGCGTGAAAAATTCTTGCGACCTTCAAGCCTCCGAAATTTCTTTGCGCGCCGACGGAATGAATTTTAAAATCGGCGACGCGATGAATTTGTCTTTGCATTTGACGGGCTTGTTTAACGTTTACAATGTGCTGGCGGCGGTCGGCGCGGCGCAAGCAGAAAATATTCGAGCGGATATCATCAAAGACGCGCTGGAAAATTTTAAGAGCGTGCCCGGCCGCTTTGAGAGAATTTTTTCGCCCGCGCCCTTTGAAGTCATCGTCGACTACGCGCACACGCCCGACGGCGTTAAAAATATTTTGCAGACCGCGCGGCAGATTGTCGACGGAAAAATTATTACGGTGTTCGGCTGCGGCGGCGACCGCGACAATTCAAAGCGTCCGATTATGGGCAAGCTTGCCGCTGAATTTTCGGACGTCATCATCGCCACGAGCGACAACCCGCGCACCGAAGACCCCGAAAAAATTTTGGACGAAATTGAAATCGGTATCGGCGAAAAAAATCACGAACGCATTGTCGACAGACGAGCCGCGATTTTCCGAGCGATTGAACTGGCCGAGGCGGGCGACATCGTTTTGATTTTGGGCAAAGGCCACGAGACTTATCAAATCCTAAACACGGGCACGATTCATTTCGACGACAGAGAAGTTGCTAAGCAAGCGATTAAGGAGGTTACCTCTCATGAATAAATTGACTTTGGCGGAAGTGGCGCAGGTCACGGGCGCGGAAAAAAATTCTGACGCGGAAATTTTTTTTGAAGGCGTTTCGACGGACAGCAGAAAGATAACGAGCGGCGAGTTGTTCGTCGCGATTAAAGGAGAAAATTGCAACGGCGAATCTTTTGCAAAGGACGCCTTCAACAAAGGAGCGGCCGCCGTCCTCGTGAGCAAGACCGCAAAGAGAATTCCCGACGGCGTGATTTTAAAAGTCGACGACACGTTGAAAGCTTATCGACAAATCGCGGGCGCGTGGCGAAATCGTTTCGACATTCCGATTGTCGCGGTCACCGGCTCCAACGGAAAGACCACGACAAAAGATTTAACCGCCGCCGCGCTCAGCGGCTTGGGGCACGTGCAAAAAACTTCGGGCAACTTCAACAACGAAATCGGCGTCCCGATGACTTTGCTTGAGCTGCAAGAAAAACACAACGCCGCCGTCGTGGAAATCGGAATGCGCGGCCTCGGACAAATCGAAACGCTCGCCGAAGTCGTCAAGCCGACGATTGGAATTGTCACGAACGTCAGCAACGCTCACATTGAACTTTTGGGCTCGATTGAAAATATTGCCAAGGCGAAAAGCGAACTCGTCGAAGCGATTCAAAGCGGCGGCACGATAATTTTAAACGCGGACAATCCTCACACGGCGGCCATGAAAAATTTGGCAGGCGCGGGCGTCAACGTCGTGACTTACGGCCTGGAAAATCCCGCGGACTTGAACGCGAAAAATATTTTAATCGGCTCGGTCGCCACGGAATTTACGTTGACTTATCGCGGCGAAGATTTTGATTTTGAAATTCCAATGCTCGGCCGCCACAACGTTTCAAACTCACTGGCGGCAATCGCGGCGGGCTTGACGGTCGGCTTGAGCGTCGAAGAAATTCAGCGCGGCATTTCCACTTTGACGACGACGAAGATGCGCTTTGAAGTCATTCGCCGCGACGGCCTGACGATTGTCAACGACGCTTACAACGCAAGCCCCGCGTCGATGAAAGTTGCGATTAAAACGACTTCGGAAATTTACAGCGGGCGATTGATTGCCGTGCTCGGCGACATGTTGGAGCTCGGAGAAATTTCGGAGGCGGTGCACAGAGAAATCGGCGCGGAGTTGGTTGAAAATAAATTCGACACGCTGATAACTTTGGGCGAACTCGGAAAATTTATTGCGGCGGGCGCGCGCGAAGCCGGCTTGAAAAATGTTTACACCTTCGACACGCACGAAGACGCCGCGAAAAAAATTTTGGAACTCGTCCGCGTCGGCGATACGATTTTGTTCAAGGCCTCGCACGTCATGCACATGGAAAAAATTATTGAGCTGATTTGAATGAGTAAACTTGAAAAACTTCTTCAACGAATCAAAAATAATCCGCGAACCGTTCGCTTTGAAGAACTCGACAAAATACTTTCAAACGCCGGATACGAACGCGCTCAACCTCGGAGCGGCTCAAGTCATTATACTTACCGAAAGCTCGGCAGAGTCCCGATAACCATTCCTTATCACAGACCGTTCGTTCACGAAGTTTACGTTCGCGATGTAATTCGAGAATTGAATTTGTAATTCAAAAGGGGAAATCTCTATGGAAGACAACAAGACTTCGGAAAAAAATTTGGAATACTACGCGGCCTTGCCTTACGATATTAAAATCACTCCTTCGCCCGAAGGCGGCTACGTCGCGACAATTCCCGATTTGCCCGGTTGCATCACTCAAGGCGATACTCCATTGGAAGTTCTCGAAATGATCGAAGACGCAAAACTTTGTTGGTTGGAGGCCGCGTTGGATTTGGGAGAATCGATTGACGAGCCGGACTGGGATTTGTATAACGGGCGATTGAACTTGCGCATTCCAAAGAGTTTGCACAGAAGATTGGCGGAACGTGCCAAGCGCGAAGGCGTCAAACTCAATCAGCTGGCAATTTATCTTATGGCGAACGGAATCGGCGAACAGGAGAAAAATTTTTAAATGGAAAAACTTTTAATCGCGGGAGCAATCGCCGCGGGCGTCGTCATCATGCTCGCGCCGATTTGCATTCCGATTTTGCACAAACTTAAATTCGGGCAGAGCATTCGCGAAGAAGGCCCCAAAAGTCATCAAGTCAAAAGCGGCACGCCGACCATGGGCGGAATTTTTTTAATCGCGGGCATCGTGGCGGCCACTTTGATTCAAGCCGATTGGAGCCCTGAAATTTTTCTCGCGCTGTTCATTTTGCTCGGACATTTTATTTTGGGATTCATCGACGATTATTTAAAAGTCGTCCGCAAAAAAAATCAGGGCTTGCTCGCCCGCTACAAACTTTTTGGACAAATTTTAATCGCCGTCGCCGTGACTTTTATCGCAAGCGAACTGCTGACAGATTTTGAGCCGGAAATTTGGTTGCCCGTCCTCAACGAAAAAATTTTCGCGGGAAGTTTGTATCTGCCGTTCATGTTCTTTGTCATGGTCGGCGCGTCGAACGCGGTCAACTTGACGGACGGCCTCGACGGGCTGGCTTCGGGCTGCATGGCCATTGCCGCGAGTTGTTACGCGGTGATTTGCTTGCTGACGGGTCACAACGACTTGGCGATTTTTTGCGCGGCGATTGTCGGAGCGTGCGTCGGCTTCTTGAAGTTCAACTTCCACCCCGCAAAAATTTTCATGGGCGACACGGGCTCACTTGCTTTGGGCGGAGCGTTCGCGGCCGTCGGAATTTTGACGCGCACGGAAATTTTGTTGGCGGTCGTCGGCTTCGTGTTCGTTTGCGAGGCGTTGTCGGTCATCTTGCAAGTCATTTCTTTTCAAACGACAGGCAAGCGAATTTTCCGCATGAGCCCGCTTCATCATCACTTCGAGCTGGGCGGCTGGTCGGAAGTTAAAGTCGTCTTCGTCTTCTGGACGGTCGGATTAATCGCGGGCATAATCGGCTTGTCGCTTCTTTAAGGAGAATTGTTCATGGAAAAAATTTTGGTAATCGGCGCGGCGAGGAGCGGACTTGCAGCAGCGAAGATTTTAAAAAATTTCGGCGCGGAAGTAATTTTGAGCGACGCAAAACTTGAGAGCGAAATAAATTTTGACTTCAGCGAACTGCGCGCCCACGGAATTGATTTGCGCTTCGGCAAGCAGACCGAAGAACTTTTGAGCGGCGTCGACAAAATAATTGTGTCGCCCGCCGTCCCGATAAAAATTCCCGTGCTCAAAGCCGCGGCCGAAAAAAATATTCCAATCATCAGCGAAGTCGAATTTGCTTTCGGCCTGGCCAAGTCTCCGATTGCTGCGGTGACCGGCACCAACGGCAAGACCACGACCGTAACTTTGCTCGGCCTGCTGCTCAAAGAAAAATTTTCCAAAGTCGGCGTCGGCGGGAATATCGGCGTGCCCCTGTCGGAAGTTGCGTTGGAAGTCGGCGCGGGCGGTTATCTTGCCGCAGAAATTTCCAGCTACCAAATGGAAGCGACGAAAAATTTCAAGCCGCACATCTCCGCGATTTTGAACGTCACGCCCGACCATTTGAAACGCCACGGCTCCATGGAAGTTTATCAGGCGATGAAGGAAAAAATTTTCGCGCAACAGACCGCCGAAGATTTTTTGATTTTGAATTACGACGACGAGCGCACGCGCGAAATGATTTATCGCGCCGCCTGCAAAGTTTTTTATTTCAGCAGACAGCGCGAACTGAAAGAGGGCGCGTTCGTGAAAAATAATTCGCTCGTCATAAAAATCAACGGCGCGACCCGCGAACTTTGCACGATTGACGAACTCGGCATCAAAGGCTGGCACAATGTCGAAAATGCTTTGGCGGCGTCGCTGATTGCGTTTTTGGCGGGCGTCGAAGTCGAAAAAATTTCTTCCGTGCTGAAAAATTTTCAAGGCGTCGAACACAGGATTGAATTCGTCCGCGAACTCGACGGCGTGAAATATTTTAACGACTCAAAAGCGACCAACACCGATTCGGCGATTAAAGCTCTGGAAACTTTCGCGGGGCACATCGTCTTGATTGCCGGCGGCGACGACAAGGGCACAGACCTCACCGACTTTTTAAAGCTCGTCAATGAGCGCGTCGATTATTTAATTTTAGTCGGCGACGCAGCGGCTCGGTTCAAAGCTTGCGCGCTTGAAAAAAATTTCCCCGCCGAAAAAATTTTGGACGCGGGCTACTCAATGGAACGAGCAGTTGAACTTGCAAAAAAAATTTCTCGTCCGCCGCAAGTCGTTTTGCTCAGCCCGGCCTGCGCCAGCTTCGACATGTACAGCGACTTCGAGGAGCGCGGCAGAGATTTTAAACGAATAGTGAAGGATCTTTAACATGGGCTATGTTTATTTGATGTTGGCGATTGTCTTGGAACTTTGCGGCACGACGTGCATGAAATTATCGAACGGCTTCGAGAATAAACTTTTCGCGGCGGGCACGCTGATTTCTTTCGGCGTTTGTTTTTATTTTTCCGCGCTGTCAATGAAGACCATTCCGTTAAGTATCGCCTACGCGACGTGGAGCGGACTCGGAATAGTTCTCGCGGCAGCCGTCGCCAAAATATTTTTCAACGAAACCATTTCGACGCCGGGATTGATTGGAATTTTTTTTATCGTCGTCGGCGTCGTGTTGTGTAATTTTTTTGGAGAGAATCACTAAATGAAAATTATCGTATCGGGCGGCGGCACGGGCGGCCACATTTATCCCGCGCTCACGCTCATTGACGCAATAAAAAATAAAAGACCCGACGCAGAATTTTTATACGTCGGCACGGAAAAAGGTTTGGAGGCGGACATCGTTCCGAAGGCCGGAATAAATTTTGTCGCGCTGAAATTGGAAGGCGGCCTCGAACGTCATTTCACGTTGGAAAATATTTTTCGCGCGGCCGACGCCGTGTGGAGCATCAAACGCGCCTCCGACATCGTTAAAAATTTTAAGCCGAGCGCGGTCGTCGGCACGGGCGGTTACGTTTGCGGGCCGATTCTCCTCGCCGCAAGCCTGCTGAAAGTTCCGACGCTCATTCAAGAGCAAAACGCCGTCGCGGGCGTCACGAATAAAATTCTTTCAAAGTTCGTCGACAAAATCGCTGTCGGCACTCGCGACGCGCTGAAAAATTTTCCGCCCGACAAAACGACTTACACGGGTAATCCGATTCGCAAAGAAGTTCTCGCCGCGAAAAAATCTGACGGCCTCCGCGAATTTAATTTCACTGACGACAAGCCGATTGTTTTAATTTCGGGCGGCTCGCGCGGCGCACGCTCCATTAACAACGCGATGATTGACGTTTTGAAATCGGCGGCCGAAAAAAATTCCGCGCAATTTCTCCACGTCACGGGCAAAGGCGAATTCGATTCCGTCATGGAAAAATTATCCGACCTCGACGCGCCGAACGTTAAAATCGTTCCGTATCTTTACAACATGCCGACGGCAATGGCGATGGCCGACCTTGCAATTTTTCGGGCGGGCGCAACGGGTTTGGCAGAGCTGACGGCGCGCGGCGTCCCCGCAATTTTAATTCCGTATCCGTTCGCGGCAGAAAATCATCAAGAGTTCAACGCGCGTTCACTCGTCGACGCGGGTGCGGCTCGCATGATTTTAAACAAAGACTTGACGGCAGAAATTTTATCGGCGACGCTCGACGAACTTTTATCTTCGCCCGAAAAATTAAAATCAATGGCAGCGGCAAGTTTATCGTTGGGCAAACCGAACGCCGCGGACGAAATCGCCGACTTGATTTTAAAATTGTTTTAGGAGGAATTAAAATGACAAACGAAGTTACCGTTGAAATTAAATTGGACGCCGACTTGAAAGAGGCCGCCGAAAAACTTTATCACAGCGTCGGCACAACTTTTAATGAGGTGATTAATCTTTTCGTGAAGCGCAGCATCGAGACGGGCGAAGTTCCGCGCACGAAGAAAAAAACTGCGGCGGGCATGTTGTCGGCTTACGCAAATCCCGCAATGATTCCGTTTGAAAAAGACGGATTGGAACAAGTGGCGGTGGAAAGATATGCAAGAAGTCTTCGCTAAAAATTCTGCGTTCGGCGCGTTGTCGAAGTATGCAAACCCCGCGCTGATTCCTTTTGAAAATTGCATTTGGGAAAGGTCTGTGGTGAAATTTATGCCTAAAATTTTGGTTGATACAAATGTCATCTTGCGCTATCTTCTTTACGACGTTGAGTCTCAACAAAAAGAAGTTGACGAACTCATCGCAAGCGGCGTCGCGACAATTCCCGAAGTTTTTCCTGAAATCGTTTACGTTTTGGGCAAATCTTACGGCGTCAGCAGACAGCAAATATCGGAAGCCCTTTTGACTGTTCTGGATGAAATTGATGTTGCTCATAAGGCGGTTATGATTCACGCCTCGAAACTTTACGGCGAAACGAATTTGGATTTTGTCGATTGCGCTCTTATAGCTTATCATAAAATTGAAGGCGTCGAGGTTTTTACCTTCGACAAAGATTTGAATAAACTTCTTAAACGGGAGGAAAAATAATTTGAAACTTGACGGCTTGAAAAAATTTCACTTCATAGGCATTGGCGGCGCGGGCATGAGTGCGCTTGCCAAAATTTTAATTGAGAGCGGCTTGGAAGTGAGCGGCTCGGACGCAAAAGACTCGTCGACGCTCGACATGCTGAAAAATTTGGGCGCGCGCGTTTTCGTCGGCCACAAGGCAAAAAATATTTTGGACGCGGCGGGCAATCCCGTCGACGCAATCGTTTGCTCAAGCGCAATTCCCGCGGACAATCCCGAAATCATCGCAGCGAGCAAATTTAAAATTCCGAAGCTCCACCGCTCCGACATCAACGCTTGGCTTTTGAATTCGCGCAAAGGAATTGCGGTTGCCGGCTCCCACGGCAAGACCACGACAACTTCAATGATTGGTTACGTCCTGCACAGCGCGGGCATCGACCCGACGATTGTCATCGGCGGCGAATCGACCGACTTGGGCACGAGCGCGGTTTTGGGCAAGAGCGATTGGCTTGTCTCCGAGGCCGACGAAAGCGACGGCTCCTTTGTCACGCTCAAGCCGAAAATTTCTGTCGTCACGAACATTGAAGACGACCACCTCGACCACTACGGAACGATGGACAGACTTTGCGCCGCGTTCAAAATTTTTATCGAGAACCTCGACCGCGAAGAAGGCCGCGCGATTTTATGTTTCGACAACGAAAATTTGCGCGAGCTTGCAAAAAAAATCGACCGCAAAATTATTTCCTACGCCATTGACTGCGACGCTGACTTCACGGCGAAAAATATTCGCACGCTGACCAAAGGCGTAAACTTCGACGTGTTCAATCGGGAAGGCTTCTTGGGAAAAGTTCAGCTGGCGATTCACGGGCGGCACAATGTTTTAAATTCTTTGGCGACGATTGCCGCGGCGTCGGAAGTCGGCGTGAGCTTCAATAAAATTTCCGAGGCGTTAAGCAATTTTCACGGCGCGAAAAGACGTTTCCAAATTAAAGGCCGCGTGAGAAATATTTTGGTCGTCGACGATTACGCGCACCACCCGACGGAAATTGCCGCGACGCTCAAGGCCGCCCGCGAGACCAAACCCGGCAAAGTCATTTGCATTTTTCAGCCGCACAGATATTCGCGCACGCAACTTTTGCTGAAAGAATTCGGGCGCGCCTTCAAGGAAGCCGACATGTTGATTTTGACGGACGTTTACTCTGCGGGCGAAGAAAAAATTTCGGGCGTGAGCGGCGAATCGATTTTGAAAGAAGTTTTGAGCGCGACCAACCAGGCCGTCTCTTACATTCCCAAGCGCGAAGACATTGCCGCCGCGATTAAAGACCAGCTGTCGCCGGGCGATTTGGTCATCACCATGGGCGCGGGCGACATTTATAAAACGGGCGAAGAAATTTTGGACGCGCTGAAAGATTGGAGCGGGAAAAAAATTGTCGTCGTGTGCGGCGGCACCTCCACGGAGGCGGAAGTTTCTCGGCGGACGGGCAAAGCGATTTACGACGCGCTCAAGTCAAAAAATTATCTCGTCGAACTGCTCGAACTTCAGCCGCAAACTTTTGCCGCCACCATTCGCGAAAAAAATTGTACGATTGTCTTCAACGCTTTGCACGGCAAATACGGCGAGGACGGACTGATTCAAGGCACGCTCGACATGCTCAAAATTCCTTACACGGGCTCGGGCGTTTTGTCTGCCGCGCTGACAATGGACAAAGTTGCCACGAAACATTTTTTGAGCTCCGCGAATCTTTCCACGCCGAAATTTTCCGTCTATCGTGAAGTCGACAGGCGCGACGAGTTGGCCGCAGAGATTGAAAAAAATTTCGGCTTGCCCGTCGTGATTAAAGCTGCGTCGCAAGGTTCAAGTATCGGCGTGACAATCGTCGAGCGCGCAGAGGACATCGACGCGGCCGTTGACGAGGCGTTTACCTTCGGCGACGAAATTTTGGTTGAAGAATTTATTCGCGGACGAGAGCTGACGGTTGCTGTCTGCGGCAACGAGGACGAAGCCGAAGCTTTGCCCGTCATCGAAATCACGACGACGACCGGCCGCTACGATTACAAATCAAAATACACAAAAGGTTTGTCGACGCACATTGTCCCGGCCGACCTTCCCGACGAGCTGACGGCCGACGTAAAAAAATTGGCGGTCGCGGCGTTCAAGCTTTGCAAATGCGCGGGCGTCGCGCGCGTCGACATGATGCTTTCCGAAAAAAATATTCCTTACGTCATCGAAGTCAATTCGGTGCCGGGCATGACGGAAACATCACTTGTACCCGACGCGGCGCGGGCAGCGGGAATCGAATTCCCCGAACTTTGCGAAAAAATTTTGGCGTTCGCAGAATTTTAAAGTTGAGGCGGTGAAGTCATGGCGAAGATAAGGAGGCGGCGAAATTTCGGGCGGCTGTTCAGAGGAATAATTTTCCTCGTCGTGAGCGCGGCGGTGCTGGGTTTCTTTGTCTACGTGCCGTTCTTCACGCTCGACGAAATAAAATTGGAAGGCGCGAAATATTTGACGCAAGAAGACATCTTGCGCGTCGGAAACATTTACATGGGCGAGCCGCTCTTCAAATTGGAAACGGACGTGGTGCAAAGCCGCCTGTCAAAAGATTTGCGGATCGAAGAAGTGAGCGTCCGACGACGACTGCCGCACACGTTGGAAATTAAATTAAAAGAGCGGCGGCCGCTTGCCACGATAATTTGCGATTACGGCTACTTAGACCTCGACCGCAACGGAATGATTCTTGACAGCTACAAAGAATTGAAGACGATGAAAATCCCGATGATAACCGGCGCGAGCGTTCGGGATTTGTATATCGGCGACACGGTGGACAACGAGCTTGTCAAAAAAATTTTGGACTTCCTGCAGCGGCTCAACGAGGAAACGCTCAATCGTCTGTCCGAAATCGCGATTGTCGAAGCGGATTATATCGTCATGTACAGCGCGACCGAACGCCCCGTTCAAATTCGTATCGGTCGACTGGAGCGGCTCGACGAAAAGGCTCGGCTCACGGAAGATTTTCTGCGCGACTTGGCGACGAATCCTCATCCCGTCGAATACGTCGACTTCAATTACACCGCGCCTTTCATCAAGCTCGCGGAATAATTTTGGATTAGGGAGTTGAAATTTTTGATAAGCGTAAAAGATTTGGAGCTCATGCTCGGCAAGCGCGAAATTTTTTCGGGCTTGAACTTTGAAATTGCGCGCGGCGAAAAAGTCGGGATAATCGGCGGCGAAGGCGCGGGCAAGTCCACGCTGCTGGATATTTTGGCGAAAAGAATTTTGCCGACGGCGGGCGACGTGAAAATTTTCGGCGAAGTCCTTTCGGTCGACGGCAGCGTCTACGCAGATTTTTCTGATTTGCGCAAAGCCGAAATGTCATCGATTGAAAAACTCAAGCGGGCGTTGCGCGGCCTCGACGACGACGAAATTATTTTGCTCCTCGACGAGCCGACAAAAAATTTAAACACGGACGGCATCGAGTGGCTGATAAATTTTTTGAACGAACACAAAAACTTAACGAGCGTCATCGCCTGCAGCGACAGATATTTTTTGCAGGAAACTTGCACGCGGACGATTCAGCTCGGCTCCGAAAAATCCGAACCGATAAAAATTGATTGCGCAAAACTTTTGCCGCCGACGCCTTCGGGCGCGGTGCCGATTGTCTTGGAGGTCGACGACCTGCTTAAAGTTCGTGACGGCGAGCCGCTCTTCAAAGACGTGGGCTTCACCATTCGCCAAGGACAAAAGGTCGCCTTCGTCGGCAAGAACGAAATCGGCAAATCCAAACTGCTCAAAACTTTGGCGACGGCTTATCAAAATCATGACGCGGGCGGTTGCCTTCGCGGCGAAATAAATTTTTCTGACGGCGTGAAAGTTTTTTACATGCCGAGAGTTTACACGGGCACGGCCGCCAAAGTTGAGTTCGACAAGCTGGCGTTCGGCACGGCGAATTTTTTGTTGCTCGATAACCCGACCGCTTGCCTGGACTTGCCGACGATTGAGGCTTTGGAAAAAAGTTTGGTCGAATTCCCCGGCACGATTATTTTCCTCGACGAAGACCGCGCCTTCATTCAAGCAATCGCCAATCGAATCATGGACATCACGCCGCAAGGCACCGTCGACAGAATTTCAACCTACGAAGACTTTTTGACGAACGAGACGGTTAAGTTGCAGATTAAAGAAAAATATTGAGGAGGCGTCCGAAGATGACCATGCGAGGGATTCGCGGAGCAATTACGGTCGACGAAAATTCCAAAGAAAAAATTTGGCGGGCGGCTCAACTTCTCGTCACAGAAATTTTATCGCAGAACGAATTGCGCGCGGAAAATTTGGGCGCGATAATTTTTTCGACGACGGAAGATTTGACGGCGGCCTTTCCGTCTTCGGCAGTCAGACAGTTGAGCGCGTTGAGTTTGGTGCCGCTGTTCGACACGCGCGAACCCGCCGTGGAAAATTCACTGCCGCTTTGCATTCGCGTTTTAATTTTAACGGACACGGACGCGGCGCAAAATAAAATTCGTCACGTGTACTTGGGCGGCGCGAAAAATCTTCGCCCCGACCTTGACCGTGACTGAACTTCACATGATATAATCGGCGTGTGTGTAAAAATTTTTTGAGGAGGTTTTAACATGAGCTATCTCGGCGAAGAAATTAAAAAGTTGGGCTTCGGCTTGATGAGACTGCCGCGCCTCGAAGACGAGACCATTGACCTTGAGCAAGTCAAACAGATGGTCGACCTTTTCTTGTCGAAGGGCTTCACGTACTTTGACACGGCGCGCGTTTATCCCGGCAGCGAAGAGGCAATCCGCAAAGCGTTGGTCGAACGTCATCCGCGCGACAAATTCACTTTGGCGACGAAGAACGCCGCGTGGATTAATTGCCAAACGCGCGAAGACGCAATCGCCCAATTTGAAACGTCGTTGGCGAAGACGGGCGCGGGCTATTTTGATTTTTATCTTTTGCACAACTTGGGCGAAACCCGCACGGAATTTTTTGAACGCTTCAAGATGTGGGATTTCGTCTTTGATAAGAAGCGCGAAGGAAAAATTAAACACGTCGGATTTTCTTTCCACTCCACGCCCGAAGAGCTCGACGAAATTTTGAACAAGCACCCCGAAGCCGAATTCGTTCAGCTGCAAATTAATTACGCGGACTGGG
>CAMJQS010000014.1 GCA_946408105.1 uncultured Selenomonadales bacterium | reverse complement strand
GAACGACGACACGAACGCCAGCTTGAGCACGTCGAGCGTCGCCGCCGAAGATTTTTCCGACGCCTCACGAATTTTTTTCGCGCCCGCGTCGAGTCGCACGAACATTTTCAAAGTCGTTATTGCCGACAAAATTTCGCGGAAGTCTCCGTTAAGTTTTTGAAGTTCAGACCACGCGCGAGAATTTTTTTCAGCCGTCGCCTTCCCAATCAGCCACAGCAACACCGGCGCAATCGGCAACGTCACGAGCAAAATCGCCGCCGTCAACCAATCGACGAGAGCCGCGCAAATTAAAAATATCGGCAAGAAAATTATCGCGGAAAAAATTTGCGGCGCGACCTTCAAAAAAAATTCGTCCAAGCTTTGAACCGTGTCGAAAATCAAAGTCAAAAGTTCGCCGCTTGAAATTTCCTGTTCAAAAAGTTGCGCGTGAATTTTTTTTCGGAAAGAAGTTTGCACGCTCACCGACAGCCGCGCAAAAAATTTTTCTGCCGCGCCCGACAAAAAAAATCTTCCCGCGAAAAAGCCGAACGCCGCCGCCAAAAATTTTTCCGACGGCGCGTCGATGAACTTCACGAGAAAACTTGCGGCGAGCAAAATTAAAAATCCTTCGACGACTTTGCACGCAAAAATTTCGCCGAGAATTTTTTTATTCGTTTTAAAAATTTCAGTGCCGGTCAACATTGCCCTCGCCAACTAAAATGGAAGTATTAAAATACTTGAGCATTATACTTGCCGCGCCGCTTTTTTTGCAAATTTTTATTATGTCTCTTTAAGCATCGCGCGTGAAAGGTCAGAGTGGATTTTCGTTCGAATTCCGCTGCGCCATTATTCGGGCGAATGTTCGGGCTTCGCGTCTGTGTCACGAGGCGGCAGCGTCACGATTTTCCTGTGGGCTTGTCAAAATCAATCGTGAACGGGCAATCGCGCGGTATCGAGAATTGTCGGGTTGCCGTATACTGTCCAATCTAACGCCTTCGTTGAACGTGAGCCAAATCGGTGTCTGTGCTTTTTTGAAATGGCGTTCAACGTCGAAGGAAAATATCTGCCGACCTTCGTCGAGGCTTATTTCAGAATTGGAAATGATGACGTTGGAGAAAAAAGTTTTCTCGCCGTCGGACTGCAGATAAGTATCGGCAAAATCTTAGCCGTGATAAATCAACGTGCAGTCAACCCAAGTTTCAATGACGTCCGCGCTGGAGCCGCTGATCATGTGCAACAACACAGTCTGAAACTGATTCTTTAACCAAATTTCATCGGTCGCGGGAATGTCAAAACATTTAGCCTCCGTGTCTGATAAAAAGCAGTGCCGTTATGAGAGTGTCGTCAGAGCCCGCGTTTTCCCGCGTCTTTAAGGCGTTGGAAAGTCTGCGCTCAACGTCGACAGTGAGCATTACGGGCAATTCGGACAATTCGTTGTGAGCGGGCGAGCCTTAAAGAGTGTTACGCCGCTTGTTCCCCGAATAACTTGAGCCGTTCAAAATCAGCGTGCCGTCTTGAATCATCGGGGAGCCGCTTGTCGTCAACGCGTTATCTAATTTGTCTTCTTTCAATTTAATGCTTGAATCGGTCTGCGGTGATTCGGAACTTGAGGAGCTCGCCTTTGCGTAGAAAATTGTATTCGTGTCGGTTATGGCGTCGTCGGTGGAAATGGAATCGGCAAAAGTTCCGTTTTCCGTCCGGAACAATTTCAAGAGGTTGTCGGTGTCGTTGTCATCGCTGATAGTGGTTGTGCCGCTCGTGATTTAGCCGTTTTCCGTGCGAATGGCGCATTTCAAAACTTGTGATTGATTTTGGTCGGCGTCGAAGACAAAACTAGAGAGTGTTGGTAAGCTCAATTAAAAGAAAAAAAATAAGCAGTTCTTTGATAAAACGAGTTTGAAAGAAGTGAACAACTTATATCAAGTTTATTTTACCACAAAGATTTAACAGAGGCTTAATGGAGCAGAGTAAAATTTTTGTTTGAAGCCCCCAAAAGAACGCCCGCCGCTCATGGCGACGTTCGAGAGGCAACCTTGCTTGAATTTGACTTTCTGCAAAGGGCAGGAAAGACAAAGCAATAGGGTCGTCGCGCGTCGGTAAAAAAGTTCTCGCCGACAAAGTTTACAGTTGTGATGTCACCCGCTAAGATAAATTTGCTGAGTGTTTCTTGCAAAAGCAAAAAGTTAATTTGTCATAACGAGTGGCAATTTTGCAAAAGAGTCCGATGAGTTGAAAATTTTTGGTGACGAATCAATTTCCACGAGCAGATATTTTTTTGTGTCGGGTGGGCAAATCACGCCACGCAGCTGCGCCGGATAAGCTCGTTCAACTTGTGGAAGTCATTTAAGCCGTCGTAATAAGTCTTCATGCTTGCTACCTCCTTTCTTGTGTGATATAATCGCGTCAATGAATTCGTTCGTGTCTTTCAAAGGCTCGTCTCAACCTTCCGACGCGGAAGGCTGACATGAATCTTTGGAAGTTCTTTTTTTATGCGGCTCGTTCAATCATCGGCAAGTAACTTTCGCGCTTGAGCAACTCGTAGAGAACGAGCCGCCCTTTTTGCGTCCGATAGGTGTGAACTTTGCAATGAATTTTTCCGTCGGCGTCCACGTATTTGTGAGTTTTTGTTTGCGACCAACCTTGAGCCGCGTACTTTTGATAGAGCAACCACATTTCGCCTTGACGGAACTGCACGCCCAATTTGTTGAGCAACCGATTGAATGTTTTCGCGCTCATGCCGTAGTCTTTGGCGATTGCCGAAGTCGTGAGCAAATCGGGGCATTGAAGAATTAAATCGCAGTAGTCGGCTTTGGGTTTCGCTTCCGCCAGTTGAGTTTCCAGCAACGCCGCTTTGTCTTGAGATTCTTTCAGCGCGGTTAAAACTCCAATCGCCCACATCGGGTCGGCTATCGACTTGCTCAGAAAATCATTCGTCGCATAGACGCCGTGCTTGCGAATCGACGGAAGAATCACGTCAGCGATTTTCGCTTGGAACGCTTGAGCCGCCGCGTTCGACGCTTTCATTGCCAAGCGGTAGAAAATGTTTTCGGGGATATAATCATTTTTCCCCACGGCGCGGGGAAAACCTGAACTCGCGAAGGTAGCCGTTGACTCGTTCCCAACGAACATATTCAACGTCGTTTTTCGTCTGCGCGAATCCAAGTCCGCGAGCAACGTCTTCTGCGTTAATCCACGCTACGTTGTTGATGTCGACGTAGCAACGCACATTTTCAATCGTTATAATTTCCATACTCAAATTTTTACTCCTTAGTTGCAGTCATACCGGCCCATGCCGTAAAGTTCGCGGTCGCTGTTGCCGCGACGATACGGATTTCCGTGCACCGTAAGGTATTGCGTCCCGGTCCGGCTCATCGTCGCAGTTGTCGTCTTCCTCGTCATCGTCGTCCTCGAACTGAAGAGTTTCCGAATTCCAGTGCTGACCGTCGTCAGCGTCCCGGCAATACATTGTGCCGTCTTCAATCGTGACTGTCTTGCCGTCGTAGTCCATGAGCACGTAACCTTCCGTATCAATCATTTCAACCTATCCTTTCCTTTGTTGACGAAGACAAATGCCACATGCACCCGCCCGTACCTTTCGATGTCCTGCCACAGACGTTCCCAGCCCGCCTCGCTGAAGTGTTGCTTTAAAATTTTCTGAATGTCTCAACTTTATCGGTCGTCCCGCCTTATCGACAATAACATTAATTTTTGTAGTCTTACCGCCCTTGCTTTTTCATATGTGTTGCTCAAGCCCTTTTTTGCACCCAAGCCTTGTCGGTGGACTTTAACAAAAGTGGAATCGAGGCTCAACTCTTCATGGACAGCGTTTTTTGTCAGCTCTGCAAAAATCTCTTCAAAGACGCCTTTTTCTTACAGACGACAAAAGTATCTGTAAACACTGTTCCAATTACCAAAATCAGGGGGCAGAGCGCGCCAAGAGCTTCCAGTTTTCAACACCCATTTAATACCGCTGAGAGTCCGGCGCAAATCAAGACAAGGACGTCCCATTTTGTTTTTCGGCAACAACGATTTGAGTTTGCCCCATTCCTCATCGCCTAATTCATATGTCATTTACTTCACCCAAATAATATTCTATCATACTTTGTCCACAGTCCCTAAGTACGGCAAAAATAATGGCAAGCATTTTATGGCAAACATGTCCGACAGCGGTAATAGGATAAAGTCCGGTGTAAGCGACAAGCTTTGGCATGGAAGAAAATTTTTTAATGTCACCGCCAATCTCGGAGAAAATGACGGCAGCAAGAGTAGTGCCAACGCCCGTTATCGTCTCAAGTTTGATGTCAAAATTATCCATAAGGCGGGCAATCTCTTCGTCAAAAGCGACGATTGACGATTTTTATTCAAAAGGTCGGCAAAGGTTTGAGCGTCGACTGACAACATATCTTCGGGCGTCGAGTAATTGGATAAAAGTTCGACGGAAGACTTGCCGAAGGTATCGGAAAAAAGTTTCTCATATTCGGGAAAAGTTTGGTCGAGGAGGACGATAATCTTGCGCTTGAAATCTGAAGCCATATCAACGACGAAAAAACGTTGTCTGCAAAGTTCACGCAAAGCGATAATATTTTTCGGCGCAGCTTGCGTTTCACAGTAATGCCCGAAACGAATGACTTCAGCAACGATTGGCGCGTCGATGGTGTCGTTCTTTGTTTGGCGCAGGAACATGTTGCGCAAGGCGTCGGATTGCAGAAGGTTGATAACGTGAACACAACCGGTAATGCCCTGTTGCTTCCATGCCGAATTCAGCGGGCGCGTCGAGTTTTCTTACTGCGTCCATGAGTTTTAGACAACCGTCGTGAGAATTGGCGAAACGAATTCGCTTGACGATAACTTTGCCGTTTGAATCGATGATTGCCGCTTCGTGAAAATGTTTGGCAATATCAATGCCGACTATGTACATTAAAAACACCCTTTCGGACGCTCTGACTAATGCGGCTCATTATTGAAAATCCGCAAGCCGGAGTCTTCACTCTTAATGAAGTGGACAGTGCCACATGGAAGTGGAAAGAAGAAACCTGTTCGCTTGGATTTTAACAAAACTCTTTCGAGTTTCAATTCTTACTTTTATATGACATGCGGTGATTGCTGTGTCTAAAAGTGAACGCATTAAAGAATTACGAAACGAACTGGGATTAAATCAAGCGGCATTTGGCAAAAAAATAAAAATCAGTCAACGAGCAGTAAGCCTCATTGAGAGTGGAGTAAATAATTTGTCGCCTCGCACCTTTGAACTTATTTGTCATAATTTCAACGTCAATCCTAAGTGGTTAGAATCAGGCGAGTATCCCATGTTTGTTCCGTCGTCTGATAAAGATTTCCTTGACCGTTTGACAGAAGAAAAAGGGCTAAACGATATGGAAAAAGCGTTAATCGGCTCAATTATTGACTTGCCTCGCCCGGCGCGCGAAGCTGTCATCGATTGGGCGTTCAAGCTGATAATCGCCGTCGAAGCGCAGACAACTGAAGAAGAACGAGAAGCCCAAATTCGTGAACTCGAACGCTCCATATCCGAACAGCAAGCCAAACTTGAGAAGCTGAAGGGAGAGACGAGCTCTTATGTTGAAGATACGTCAACTGGTGTTGGCTGAAATTCAAAGCCCGACAAAGAAAATAATTTCCCTTGAAAGAAATCGTCCGATAACATAAAATCCCCCTGTAGACCGCAGAGGGATTTGTTTTTGAAGGTGGTGAATCGAATGAAACTTCCGAACGGTTACGGCTCGGTCATAAAGTTATCCCGTCATCGTCGCAAGCCCTACGCCGCACGTGTGACCGTAGGCCGGACGGACGACGGCAGGCAGATAAAAAAATATCTCGGCACGTTTCAGACGCGCCAAGAGGCGTTGAACGCGCCGGCAAATTACAATCAAAGCCCTTTTGACGTTGACCTTCGCAAGCTTACGTTCGCGGAGGTCTATGATTTATGGTGCCGCTCAAAGTTCAAAGTTAATCCGATTAAATCGGTTTACGTCGCCGCGTATAAAAATCTTGCCGACTTGCACGACTTGACTTTTGCCGGGATTCGCAAGCGGCATATTCAAGCAGTGATTGACGTTTGCCCTTTGAGTGTGCCCGCAATGAATCACATGAAAAGCGTTTGCTCGCAGATGTTCAAGTACGCCATTGACTAAGAGATTGTCGCAACGAATTACGCCTCGCTGGTCGAGCTTCCCGTGAAAGCGGACAGCGAAATTCATAAGCCGTTCAGCCGTGAGGAGCTTGCCCGACTGTGGCAACATACGGACGATTTATCGCCTTATCCCGATAGCCGAAAAAATTTTCCCTCTGGTCGAAGGCTTTTACATGCCCGCAAACAAATACTTATTGACCGTGAACGGTGCGCCGCTCTCAAATGTGCAAAACCTTCGCACACGGATTTGGGACAAGTCGCCGTTGCTTACGAATCATCTGCCCCACGACGGACGCCACACATGCGCCACGCTCATGGACGACGCTGACATCCCGCTGAAAATCAAACAGCTGATTTTGGGTCACAGCGCGCACGATATCACCGGTCGTGTTTACACCCACAAGACTTTGGCGCAACTTATTGAAGCGATTAATCGCATTTAATTTGTAGTCTACGTGTTAGTCTACCGTCGGAATCTCTGCGTATCTGTGGAGAACATTTTGTAAAATTTTATTGCGATTTTAATTTGCG
Organism: uncultured Selenomonadales bacterium; assembly: GCA_946408105.1. GTDB lineage: Bacteria > Bacillota > Negativicutes > Selenomonadales > Selenomonadaceae > Quinella. The sequence continues at coordinate 21,391 of CAMJQS010000014.1, read as the reverse complement.
TTTGATATATTTCGAGAAAAACATCGGGAGGGAGCCGTCATGCTTACGAGAAAAATTTTTGCGGCGATAAGCGCGCTTTTAATCATCTGTTCGATAAATTTTTGTGAGGCGTCAAAAAAAGTGGTCGCGGTGATGCCGCTGGAAAATGTTTCGGGCTACACGGAAGAAAAAATCGCGGAGATAATGACGGAACAATTAATCGTGGCGATTCATTCGAGCGGCGGTTATACTGTGGTGGAGCGTCCGCAAATGGGAGCGATACTTCGCGAGCAGGGTTTTCAAAATATCGCCGTCGACCCAAGCCAAGCCGTCGAGTTGGGCAAGCTCAGCGGCGCGCAATACACCATGGTCGGCAAAGTGACGATGGCTATCGTCGAAAACAATCCGACGGCAATGGCCGTGGAGCAAATCGGTTCGCTTTTCGACTTGGGCAACATCGGTGCGCTGGCAGGTCAATACGTCCACAAGTTCAAAGGGCGAATCGGTTTGGAATTTCGTTTCGTCGACAACACGACGGGCGAAGTGGTCATTGCCGGCATGGTCGAGGGCAGCAAGAGCGGCGCGAGTATGGAAGACGCCTTCAACAACGCCTGCAAAAACGCGGCGGAAAATTTTTTAAAGCAACTCGACAACATGAATCCTTTCCGCGCACGCGTGGCCGCGATTGACGGAGCGAACATCTACCTTGACCAAGGCTCGGCAGCCGGGCTCAGGGCGGGCGAAACGTTGCAAGTCGTACGCGAAGGTGAGCCTATCGTCGTGAACGGAAAAATTGTCGCCGTGAAACAAACCGAACTTTGCAAAATTAAAGTCGTGGAAGTTTATTCGGATTACGCCGTCTGTCGCGCGGAAAATTCCGGCACGATTCACAAGGGCGACATTGTAAGGAGGAGTTGAGCGGCATGAAACGATTCGCAATTTTACTTTTGGCTCTGCTTATGTTGAGCGCGACGGCCTTTGCAAAAAACGTGACGGTCACGGGCATGGGGCTCACGGCTGCGGAGGCGGAAAACGATGCGCTGCGGGCGGCCGTCGAAAATACTTTGGGCGTGCTCGTCGACTCGGAAACCCTCGTGCAAAATTCCATGGTCATCAACGATCAAATTTACGTTCAGTCCCGCGCGTTCGTCAACAATTACAACGTCGTAGACCGCAAGCAAACGGCCGACGGCTGGATTGTGACGATTAACGCGACTGTCGACGACCAACCGAACTCAAAACTCATGAACGAATTGACGCGGCTCGGAATCATCAACGTTCAGTTGCGCAATCCGAAAATCGCCGTCTACGTTCCCGAACAACATTTAAATTATAACGTCGGCGGCGCGGGCGGCGAAACTGCAATCGTCCGAACGCTTTTGAACGCGGGATTTAATTTCGTCACGGAAGTCGGCACGGGTTTAAATTATCAAAGCCCGATGAGCATGAACGTTGCGCAGATGAAAGCGGCGGCGGAAAAATTCGGCGTGGACATTATGATTGTCGGCGAAAGTTTTTCTGAAGGCGTCGGCGACTTGGGAAATTATTTGCCCGGCAACCAACGCACGAACATGCAAGCCGTTCGCGCACGCGTCGAAGCAAAAATGTTTATCGTTCGGACGGGGCAAGTCATCGCGGCGGACGGCAAATACGGTTCGGCCTACGACAACTCGGAAGCAATCGCCGCAAAAAAAGCGCTCACCTCGGCGGGCGAGCAAATGGGAAATTATTTTGTCGAACAGATAACGGGAATGTACACCAGCCGCCAGGGCGTCGAGCTTGTCGTTTACGGCGCGGACTTTTCCAAAATCAGTCTCGTTCAAAATGCTCTCGGCTCCGTCAGCCGCGTGAAAAATTTTAATCTTTCGAGCTACGACGGCGGCCGCGCGGTTTTCACCGTCATGTACGGCGGCTCTCCGCAAACGCTCTTCAACGAGCTGCGCGCAAACATGACGGCCGATTTAACTTTGCAATCGCTCACTTATAACACGCTGACTGTTTCTGTCCGATAAAAAAAATCCCGCCGACCTCGACGGGAAAAAATTTTCATTTCATGGCGCGAAGAATTTTTTCTGCGACGCCGTGAATTTTTTTTATGGAAGTGGAACACGCCGCCACACGAATTCCCAACTTGAGCGGCACGGCAAAAATTAAATCGTCGTGAAGTTTTTTGCAGACGGCCGCAGGATTTTCGGCGGGCACCGCGATAAAAAATCCGCCCTTGTACGGCACAATCTTCAGGCCGCAAGCTTTTGCCTCGTCGACAAAAATATCGGCGCGACGTTTGACCGTTTGATAAAGTTCATTGCGCTCCGCCTCGTAAATCGGCAAAATTTCTTTGTTTTTGTTGAGCGCGACGAGCAGAGCTTGAGCCCCGCGGTTTATGTTCGACCAGGTTGCGCGGCAAGAATATTTGCTGACGTTTTTAAATTCGTCAATGACTGCCTCACTCGACGACACGCCTATAAGCGCGCCCGTTCGTTGACCGTAAAAAGTAAAACTCTTCGACATGCTGAAGGAAATCATCACGAAAAGATTTTCGGGCAAGTCGGAAAATTTTTTTATGAAAGCACGCGCAGAATTTTTTTCGCCCGCAAAGTCGATGTAAGCGATGTCGACGAGCAGAGAAATTTTTTTGCCGGTCGAAGCCTGCGCCTTGAGCACGTCCAAAACTTTGTCCCACTCGTCGGAGCTGAGCGCGTAGCCCGTCGGATTGTGCGCGGGCGAATTTATAATCGTGAGCAGAGATTTTTGTTTCTTCAAGAGCGCGTCGACCTTAACCGCGAAGTCGTTGATATTAAAGTTCAGCGCGTCGTCGAAAAGTTTAAAAGTTTCAAGTCGTTTGCCGGTTTCGTTGCAAATTAAATCGTAAGTGCCCCAACGCCAATCGGAAGTCAGCACGGCGTCGCCGCGTTCGGCGTAGTTGGCAATGGCGTGGTGAATCGCGCCCGTGCCGCCGGCCGTTGCCACCGCTCCGAAAAATCCTTCGGGCTTGTTGTCGGCGAAGGTCAAATCAATCACGGCGTCGAGGTACGCGGGCAGACCCGAAATCGGCGCGTAGGAAACCAGCTCCGAAAAATTCATCTCGCGGAAAATTTTTTCGACGGTCGGCAGCGTCGCAAGCTTGCCTTCCTCGTCGAGCACCACACCGATTGTCGCGTTAGTCACCGCGTCCGCCCCGTGAATTTTTATCGCCTCGTTGCAAGCCAGGTTCGCGTCGAAGATTGCGTCCTTCAACTTTCTGCCCGCCGCGTGTGTTGCCGTCATGGTCATTGACATTTAAGTTGTCTCCTTTGATTTAGAAATTGTCGCCGCCTATTATAACCGTTCGCGAAATTTTAGCAAAGTTTTTCGGCAATGTATTCAAGTATTCAAAGGAAATTTTATTTTTGATTTGCCAAATAGTTTTGGACACGCAGGTAAAAATTTTTGAACTCCATGATTTTCATAACGTAAAGTTCGGGATGAACGACGTTAAAAAAAGTTGCGTCGCGATGCTTGAGATAAAAATCTTGTAATTCGGGATAATGATAAAGTTCCGTTCGTTTGACGAAAAGTAAAGTATTTGCTTTGCGCCACGGAGGAAGATTTGTTGCATTCCAAATTTTTGGTCTGACAAAATCGACACAAACATATCCCAAGCGCAAAAATTTTTCAACCCAATAGGACTGCCACTGCTCGTTGACGTGATTGGTGCCGCCTTGAGCGGGAATGGCCGCGCTGAACAAAATCACATCACTCAGGCGCGTTAAATCTTCGACAAAAGAATCGGCGCGGGCAGGCGTCAAGTGTTCGGCGACTTCAAGACACATTGCCAAATCAAAACGACGCTCCAAATTTATGCGCTCTTCAATGTTGGCGGGGTGAAAAAATTTTTCGTCAATTAAAAGTTGTGAGCGGTCGAGATAATCTCCGTCAATGCCGTAAATTTCCGCTCCGAAATTTCTTTGCCAAACGGCAAGCCAAGAGCCGATTCCGCAACCGACGTCGACAACGGTTCGCGGACGAACAACTTCATTGACTATCGGCAATATAATTCCGGCCATGCCGTACGCGCCTCTTTGAGCAAGATAAAAATTTTCGTCGTACTCTTGTTCGCCCGCGTGAGCTTGTTTGTTTTCCAAATGAATTCATCCTTAGAAAAAATCCCGCCGAGTTTTTCGACGGGAAATTTTTTTGCGTAAAAATTTTTAACCGATTGGAACGCCCTTAACCAGAAGACGAGCTTTGGCTCTGGCGAGTGCCGCCTCCGCTCTGTCGATGTCAATGTCAGAATCTTTTTTGGCGAGGCGTTCCTCTGCGCGTTTGTAAGCAGCCCGTGCGCGTTCAACGTCGATGTCGTCGGGAGCTTCGGCCGCGTCCGCCAGGATTGTAATTTTTTCGGGCGTGACTTCCATAAAGCCGCCGCTGACGAAAAGTTGAGTTTCGCCGCCGCCTTCCTTAATCCTCATTGCGTGCGGAAGGAGTTCGGTCATAAGTCGGGCGTGCTTAGGCAAAATTCCAAGCTCACCGCAAACGGAACGGCAGATGAGCATGTTAATTTCTTTTGCGTAAACTTCGCCTTTATCGGGCGTGGCAATCTCAAGCAGGATTGTGGCCATGCGTCACGCCTCCTTGAGTTTCTCAGCTTTTTGGACGGCCTCCTCAATGCCGCCGACCATGTAGAAAGCCGCTTCGGGCAGGTCGTCGTATTTGCCGGAAAGAATTTCTTTGAAGCCGCGAATCGTATCTTTGAGCGCGACGTATTTGCCGGGCGAGCCCGTGAAAGCTTCGGCGACGGCGAACGGCTGCGACAAAAATCTTTGAATCTTTCTGGCGCGGCTGACTGTGAGTTTGTCTTGGTCGGAAAGTTCTTCCATGCCGAGAATGGCGATGATGTCTTGAAGTTCTTTATACTTCTGCAAGACGGCCTGCACGCCGCGCGCAACTTCGTAATGGTCGCGGCCGATGACGTTCGGGTCGAGGATACGGCTGGTCGAGTCGAGCGGATCGACGGCGGGATAAATTCCGAGCTCTGCGATTTGTCTGCTCAAAACTGTTGTCGCGTCCAAGTGCGTGAACGTGGCGGCGGGCGCGGGGTCTGTCAAGTCGTCGGCGGGAACGTAAACGGCTTGCACGGAGGTAATCGAACCTTTTTTGGTTGAAGTGATTCGCTCCTGCAACGCGCCGACGTCCGTGGTAAGCGTGGGCTGATAACCGACGGCGGAGGGCATACGGCCGAGCAACGCGGAAACTTCGGAGCCCGCCTGAATGAAACGGAAAATGTTATCGATGAAAAGCAGAACGTCTTTGCCCTGTTCGTCGCGGAAATATTCCGCCATGGTCAAGCCCGTGAGGCCGACGCGCATACGAGCGCCGGGCGGTTCGTTCATCTGCCCGTAAACGAGCGCGGTCTTGTCGATAACGCCCGACTCTGTCATTTCCGTCCAAAGGTCGTTGCCTTCGCGTGTGCGTTCGCCGACGCCCGAAAAGACGGAGTAGCCGCCGTGTTCGGTTGCGATGTTGTGAATCAATTCCATAATCAAAACGGTTTTGCCGACGCCCGCGCCGCCGAACAGACCGATTTTGCCGCCGCGAGAGTAGGGCGCAATCAAGTCGACGACTTTAATGCCCGTCTCCAAAATTTGCGTGGAAGTTTCTTGCTCCTCGAAGGTCGGGGCTTTGCGGTGAATCGGCAACCAATGTTTGTTGCCGACGGGTTTTGGGTTGTTGTCGACGGTTTGACCGAGGACGTTGAAGACGCGCCCCAAGCACTCTTCGCCGACGGGCACGGTGATTGGTGCGCCGGTGTCTTCGGCCTCCATGCCGCGAACAAGTCCGTCCGTTGAACTCATTGCAATGCAGCGCGTGACGCCGTCGCCAAGGTGTTGCATGACTTCGGCAATCAAATCAATCTCGACGTTGCCGGACTTGCCCTGTATTTTTACGGCGTTCAAAATTTCGGGCAATTCGCCGACGGGAAATTCAATGTCGACGACCGCGCCGATAACCTGAACAACTTTTCCTTTCGCCAAATTTTTTTCACTCCTTTATTCAAGCGCGTTGGCGCCGCCGACGATTTCGTTAATCTCGTTGGTGATGCCCGCCTGACGAACTTTGTTATAAAACAGATTGAGCCTGCCGACGAGTTCTTGCGCGTTATCGGTGGCGTTGCTCATTGCGTTCATGCGCGAAGAAAGTTCCGACGCGGCAGAATGGAGCATTGCGCCGTAAATCCTCGTGGCAATTCTTCGCGGCAAAAAGTCATTGAGAATGGAAACGACGTCGGGCTCGTAAATGTATTCCTCTTTGAGATTCGCGCTCGCCTTGGCGTAGTCGTCGGTGACAATCGGCAGGAGCGTCACGTTGTCGGGCGCGCAGCTTATCGCGGATTTGAACTGATTGTAAATCAAAGTCACGTCGATAATTTCTCCGCTCTCGAAACGTTCCATAATCAAATCGGTAATTTCTTTTGCGTATTTGTATTGCGGTCGCTCGCTTATGCCGTGGTAGCTTTTGATGATGTTGTAGCCGCGCTGTTTGAAATGCGTCGTGGCCTTCCTGCCGACGGTGATAAGTTCGACGCCTTCGATGTAATCGGCGTCGTTATATTCGCGCGCCTCGGAAGTCGTGCCGCCTGAAGATTTTCCGCCGCCCGACCTGCGACCCGACGCCCGTGCAAAGCCGCCCGTCGCGCTCATCTGCCGCTGTTGTTTGGGCGTGCGTTTACCGGCCGGCTTGATACCTTTGAGCGCGTCGAAATTTTTCTTGTGGAAGTTTTCGTCGTCGTCGTCGCTGTCGAGGGAAGAACTTTCGCTCGTGCCGTCGTATTCAATCGTGTCGTGCGCCTCTTTGAAGACGTTGCTTGAGAACGAACCGGCCAGGCCTTTGTCCGACGCAATGACGATGAACAAAAATTTTCCCGCGCCTTCCTGTTGGTCGGCAATGAGTTCGTCGCGCGTCTTTATGAACGGGTGCTCGTATTCTTGCCCGCGCATTTGTCCCATGACGCGCCGCATAATTTCTTTTGTCTTGGCAACGTAGGGAACGTTCGACAGCAAAGCCTCGCGTGCCGCGTTGAATCTGGAGCGGGCTATCATGTCCATTGCGTTGGTTATCTTCTGAATATTTTTGACGCTTTTAATGCGGCGGCGAATGTGTTGTAAATTTGCCATTTACGCCACCGCCTCAACCTTCAGTCTTGTAAGTGACTGTCTCTTTAAATTCGGTGATTGCCGCCTTAATTTCGGCTTCGAGCGCGTCGTCGAGTTTCTTTTTGTCGATGATTTTTTTGCCGATGTCGGGATGATTCGTGTGCATGAACTTGATAAAGTCGTTGTGGAAGGTAACAACTTTGTCGACGGGAATATCCGCCAAAAATCCTCTGACCGCCGTGAAAATCGTAAGCACTTGGTCTTCGACGGGTAGAGGCGAATATTGCGACTGTTTAAGAGTTTCAACCATGCGTGCGCCGCGGTCGAGTTGAGCCTTCGTGGCTTTGTCGAGGTCGGAGCCGAATTGCGCGAAGGCAGCCAGCTCACGATACTGCGCCAAATCCAAACGCATTGTGCCCGCGACTTGTTTCATCGCTTTAATTTGTGCGGCACCGCCGACGCGCGACACGCTCAAGCCGACGCTGATGGCGGGACGAATGCCGCTGTAAAACGAGTCGGTCTCAAGCATAATTTGTCCGTCGGTGATTGAAATGACGTTCGTGGGAATGTAAGCGGAAACGTCGCCCGCCTGCGTTTCGATAATCGGAAGAGCCGTTATCGAGCCCGCGCCCAATCTGTCGGAAAGTTTCGCGGCGCGTTCCAAAAGTCTTGAGTGCAGATAGAAAACGTCGCCGGGGTAAGCTTCACGGCCGGGCGGACGCCTCAAGAGCAGAGACATTGCACGATAAGCCGCCGCGTGTTTGGTCAAGTCGTCGTAAATGCAGAGGCAGTGGCCGTGCTTTTCATACATAAAATATTCCGCCATGCTGACGCCCGCATAAGGCGCGAGATATTGGAGCGGAGCAGAGTCGGCAGCGGTGGCCGCCACGACGATTGAATATTCCATTGCGCCGTGGTCTTCCAAAGTTTTCACGACGCGGGCAACAGTCGACGCCTTCTGACCAATCGCGACGTAAACGCAGATACAATTTTGCCCCTTCTGATTAATAATCGTGTCGATTGCGATAGCCGATTTGCCGATGCCGCGGTCGCCGATGATAAGTTCGCGCTGACCGCGCCCGATAGGAACAAGAGCGTCGATAGCTTTCAAGCCGGTTTGCAGCGGCTCGTGAACGGATTTTCTGTCGGCGATACCCGGAGCTTTGAACTCGACGGGACGCGCCTTAGTCGTTTGAATCGGGCCTTTGCCGTCAATCGGACGACCGAGAGCGTCAACGACGCGCCCAATCATGTTTTCGCCGACGGGCACCTGCATGATTCTTCCCGTGCGTTTGACGGTCGCGCCTTCTTTAATTTCGTTGTCGCGTCCGAGAATAACCGCGCCGACGTTATCCTGCTCAAGGTTGAGGACGAGACCAAAAATATCGTCGCCGAAGTCAAGCAGCTCGCCCGACATAGCTTTATCGAGCCCGTGAATGTGCGCGATGCCGTCACCAATCTCAATGACAGTTCCGACCTCGTCCACGTTCAAGTCGACGTTGTAATTTTTAATCTGTTCCTTGATTATCGCAGTGATTTCATCAGGATTTATTTTCATTTCTTAGACTTCACCTCTTTAATTGCGCATTGCCGTTTGCAAAGCACGTAAACGACCCGCCGCCGAGCCGTCAATCAGTTTGTCGCCGATTTTTAAAACGAGTCCGCCGAGGATTGATTCGTCTTTGTGCGGGCGAATTTTTATCTTGCGCTCCGTGAGCGTCGTAAGTTTTTTGATGAGCGCGTCCTGTTGTTTCTTCGTGAGCGGAAAAGCCGTCGTCACGTCCGCGATTAAAATTCCCTGCTCTTTATTCTTCAGCGACGTGAAGATATCGTAAATCTCGCTGAAGACGCCGATTCTTTTTTTGTCGACGAGGAGCATTAAAAAGTTCATGACGGTTTCGGAAATTTCTTTGTCGAAGGCGCGACGGAGCAAATCTTTTTTCGCCTGTTGAGGCACGAGCGGATTTTGAAAAAATTTTACAGCTTCGGGAATGGCAAAAACTTCCGCGCGAACTTTTCCCAAGTCGGTGTCGTAGCCGTCAAGATTTTTTTCGTCTTTGGCAATCTCGAAAATCGCCGTGGCGTATTTGGAGGCGAGCTGAATGTTAAGCATTGCCCCACCTCATCTCAAATCGCCCAGCATGTCTTTGTTGAGCTTGGAAATAAAATCGTTGACGAGCTTGTCGTTTTCTTTCGTGTCGATATTTTTGGAAACAACTTTGCCTGCCGCCGCCAAACTCAACGAAACAATTTGCGATTTCATTTCCTCGAAAGCGCGGTTGCGTTCGTTTTCGATTTCGGCTTGCGCGGAAACTTTCATGCGCTCGATTTCTTTGCGCGTCTCTTCAACTGCGGCGTCGTGTTCTTGACGGGCGGTTAAGTTGGCTTTGTCGACGATTGCTTGAGCTTTTTTGTGCGCGTCGGCCAGCTGAACTTTGTATTGCTCCAAAGTTTGTTCGGCGGCTTTGCGGTCGGCCTCGGCCTTTTCCAAATCGCCCTTGATTTTGTTGGAGCGTTGTTGCAAGAGGCGGGCGACGGGTTTGTAAGCAACCGCACGCAAGATGACGACCAAGATTAAGAAGTTGAGAATTTGCGCGAGAATCGTTGCGTTAATTTCAATCAAAACAAATCACCCCTTTAATTACGCATTGCGCGTTACGCATTACGCATTAAAGAAGCGGGTTGGCGTAGAGCATGATGAGCGCGACGACCGTTGCGATAATCGCCATAGCCTCAATCAAGCCGACGGAGATGAGCGTGTTGGTGAAGAGAGTATTTTTGGCTTCGGGCTGACGAGTGATGCCGTCGATGAATTTGCTGGTGACGAGGCCGTCGCCGACGCCCGCGCCGATTGCCGCCAAGCCCATAGTGATACCTGCGCCCAAAAGTGCTGCCGCTACCATAATTGCATGTTCCATGTTAAAAAATCCTCCTTAAAATTATAAAAAATTTTCGGTTGCCGATTGCCGAGAATTCTGTCTTGAGGCCGCCCCGGACGGGCGGCCTCGCCCGCGCAATGAGCGTGACGCGAATTCAGCGGGCAACATTCGGCTGCGGGTGCTCGAAACGTTGGAGCGATTAGGAGCAACGCCCCCGCGAGGCGTCTTTTCTTTTTGCTACTTTTTCTTTGGACGCGCAAAGAAAAAGTAGATCCTTAACCTAAAAAATTTTTGAACGCCTAAAGCGAGCGAAACGCTGCGACGAACTATTCCGCGTGGTCTTCCTTAACCGCGTTGGCAAGGTAAGCCATGGAAAGCATTGTGAAGATGACCGCCTGCACACAGCTGATAAAGATACTGAACGCCAACCACGCCACCGACGGTATCGGCATCCAAATCGGCATGAGCTTAAGCAAGACGATGATTAAAATTTCGCCCGCGAGAATGTTTCCGAAAAGACGGAAGGCAAGCGTTATCGGCTTTGCAATTTCTTCAATCATGTTTATCACGACGAAGACGGGCGTGGGCTGAAAGAAATGTGCGATGTAATGTCCGCCCTTGAAATAAAGTCCGAGGCAGTGGACGATACACACGACCAAAAGCGCAAGCCCGAGCGTCGTGTTTAAATCGTTCGTCGGCGACGCCATGAGCGGCACGAGTCCGATTAAGTTACTCGCCAGCAAAAACATGAACAGCCCGACGATGAACGGCGCAAGCATTCTTCCGCGCGAACCCATCATTGCGTCGATTTGGTCATGAAGCCAAAGGATAATCATCTCGACGAAATTTTGCCAGCCCTGCGGAACGACTTTTAAGTTGCGCGTCGCCAGGCACGCGATGATAATCACGATTGCCATTGCCAGCCACGTCATCTTGAGCGTTTCGATGTTGAACGTCAAGCCGAGAAAATTTACAGTCTCGCGGACACCAATTTCATGCATAAGTTCACCTCCTTACAAAAAAATTTTCGAGCCGGGCTCCTCACCCCCTTTATCTTGTGCGCAAGATACCACGCACAAATTTTTTTCTCTGTGATAAAAGTCTCCGATTAAAACTTTCGTTTGATTTCGGAACGAGCCAGGACAACGAGCGACGTAAAATAAAATGCGCCGAACGAAAACGCCGTCGACAAGAAAAGTTCCGTGGAAATGTGCACGGCGACCGCCAAGACCGCGAAGACCATTCCGAGCCGCAAAATTAATCCGACGAGCATAATTTTTTTTGCTTGCGGCGCAGAAGAATTCGCGGCGGCCTCCAAGCGAGCTGCCGTCGACAAGAAATAAAAAAAACTTAACAGCGCGCCTGTCGGAACCGCTCCGCACAACTTGAGCTGCCCCGCCGAAATTAATTGCAAAGACAAAACTGCCGCGACTGCCAAAAAAATTTTCCAACTTTCCTTGAACGTGCCAAATACCTGTCTCATGCTTTGCACACTTCGACGCGGCGGGCGTTTTCCCTTTACTCGAAAAAAATTTTTGTCTTGCAAAAAATTTTCGGGCGGTTTATTCTTTTGTTACAGACGAAGAAAAAAATTTTTTTGGGAGGAATTTTTATGGCGTTTCCGAAAAATTTTTTGTGGGGCGGAGCCGTTGCCGCGAATCAATACGAGGGCGGCTACACGGAAGGCGGCAAAGGTTTGAGCGTGCCCGATTTGCTTTTGGGCGGCGACGTGAACACCCCGCGAACTTTTTGCCCGAAGATTACCGACGGCGTTTTTTATCCTTCGCACACGGCGATTGATTTTTATCACCGCTACAAAGAAGACATCGCGCTGTTCGCGGAAATGGGCTTCAAGTGTTTTCGCTTTTCGATAAGTTGGGCGCGAATTTTTCCGAACGGCGACGACGCTCAACCAAACGAGGCCGGCTTGAAATTTTATGAAGACGTTATCGACGAGTGCAGACGATACGGAATCGAACCGCTAATCACGCTCAACCATTACGAAATGCCTTTCGAGCTGGTGAAAAAATATCGCGGCTACTGCAGCCGCAAGACGATTGATTTGTTCGTCAAGTACGCGACGACTTGCTTTGAACGTTTCAAGGACAAAGTAAAATACTGGCTGACGTTCAACGAAATTAACATGACGCTCATGTCGCCGACGGTCGGAAATCTTTACAGCGTCGGAATCATTCAGGACGAAGATTTAAATCGAACCGCGCCTTGCAAATTCGACGAGCTCAAAGACGTGCCGCAGCAGAGGATTGAAGCTTTGCACAATCAGTTCGTCGCCTCCGCCAAAGCCGTCATCGTCGCTCACAAAATCAATCCCGAATTTAAAATCGGCAACATGATTTGCCACGTCACGCGCTATCCTTTGACGCCGAACCCGAAAGACATGCTGGAGACGCAACGCCTGGATCATTTGTACAACGACCTTTGCGGCGACGTTCAAGTCCGCGGCGCGTATCCTTTCTTCGCGAAAAAATTTTATCAAGACATGGGAATCGACACGGCCTTCATGGACAACGAGGACGACAAAAAAATTTTGCGCGCGGGCGTCGTCGACTTCTACACGTTCAGCTACTACATGTCCAACTGCGTGACCGTCGACGAAACCGCCGATAAAATTAATGACAGCATGCTCGGCGGCGCGAAAAATCCTTACCTCAAAGCGAGCGACTGGGGCTGGCAGATTGACCCCGACGGTTTGCGCTGGACGCTCAATAAACTTGCGTCACGCTATCCCGGCACGCCGATTATGGTCGTCGAAAACGGCTTCGGCGCGTTCGATAAGGTCGAGGCGGACGGCTCAATCCACGACGACTACCGAATAAATTATTTCCGCGAACACATAAAAGCAATGGGCGCGGCTGTCGACGACGGCGTACCGCTAATCGGCTACACGACTTGGGGCTGTATCGATTGCGTGAGCGCGGGCACGGGGCAATACGCCAAACGCTACGGATTTGTTTACGTCAATCGCCACGACGACGGCACGGGCGACTTTTCACGCAGCCGCAAAGATTCTTTCTTCTGGTATAAAAAAGTTATCGCGAGCAACGGAGCCGATTTGTAAATCCTTGACAAAAATTTTTTCGTGTGATAAATTTTCTACAACATAGTTAAGATACAACTTACATAGTTAAGTGCTCAACATCAGCTCACAAACGAAAACCCCGCCGGAGTGATTAACCGTGCGGGGTTTCGTTTTGCCATAACCGGTTGATTAGTCCGATTAGCGGGCAGTCAAGAGTTGGTTCGCCTGCTACTTTTTAACGAAGCGGTCGTAGATGTAGAGTCCGATTACGGTTCCGACTGCGGTGGAAACCACACCCACGCCGATCATAGCTAAGATACTCAACATGCCGCTCACCTCCTCTCCGAGAAGTTCTGCCGGGATGTTTGAGAGGTTGTAGCATCGGCGAAAATATATCATCAACGCAAAAATTTATCAACGACAAAATTTTTCGGAGGCTACAGCATGGAAGAAATTAAAATCATCAGGAGCGAATACGTGACCTCGGCGGTGAGCAAAAAGACTTGCCCCGAAGAACGCTTGCCCGAAATTGTTTTCGTCGGCAGGTCGAACGTCGGCAAGTCTTCGCTGATAAATTCTTTGACGAACAGAAAATCTTTGGCGCGAACGACGGCACAGCGGTTTCGACGGGCGGCAGGTTTGATTCGCCGATTAGAAAGTATTGGTAAAGTCGAAAAGTAAAACATAGGCAAATTTATTTTAGTACGAACGTTACCGCCTTACAAAAACGCAAGAAGAAATAATTACTCCGCTGTTGCCGGCTCCCAAGTCGACAGGACGACCGAGCCCAAAAATTTTCAACTTATCGGACTCTTTTTTATTCGAACGCAAGGTGGCAAATCACCAAGCGCGACGATGAAAAGTTTTTCGTCTTCGGTTATGCGTCCGTGAAAAGCACGCGGGCTTTCACAGGAATTTTTTTTTTTGTGTCGAAGGTTAGCGCGTGAAAAAAGATTAGGAGGAAAAAATTTTGGAAACATTTGAAATGGAACTCGGCGGCAGAAAATTAATCGTCGAACACGGCAAGATGGCCAAGCAAGCAAACGGCGCGGTGCTCGTGCGCTACGGGGACACGGCGGTTTTGGTCGCGGCGACGATGTCTGCCGAACCGCGCGAAGGCGTCGACTTCTTCCCGCTGACTGTCGACTACGAAGAGAAAATGTATTCGGCAGGAAAAATTCCCGGCGGCTTCATCAAGCGCGAAGGTCGCCCGCAAACCAGCGCGATTTTAAAAAGCAGATTGATTGACAGACCGATTCGTCCGCTCTTCCCCGAAGGCTTCCGCAACGACGTGCAAATCATCGCGACGGTCATTTGCTTCGACGAGGACAACGCCCCCGAAATCGCGGGAATGATTGGTGCCAGTTGCGCGCTGTGCGTGAGCGACATTCCTTTTGCCGGGCCGATAGCGGGCGTGCACGTCGGGCGCGTCGACGGCGAATTTGTCATCAACCCGACGAAAGAACAGCTCGACGTTTCGGAAATGGATTTAATCGTCGCGGGCTCGAAAGACGCCGTGATGATGGTTGAGGCGGGCGTTAAAGAGTTGCCCGAAGAAATTGTACTTGAGGCGATTTTGTTCGGCCACGAGGAAATTAAAAAGATTGTCGCCTTCCAAGAGGAGATAGCGGCGGCGGTCGGCAAAGAGAAAAAAGAAGTCACGCTCTTCCACCCGAACGAAGAAATCGACGCGGCGGTCCGTGAGCTTGCCACGGAAAAAATCGACACGGTTATCCGCAACCCCGACAAGCTTGCACGCGAGGCGGCACTCGACGAGGTTAAAGCCGAAGTCGCCGAAGCTCTTGCCGAAAAATTTCCCGCCGAAGATTTCCCGAACGCGGCAAAAGACATCGGCGCGGTTTTTTACAAAGTGGAAAAAGAAGTCGTCCGCAAAATGATAACGCATGAAAAAATTCGTCCCGACGGCCGCGAGCTGGAAGAAGTTCGCCCGATTTCCTGCGAGGTCGGACTTTTCGCCAGGACGCACGGCTCAGGACTTTTCACGCGCGGACAAACGCAAGTCTTGACGATAACGACGCTCGGCGCGATTGGCGACGAACAGATTATCGACGGGCTCGAACCCGAATACACGAAGCATTACATTCACCATTACAATTTCCCCGGCTACAGCGTCGGCGAGGCTCGACCCGCACGCAGCCCCGGCCGCCGCGAGATTGGTCACGGCGCATTGGCGGAGCGCGCACTTGTTCCCGTCATTCCCTCCATTGAAGATTTTCCTTACACGATTCGTTTGGTCTCTGAAGTTTTGGAGAGCAACGGCTCAAGTTCTATGGGCAGCGTCTGCGGCTCCACGTTGAGCCTCATGCAAGCGGGCGTTCCGATTAAACGACCTGTCAGCGGCGTGGCCATGGGTCTGGTTAAAGACGGCGACGCGCACACGATTTTAACGGACATTCAAGGCATGGAAGACGCGCTCGGCGACATGGACTTTAAAGTTGCGGGCACGACCGAAGGCGTCACGGCGATTCAAATGGATATAAAAGTTGCAGGCATTTCGCGCGAAATTTTGAGCGACGCACTTGCTCAAGCCAAACGCGGCAGAAGTTTCATTCTCGGCAAAATGTTGGAAGTCATCAGCGAGCCTGCGCCCGATTTGTCGCCTTACGCGCCGCGCGTCCGCACGATTAAAATTGCCGTCGACAAAATCCGCGAAGTCATCGGCACGGGCGGCAAGGTCGTCAACAAAATCATCGAGGAGACCGGCGTTGACATCGACATTCACGAGGACGGACAAATTTTCGTCACGAGCCGCAACGTCGAAGGCATCGACCGCGCGATTGAAATTATCGAACAGATTGTTCACGACGTGGCAATCGGCGAAATTTACGAAGGCCCCGTCACGAGGATTATGCCGACAGGCGCGTTCGTTGAAATTTGTTTCGGCAAGGAAGCTCTCTGTCATATCTCCCAGCTTTCCGATAAACGAATCCCGACGGTTGAAGACGCTGTGAAAGTCGGCGACATGCTCAAAGTTAAAATCACGGAGATTGACGAGAAAGGCAGAATCAACGCCAGCCACCGCGCGCTCCTCGAAGGCGATTCGCCGCGCCCGCGAAATTTCGACAGGCCGCCGCGCAATGATGATCGTCCGCCAAGAAATTTTGACCGCTCAAGAAATAGCGACCGCCCGCGCGGCAACGACAGTCGACAACAAAGAAGTTACGACAGACCGAGGATCGAATCACGGACGATTAAAGACTTTAAAGATTTAAAAAATTCTCGTGACGGAAGACGCCGCCGCGACAGATAATTATTAGGTGTCAGGTGTCAGGTGTCAGGTGTCAGGTGACAGGTGTCAGGTGTCAGGTGTCAGGTGACAGGTGACAGGATTAAGGGGAAAAAAACTGACCCCTGCCCCCCGACCCCTTACTCCTAAAAATCGACTGAAAGGAGATTTTTTCATGGCGACGCTGGACAGATTCAAAGAGGCAGTGGACGCGGGCACAATCATCGACGCAAACGATTTGGAAGTCCCGCTTTCCGCGCAAATGAAATACGATTACCTCGCGGCGGTTCACACAATGGAACAGTTCGAAAAACTCGCGCGGGAAATCGAAAACCGCAAACGTTCTCGCGCGAAACTGGAAGACGAACTTTTTAAAAGTTGCAAGCAGGTGCTCAAAAAACTTGCCGACGACGAAAAGCCGCTCACATTCAAAAAAATCGACGACGCAATTAAAACGCTCAACGATTGCCGCCGCGAAATTATGAAAATCGACAGCGCGGCTCGTGAAAGCGAAAAACTTGCGAAGCTCATCAAGGACGGAGTAAGCGCGGGGAGTTGATAAAATGTTCAGAGAGATGCGGCGCAACAAACAAATTTTATCGCGGGAAGCGGCCGAAAAAATTTTGCGCGAAGGCGAATTCGGAGTGCTGGCTCTTTCGGGCGACGACGGCTACTGCTACGCCGTGCCGATTAATTACGCCGTCGAAGGCAACAAAATTTTTTTCCACAGCGCGAAGACCGGCCACAAGCTCGACGCGATTAAAAACAACGATAAAGTTTCGTTCTGCGTCGTCGACCGCCACGAAGTCGTTGCCGAAGAGTTCACGACTTATTTTTCCAGCGCGATTGCTTTCGGGCGAATAAAAATTATCGAAGACGACAGCGACCCCGACAAGTTGCGCGGGCTTGAACTTCTTGCCGATAAATATTCGTTGACGGCAAGCCCGGAGCGTCGCGAAAAAGAATTGTCCCGCTTGAGCGCGTTGGTCGTGCCCGTCATGACGATTGAACATTTGACGGGCAAGGCCGCCCGCGAACTCGTTAAACGTGGAGATTTTTCTTGAGCAAAAAGGAGCGTGATTAAAATGGTCGAAGTGACTGCAACTTTCACTGATGAGGCTTTTGCCTTACTAAAAAAGTATGCCGACGAAAAAGGTTTAAGTTCGGCAGAACTTCTTCGCCGCACTATGCTCGATTGGCTCGAAGACGAAGAAGATATTCGCGACGCGGAGGCGATATTGGAGGAAGACACGGAAGAACCTCTGTCGCATGAAGAATTTTGGCAGAGACTCGAAGCATGAATTATTCCGTTAAGTACAAAAAATCTGCACTAAAAAAACTTAACAATTTTGACGCGCCCATTCGTGAAAGAATTAAAACTTGGATTGATACAAACTTGGTTGGTTGCGAAAATCCTCGACTTCACGGCAAAGCATTGCACGGCGATTGGGACGGCTTTTGGCGTTATCGTGTCGGTGAATATCAGATTGTCGCACAAATTCAGGACGACAAAATTATTATTTTCGTTGTGAAGATTGACAAACGCGGCGTAATTTACGATTGATTGAGGAGGAGTCATGGAGAAAAATTTTTTAACTTACAACATGGAAGTCAACGGCTTGCGGCAAGAAGTCAAATTCAGCGCGGCGGCCGTCGAAGAAATTTTTATGCCGTTCCTTCACGAGCTGACCGATTTAAAAATGACGATGGACAGAAAAGTTATCGCCTGCCTCGTCGCGCCGCCCGGAGCAGGTAAATCCACGCTTGCAAAATTTTTGGAGCAGCTCAGCCGCGAACGCTCCAACGAAGTCGACCCGATTCGCGCACTGGGCATGGACGGCTATCACTTCACGGCGACTTACATGAACGTTGCGACGATTGAACGCGACGGCGAAAAAATTTTGATGCGCGACGTGAAAGGTGCGCCCGAAACTTTTGATGTCGACTTGCTCGTTGAAAAAATTCGCGCGGCGCGCTCCGAAGGAACCGACTGGAACATTTACGACAGAAAAATTCATGACGTCTTGCCCGACTATTGGAGCGTCGAGGACGATATAATTTTGCTTGAAGGAAATTATTTGCTGCTCAAGGAGGCGGGCTGGACGAATGTACGCGTGCTTTCCGATTACTCCGTTTTTATCGAGGCCGAGCCGCAACTTTTGCGCGAACGATTGATTAATCGAAAAGTTGCGGGCGGGAAGTCTCGTGAAGAGGCGGAAAAATTTTTCGACTTCAGCGACGCAAAAAATATTGAGCGCGTCTTAAAAAATTCTGCGCGGGCTGATGAAGTTTGGAAACTTTTGCCCGACGGTGACTTTGAAAAGCAATTAGAAATGCGGAATGCGTAATGCGTAATGAAAAAAATTTAAAGCTCAAAGCTCACGCAAACAACGTCGCCTTGCCGCACACGATTTTTTCTTTGCCGTTCGCCCTGGCAAGTTCGTTCATGGCGACGGACGGCCGCCCGGATTTTTGGACGGTCGTTTTAATTTTGTTGGCGATAACTTCTGCGCGCTGGGCGGCAATCGCAATCGACAACCTGGCCGATTTAAAATACGACAAGCTTCAGCCGCGCTTGAGTTATCGGGCGATGGTTCGCGGCGAAATTTCCAAAGGCGAGGCGTTAATTTTTATCGCGCTGTGTTTAATCGTCCTCGTCGTGACGGTCGCGCAGCTGCCGCCGATTTGCTTAAAACTTTTGCCCGTCGCGGCCGTTCCGTTCATCATTTATCCGTTCACGAAAAGATTTACCGCGTGGTGTCATTTGTTTTTGGGCTTGGCAATCGCGATGGCTCCGGCGGGCGCGTGGGTCGCCTTGACGGAAAAAATTTCTTTGCCGATGATAATTTTATGCGTGGCGGTCGCGCTGTGGATTGGAGCGTTCGACGCGGTTTACGGCGCACAAGACGAACGCTTCGACAAAAGTCAGCGGCTCCACTCTTTGGCAACGAAATACGGCGCGGCGGGTGCCCTCAACATTGCCCGCGGTCTTCACGTCGTTTCAATCGTTTGCTTCGTGGCGGTCGGGCTCATGCTCGGCTTGGGCAAGTTGTATTTCGTCGGCGTGGCGATTGCGGCGGCGGCTCTCGTCTATCAGCACGCCATTGTTCGCCCGAATGATTATCGCGAAGTCACTCAAGCCTACTTCATGCGCAACGGAATTGTTTCAATCGCGATTTTTATTTTCACGTGGCTCAGCTACGACTAAAAAAACGACCGCGCATTTGCGGTCGCTTACGGCTTTGAAAATTTTTTGACAGCTTACGAGTCAAACTCTTCCTCCTCGGTGACAAGCGCACAAAGTTTTTTCCATTCGTCAAAAGAAATGTCCTCGAACAGTTCGACGAAATACGGATGTTGTTTGTCGCGTGAAACGTCCGTGAACCACTCGGCGAACTGAACATTTTGCTCGGCAAGAAAATTTTTCACCGCGTTGTAAGCCGTTGCCTCGTCGACTTCCTCGCCGATATTTTGCCTGTCCATCGACCTGTCGAAGTCAGCTTGAACGGCGGGGTCAGCAGTTGTATGGTCAGCCCAGATATATGGATTCGCGTCGGTCAGGAATACGTCGAGTATTTCCGGAGGAGTTTTCAGCTCGTCGTAAAGGCAATCCATCGCCCTGAACATCGCAATGTGCAAATATTTTCGTTTCATTTCGGTCTCCTCCATTTGTTGACTTTTTTGGGATTCAGACAATATCCT
Source organism: uncultured Selenomonadales bacterium (assembly GCA_946408105.1). Classification (GTDB taxonomy): domain Bacteria; phylum Bacillota; class Negativicutes; order Selenomonadales; family Selenomonadaceae; genus Quinella. The sequence continues at coordinate 1,411 of CAMJQS010000014.1, read as the reverse complement.
GTTTCAGGATCCCACTCTCTAGGTGTTGAATTTTTGCCGGCGTCTCTAATTACACCGTTAAATGACCAAGCCCAAATCTGTGAACCGTCGGGTTCCATTCTTGAATACCATTCTTTTCCAAATTTGTCTTTGCCTTTGTAATTTGCGGGGTCATTGGCTACGGTTTCTATCAGTTTGTGATTTTCGGGCGTATTGGGCAGATGCCCTTCAGCGTTTCTGAACATATGCTTGATTTGCGAATCATTCGGCGGGAGTTTGTTTGCTAAGTTGTTGACGGTTTGATTGGAAGTGTTTTCTTGAGGAGTGCCGCCGCCTTTTCCGTTTGCGCCGTGGAAATATCCGCTGTTCGGCTTACTCATGATTTTTTTTCCTCGAAGGCAAGGGCGCGTTCGCTTTTGAAGCTGACGATATTAATTTTTTGACGCACGCTTTCAATGCAGGGAAGATTGTCCGAGCCGTAAATAATTATTGTGTGAGGATTTAATTCGTGCTGATAGAAGTGAACGAAAGCATTCACGAAAAAATTTTTGTCGCCGCGTTTCATCCGCCGATTGTAAATTGCTCTCGCCTCGGTGTAGGAGATGAGCTCGCGCGGAATTTCTTCGGCGGTCGTCGGACAAAACGGAATATTGCTCTCGGAAAATTTTGCGCCTTTCACCATTAAGGCGTTCCACATGTCCTTTCCTGCGCATCTGATAAAATACTCTTGCCTAAGGAGTAATATCAAAAATAGTTTATTGTTAAGTGCTGTTTAAAATTTTATTTTTCTTGGAAATTTTTTGCGTCGGTTAAGTTACTTTGTCACAAAAAAAGCAGACGACCCGAAAGGTTGCCTGCTTTTTTAATTGCTAAACGATTTTAAAGCCGCCGTCGATTTTTTCAATGCGCCGCTGATGATAAAGATGACCAACCGCCCGCTTGAAGGCCGCCTTGCTCAACTTGAAGACGAGCCGAATTTTTTCGGGCGCGCTCCTGTCGTGAAAATTCATTGTGCCGCCGTTTTTCTGCATGAAGGCAAAAATTTTTTCGGCGTCGCGCTCCAGGGCATTTTCTTTTATCTCGCGAAGGGAAGCGTCAAGACGACCGTCCTCGCGAATAAAAGTTACGCGCGCCTCGACGAGTTCGCCAACCCTAAGCTCGCGGGGAATTTCTTTTCGGTCAATGAAGACGATAAATTTTTCCTCGCTGAAGACGAACGCGCCCGCGTCAATCACGTTGAAGACCGCGCCCGTGATTTTGTCGCCGCGTTTGATATTTTCTGCGGGTTTTGAGGCTCGGCGGATTTCGTCGGAAACTTTCATGGAAGCGGCAAGTCGTCCGGATTTGTCGGTGTAAAGTTTTGCCCAAACAATTTCTCCGACTTTGGGACGCCCGCGCATTTCGGCGAACGGCATAAAAATTCCGCGCTCGG
>CAMJQS010000013.1 GCA_946408105.1 uncultured Selenomonadales bacterium | reverse complement strand
TAAAATTTTTCAGCCTGCCGAACATTTTGGCGGACGAAAAAATTTTGCCCGAACTTTTGCAAGACGAAGTGACGCCCGAAAAAATTTCCGCCGAACTTTTAAAAATTTTGGACGACAGGGAGCGCGTCATAAAAAATTTACAAGCGGCTTGCGCGAAACTCGGAGCGGCGGGCGCGGCCTCTCGTGTCGCCGAAAAGATTTTGGAAACGGCAGGTGACAATGCTTGAAATTTGATTTACAATTATTTGCGGAAGACGCAATCGAAAATCAAACGTCTAATCAACTTCGCAAAGGCATTCGCAGCTTGAAAAAGAAAATTGCAATTCATCAATACAAAATCGAACATCCTTGGGAAAGTTATTCCGATTGGTTTGATGAACCCGGAAGGCAACCCGGAAGAATCAAACATTGGCAAAAAGAAATTGACAACATGGAAGAATCAATTCAAAATCGCGTCGACGAACTGACAAAGAGAGGAGAATCGCTGTGAGAAAAAAACTTACTCCCGCAGAAATGAGATATATAATTTATCGCGTTGTGAAAAACGGCTACGAATCAATCGACGAGGCTAAAGAAGAGCCGCACGAATTTAACGAAGGACGCAAACAAGCTTATTATGAAGTTCTAGACACGATTTACAATCAGCTGGATATTTACGAGCAGGATACAAAAAATTTCGGTTATCCCGACGACTGGGATAAACCTTTTTTTAGCAAATGAAAAATTATAAAAGACTTCTGGCGTATATCAAGCCGTATATCGGACGCTTTGCACTGGCAATCGTCTGCATAATCTGCGCGTCGGGCGCGAACCTTTACTTGCCGTGGATAATCAAAGACATGATTGATAAAGTTTTGGCCGAACGCGATATGGCGATGCTGAATTTTATTTCGGTGAGCATCGTCGTCGTCTTCGCGATTCGCGGAATTTTTTATTACGGGCAATCTTATCTTGTGTCGTATATCGGCCAACGTGTCGTCGTGGACGTGCGCGAAGTGATGTTCAGGAAATTTCAGCGAATGCCAATGGCTTACTTCGACAAACACCAGACGGGCGAAACGATGAGCTATTTAACAAACGACGTGGGAGCGATTCAATCCGCGCTCGTCGACAACTTAATCGAAATGTTCACCGAGGGCGCAATTTTAATCGGCTCAATCGTCATGATGTTTTATCTTGATTGGAAGCTGACGCTTTTAACTTTAATCACGGTTCCGCTCGTCGGCGTGTCGATGAGAATCTTCGGGAAAAAAATAAAATCGACGAGCAGAATAATTCAAGAGAAATTGGCGGACATCACGTCGCTCCTTCAAGAAAGCATTTCGTCTGTCCGAGTCGTGAAATCTTTTGTACGCGAAGATTACGAGATAAACCGATTCAAAGTTGAGAACGAATTAAATTTCAAAGCGACGATAGACAACGTAAAAATCACGAGCCTGTTGACGCCGACGGTAGAATTTTTGGCGGCGGTCGCCGTCACGTTCATCGTTTGGTTCGGCGGCTACGAAGTCGTCAACGGAATAATTTCTGCGGGAGCGTTGGTCGCCTTCTTAACCTACGCCGTGAACCTTGCCAATCCCGTCAAAAGATTGTCGCGCATTTACGGTCGACTGCAAAAGGCAATGGCGGCTATCGACAGAATTTTTGGCGTGCTCGACTTGCCCGAAACCGTCAACGACAAACCGAACGCCCTTGAGCTTCCGAAAGTCAAAGGCTCCGTCAAAGTTGAGGGAGTGACGTTCAGCTACGACGGCGTGCACAACGCGCTGGAAGATGTCAGCTTTGAAGTTTTGCCGGGGCAGATGATTGCGTTCGTCGGGCCGAGCGGCGCAGGCAAGTCTACAATCGCAAATTTAATTCCGCGCTTCTACGACGTGACGGCAGGTTCGATTAAAATTGACGGCTTTGACATTCGCGACGTGACTGTACATTCTTTGCGCGAACAAATCGGTATCGTGCCGCAAGAGACGTTGCTTTTCTCGACGACGGTAATGGAAAATATTCGTTACGGTCGATTGGACGCCACGGACGAAGAAGTTATCGCGGCGGCCAAAGCTGCCAACGCCGATAAATTTATTCGCGAGCTGCCCGACGGCTATCAAACGAAAATCGGCGAACGCGGGCTGAACTTGAGCGGCGGTCAACGTCAACGCATGGCGATTGCCCGTGCAATGTTAAAAAATCCGCAAGTTTTGATTCTCGACGAGGCGACCAGTGCCCTCGATACGGAGAGCGAAAAAATTGTGCAAGCCGCGCTGGATGATTTAATGGTCGGGCGCACGAGTTTTGTCATCGCGCACAGGTTGAGCACGATTTTTGGCGCGGATAAAATTTTCGTCATCGACAAAGGAAAAATCTGCGAGGCCGGCACCCACAAAGAACTTCTTGCGCTCGGCGGCGTCTACAGCAACCTTTACAACATTCAGTTCAGCAAACTTTAACCGAATTCAAATGACAAAAATTTTTCGCGTGATATAATCGTCGAAAAGTTTTTTGGAGGTTTTATCATGACGAAAAAAATTTTGAGCGGCCTGCTTGTCGGAGCGTTCGTCTTCGGCTTGGGCGCGGCCAATGTTCAAATCGCAAGCGCGGATTCGCTCGACAAAGTTAAAGAGGCCAAACAAAAATACGACAAGGCCAAAGACACGTTCGACAAGGCGCAGGACGCGTTCGGCAAAAATAAATCGGGCGACAAAAATCCTCCCGAACCGCCCAAAGATTCTAACGGTAATCCTCTGCCGCCGCCCGACAGAAATTCCGACGATTCAAACCGTCCCGAACCGCCGAAAGATTCTGACGGCAAACCCTTGCCGCCGCCCGACCGAAATTAAAATCGTTTCGATAAAAAATTTTTTCCCGTCGACCGACGGGATTTTTTTTGCTAAAATTTGCACGAGGTGAATTGACGTGAGACTTTATATCGCGGAAAAGCCGTCGATGGCACGAGAGCTGGCCGCCGTCTTGAAAAATCCGCAACGGGGCAAAGGCTTCATAAAAACTTCGGGCGGAGTGGTGACATGGCTTTTCGGTCACGTGTTGCAGCAGGCGGAACCCGACGCTTACGACCCGAAATATAAAATTTGGCGCGCGGAAGACTTGCCGATTGTCCCGCAGGTTTGGAAAATGGAAGTCAATCCTTCGACGGCCGAACAATTTCAAATCGTCAAAAGTTTGATAGCCGAAGCCGACGAAATAATTCACGCGGGCGACCCCGACCGCGAAGGCCAACTGCTCGTCGACGAGGTGCTGGATTTTCTCGGAAACAAAAAGCCCGTCAAAAGAATTTTGCTCAACGCGCTGGACGAAACGAGCATCCTTCGCGCCGCAGAAAATCTTCGCGACAACGCAGAATTTTTTAATCTCAAGCAGTCCGCGCTTGCCCGCTCCCGCGCCGATTGGTTAATCGGGATGAACTTGTCGCGGGCGTACACTTTGGCGGCAAGGAGGCTCGGCCACCGCGATTTGGTTTTGCCGATTGGCCGCGTTAAGACTCCGACGCTTGCCCTGGTCGTCAGACGCGAGCGCGAAATAAAAAACTTTAAGCCCGCAGATTTTTTTAAAATTCTTGTGACGTTCGAGCACGCAAACGGAAAATTTATCGCGCAGTTCAAGCCGTCAAAAAAAATGTTGGAGCTTAAGGCCTTCGACAGCGAAGGACGATTGATTGATAAAAAATTCGCGGAAGAGCTGCTGAAAAAATTTTCGGCCGCGCCGCACGACGGAAAAATTTTTTCTTACAAGACGACGGAAAAAAAAGAATCGCCGCCGCTGCCGTTTTCGCTGTCGACTTTGCAAGTGGCGGCAGGAAAAATTTTCGCTTACACGCCGCAACAAGTCCTCGACGCCGCGCAAAGTCTTTACGAAAAAAAATTTACAACTTACCCGCGCTCCGATTGTCAATTTCTTCCGACGACACAACTTCGGGACGCGCAGAGAATTTTAAAAAATTTGTCGAGGACAAACGACAGCGCGTTGAAAACTTTGGCACTTAACGCGAACCCGACGATTAAAAGCCGCGCGTGGAACGACAAAAAAATTTCGGCGCACCACGCGATTATCCCGACGCAAAAATTTTTGAACATGCAACTGCCCGCCGTCGAGCTAAACGTCTACAATCTCATCGCGAAAAATTACGCTGTGCAATTTTATCCGCAGCACGTTTACGACGAGACCGTTGTCGAAGTCAAATACAAGGACGAAATTTTTTCGGTTCGCGGAAAAGTTGTTAAGCAAAACGGCTGGCGAGAATTTTACGCCGCGCCGAAAGTTAAAGCCGACGACGAGACCGAAATTATTTTGCCGCAAATGGAAACGGGCGACGACGTTCTTCAAAAAAAATCCGAGCTCAAAAAAGGCGTGACCACTGCGCCTAAACATTTTACTTCGTCGAGCCTGGTGGACGGCATGAAAAATATTCACAACTACGTAAAAAATCCCGACGCGAAAAAACAACTCAAAGACGTTTACGGCATCGGCACCGAGGCGACGCGCGCGGCGATTATCGACGACCTGACCAAGCGCGGCTTTTTGAAAGTCGTCAAAAAAAATCTTCAGCCGACGGAAAAAGCTTACCTGCTGATTGACGCGCTGCCCGACGAGATGACTTACCCCGACGCGACGGCCATTTGGGAAGACAAATTGCACTCCATGAGCGAAGGTGACGGCACGTTGGAAAATTTTTTGGCGGGGCAAGTTAAATTCACGAGCAAACTTTGTGCGGCGGCGACGAAAGCAAAATTCGCCGAGGCCGAAGGAATTTTTAAATGTCCGAGGTGCGGCGCGGCTCTCGTCAAACGCAAAGGCAAGAACGGAGAATTTTGGGGCTGCAGTGCTTATCCGAAATGCCGAACGACTTTCGACGACAAGGACGGCAAGCCTGACTTCGACGGAAAAAAATTTCTCCGCGAAAAAAATTTTGATGCGCCCGAAAATTTTAATCCCGCCGACTTCGAGCCGATAATTTCTTCCGCCGATTTTAAATAAAAAAAATTTTCCCCCGCGAATTTGCGAGGGGATTTTTTTGCGAAAAATTTTTTATTTCATGAGGACGGCGACGACCATGGCTCCGACGCCGATTATCACGGTGATGAACATGTTGCGCACGTTGTTATTCAAAATTTCGCGAATCTCTTTCATGTCAGCATCTTGACGAGCACGAATCTCACGAATGTCGGCATCTTGTCGAGCCCGGTCGTTTCGCATTTCATCTTTAAACTCCCGCAGTTCACCTATAACCAAATCAACTTTTTCTGAAAGTGCGTCCACTTTTGTCGCAATAACTGCCACTTGCCTTTCCAAACTCGTGACGCGCTCGTCGATATTAGAATTGTCGTTCGCCATGACAATCGCCTCCTGTCAGACGATTTTAGCCATCCAAAGTCCGTGAAGGTTGCAGAATTCGTAAGCGGCAAGAGGTTCGTCGCCGTCCGCCACGATGAATTCGGCTTCGGGTTTGTCGGTCGCGCTCAAGTGGACGTATTGCCCGCCCTTTTTCGTCTGCAGATAAATCCACTGAATCAAATGCGCCTCGGTCATGGGGTGAGCGACGCTGCCGACTTTGACGAAAACTTTTTTGCCGTCGATGGTCACTTGCGGGACGTGTTTTTCTTGAGCGGCGTCGGTCGTGTTCGCCGTCAAAAAGTTCATGGGTTTTCCGCCGCAGGAAAGTTCCTGTCCGCCGCCGCTAATCAACATGACGACAGATTTTTTGTCGTCCGAAATCAAAAGTCTGCTCATAAATCATTCCTCCCGAAATTTATTCGTCAAGCCGAGTTCGTCCAAAAGTTTCAAATCGCTTTTGATGTTTGTATTCGACGTGGTGAGCATATTTCCTGTAATGGCGGCGGACGCCCCGTGCAAGAAGGCAGACGCGCCCGAGTCGGGCAAAAATTTTCTTCCCGCGGCCAAGCGAACGTTCGCGGTCGGATTTATGTAACGGAAAATTGCAATCGTGCGCAAAATTTCTTCGGGCGCGAGCGTCGGCAAATTTTCAAGCGGCGTGCCTTTAATTGGATTCAAAATGTTAATCGGAATGGATTTTATTTTCAGCGCAGCGAGCTCAAACGCCAAATCGATTCGGTCTTGCCACGTTTCGCCCATGCCGATTATCCCGCCGCTGCAAACTTCCAAGTCGGCCGCCTGCGCAAGTTTAATCGTCTTGATTCGGTCGTCGAAAGTGTGCGTCGTGCAAATGTGCGGAAAAAATCTGCGCGACGTTTCCAAGTTGTGATGATAGCGCGTGACGCCCGCCGCCCGCAGCCGCTGAAGTTGTTCGGCCGTCAAAAGTCCGTGCGAGGCGCAAAGTTTCAGCTTAACTTTTTCGCAAAGGATTTTATAAGTTTCAATCGCCCGCTCAAAATTTTTTTCGTCGAGAGTTCGTCCGCTCGTCACGACAGAAAATCGATTGACGCCCGCCCGTTCGTCGGCGAGCGCGACTTCCAAAATTTTTTCCGTCGACAGGAAATCGTATTCGTCGACGCCCGTGTGATGTCGCGCAGATTGTGCGCAATATTTGCAGTCTTCGCCGCAACGACCGCTCTTGCCGTTTACAATCGTGCACAAGTCGACGCGGTTGCCGAAAAATTTTTTCTGAATCAAACTTGCGCCCGCCTGAAGTTTTTCCAGCGGCGTCGTCAACAAAAATTTTAAATCGTCGTCGGGCTTCAGCCGTTCGCCCGAAATAATTTTTTCCGCAAACAAATTCATCGCTCCTCCAAAATTTTTTGCAACTTCACGCCGAGGACGGCCGCCGCAACCGCTTTGAGCACGTCGCCGAACACGAACGGGAACACAGCCATCGTCAACGCCTGCCACAAGTTTACGTTGAGCAAAAAAATCATCGACGCCAGCCCGCCCGCGTAAGTTATCGGCACGGCGATTAAAATATTCATCAGCGCGTAACGTTTCAAATTCGGCGGCGAGCCTTTTGCCAAACTCAACAGCGGATAAGCGACGAGCCACGCGAAATAAAATCCTCCGACGGGACCGAGCAATCGACTCAAGCCCTCTCCGTTCGCGAAGACCGGCAAGCCGACCGCGCCCATTAAAATGTACAAAAAAATTATCGTGAACGTTTGCCGCGGCGACAAAAGATAAGCCGCCAAACTCATCGCGAACGTCAACGCCGTGACATAACCGGGCGTGAACGGCAGCGGGAACGAGATATGCGCCGTCACACAACACAGCGCGACGCACATTGCCGGCTTCGTCATGTCTCTTGCTTGCATAAAAATCTCCTCCTCTTGTCAACGCGCCGATTATATATCAGCTGACTGTCAACGTCAACGAATTTGATTGTTCACTGTCAACGCAAAAAAATTGAGCGCGTCTCCGAAGTTGGAGGCGTGCTCTGTTGTTGACGAAAAATTTTTAGCCGAGGATAACGAGCGACTCGTGAGCTTTGACGCTTTGGCCTGCCGCGACGTTGAATTTTTTGACAGTGCCGTCGGCGTCTGCAGTGATTTCGTTTTGCATCTTCATTGCTTCGAGGATAAGGAGGACATCGCCGGCTTTGACGGCCGCGCCTTCAGCCGCAACGAGTTTGATGATTTTGCCGGGCATGGGTGCGTCGATTGAATGTTCGCCCGCGCCCGCCGAAACTTTGGGAGCCGCAGCCGGTGCAGGAGCCGCCTTGGGTGCGGGAGCCGGAGCCGCTTTCGGTGCGGGAGCAGCTTTGGGTGCGCCGCCCGCCGCTTTTACTTCTTCGACCTCAACTTCGTAGGTCGTGCCGTTCACAGTGACGTTGAATTTTTTTGTTGCCATTGAAATTTTACCTCCGATTTATCAGCGATTGATTTTGGATGCGAGAGTCCAGTTGTCGTTGCGTTTGATTTTTACTGCGACGACTTTGCCGCCGCCGCAAACGGACTGAACCGCCGCCGTGATTGCCGCGATGATTTCCGGTTTAATTTTTTCAGCCACAATAAAAATCTCCCTTCGGTCGATTTTTAGGGACGAGGGATTAGGGACTGGGGACTAGAAAAAATTTCTAACTCCTAAATCCTAACTCCTAACTCCTTACAACGGAATGTTGCCGTGTTTTTTGGCGGGGCCGACTTCGCGTTTGCTGGCAAGGGCGTTGAGCGCGGTGATGACGAGCGGACGAGTTTCCTTCGGTTCGATAACCATATCGGCGTAACCGCGTTCGGCTGCTTTGTAGGGCGTGGCGAATTCTTCGACGTATTCGGCGGTCTTCTTGTCCTTTTCGGGGTCTTTGCGGAAGATGATGTTGGCCGCGCCCGCAGGCCCCATGACGGCGATTTCAGCGGAAGGCCACGCCATAACCTGGTCGGCTCCCAGTTCGCGGCAGCACATTGCGATATACGAGCCGCCGTAAGCTTTGCGGGTGATAACCGTGACTTTCGGGACGGTCGCTTCGGAGTAAGCGTAAAGCATCTTCGCGCCGTGACGAATGATTCCGTTGTATTCTTGGTCGACGCCGGGCAGGAAGCCGGGCACGTCAACCAAATTCACGAGCGGCAGATTAAATGCGTCGCAGAAACGGATGAACCTTGCCGATTTGTCGGAGGCGTCCACGTCCAAGCAACCCGCCATAACCGCCGGCTGATTGGCGATGATTCCGACGGAGCGTCCGCCGAAGCGCGCAAAGCACGTGATAATATTCGTGGCGAAGTGCTGATGAACTTCGTAAAATTCGCCGTTGTCGACAATCATGCGGATAACGTCTTTCATGTCGTAGGGCGCGTTCGGGTTGTCGGGAATAATCGTGTTAAGCTCTTCGTCCTGGCGGTCGGGGTCGTCGTCGTTGAAGACAATCGGCGCGTCTTCCAAGTTGTTGCTCGGCAGGAAGGACAGCAGGTAACGAATCTGTTTAATGCAGTCTTCTTCGTTTTCCGCCGCGAAGTGAGCCACGCCCGAACGAGTGTTGTGAGTCATTGCGCCGCCGAGTTCTTCGGCCGTGACTTCTTCGGCCGTGACGGATTTAATAACCGCAGGCCCCGTGATAAACATTTGGCTGGTATTTTTAACCATGTAGATAAAGTCGGTGATAGCCGGAGAATAAACCGCACCGCCTGCGCAAGGTCCCATGATGACGGAAATTTGCGGAATGACGCCGCTGGCCGCCGTGTTGCGGAAGAAAATTCCCGCGTAGCCCGACAAAGCGTCGACTGCCTCTTGAATGCGTGCGCCGCCCGAATCGTTAATGCCGATGAGCGGTGCGCCCATCTTCATTGCCAAATCCATGACCTTCCAAATTTTGTGCGCGTGCTTTTCGCCGAGTGAGCCGCCCTCAACCGTGAAGTCTTGAGCGAACGCATAGACGAGCCGCCCGTCAACTGTGCCGTAGCCGGTGACGACGCCTTCGCCCGGTAAATCTTTTTTGTCTTGCCCGAAATTTGTGCAACGATGTTTGACGAACATATCGAGTTCAACGAAGGTTCCCTCGTCGAAAAACATTTCGATACGTTCGCGCGCAGTCATCTTGCCTTTTTCGTGCTGTTTATCGATTCTGGCCTTGCCGCCGCCTTGAAGGATGTGTTCCTTCTTGGAATGCATTAAGGCAATTTTTTCTTGAACTGTCGCCATTAAATTAGCTCCTTCCCTTATTTAATCGGTTGGCAGAGCTCGAGGAGGACGCCGTGAGTTGCTTTCGGGTGAATGAACGCAATCATCTTTCCGCCTGCACCTTTGCGCGGTTTTTCGTCGATGAGTTTAACGCCCTTCTCTTTGAGGTCGGCAAGAGCCGCTTCGAGGTCGTCAACGAGCAGCGCGATATGTTGAATGCCGCCGCGGCCGCCGTTTTTCTCCATGAACTTTGCAATGGGGCTGGTTTCGTCGGTGGCAACGAGGAGCTCAATTTCGCTGCCGTTGGGCGTGGGATAAAAACCCGTCGTGACTTTTTGTTCGGCAACGGTTTCTGCGCCCGTGGCCTTGAGGCCGAGCAATTCCCAAAATGCGCCGACTTCCGCCAAATCTTTCGCGGCAATGCCGATGTGATCTACGCCAAGAACTTTAAACATTAAAAACCCTCCTAAAATATGACAAATTAAATTGCTCTGAAAATTTTCACGCGGGTACCCGTCGGCACTTTGTCAAGCGGTTTCGGTTCCTCAAGCTTTTCGCCGAAGACCAACTGCGCAACCAAATCCCAACTGTCGGGCAGGTCGAAAATTTGTTTAATCGGCTCGTCAATCAGCGGGTTGTAGTGCTGAAGGTTCGCGCCGAGCCCCAAGTCTTCAAGAGCCGTCCACACCGCGAACTGCAACATGCCGTTAGCCTGCATTGCCCAGCCGGGGAAGTTGTGCTTGTATTCGGGGAACTGATCCTGCATAGCTTTAATCATGTTGCTCGACTCAAAGAAAAGAATCGTGCCGTAAGCCGCCTCGAAACTGTCAAGCTTTGCTTTCGTCTCGGCGAATTGGCTTGCTGGAATAACCGCTTTGAGCACGTTGTTTGCGCAGTGCCAAACGTTTTCGTGGTGGTCAAGCATGGTGATGACGATTCGCGCCGATTGCATGTGGAAAGCCGACGGAACGTCTTTAGTCATGCGCTCGACCGCCGCGATTATTTCCGACTGAAGCACGGGAATATTTCTGCCGAGCTTGTAGATTGAACGACGGCTTTTAACTGCCTCTTGATAACTTTTCATTTTAACTTCTCCTTAACCACTAACCCAAAAAATTTTTTCTATTCGATATAAACTTTTCCGTCAGACTTCGCGCCCAAGGCGATTGCCGGATTAATCCAATTTCCGTTTGAGTCATAGCTCATCATTCGATTTTTTATCGCCTGCGGATTGGTGTAAGCGATGCCGTTGCCCGCCGATTGTTCCATGGAAGAGATAACGACTTTGTAAGCTTTGCTGTTGGTGTCTATTCCGGCGTCCTGCAATTTTTTTTGGCCAGCTTTGCTTTTCGGTGATTCGCCTTGCATTTGTCGAATAAAATCGTTTACATCTCTGACCATTAACATAAAAACTCCTCCTTGAGTAAAATTGCTCCTGCCGTAATCGGATTTATTTGCGCATGTCTCCTGTTTCGAGGAAGCGCGTATGGAAACTCAAAGCTTCGTGCAAAAGGTGCGGCGTGGCCTCTTTCTTCGTGGCGGCCAATGCCCGTTCATAATAATCAAGCAACAGCGGACGATAATCGGGGTGCGCGCATTTGTTGATGACTTCCAAAGCGCGCGTGCGAGGCTCAAGGCCGCGCAGGTCGGCGATACCGTATTCGCTGATGATGATGTCTACGTCGTGTTCGGTGTGGTCGATGTGCGAGCAGAACGGAACGATCGAAGAAATTTTTCCGCCCTTTGCCGTCGACGGCGTGTAGAAAATCGTAAGGTAAGCGTTGCGTGCGAAGTCGCCGCTGCCGCCGATACCGTTCATCATTCTTGTTCCCGTGACGTGCGTCGAATTGATGTTGCCGTAAATGTCGACTTCAAGCGCGGTGTTCATGGCGATGACGCCGAGACGGTGAACGACTTCGGGCGAGTTTGAAATTTCTTCGGGGCGGAGCAAAATATATTTGCGGTACTTGTCGATTCCCTTGTAGAATCTGTCCATGCCGGCGGGCGACGGGCTGAACGCCGTGCCGCTTGCGAATTTCAATTTGCCCGCGTCGATAAGGTCAAGCATTGCGTCTTGAATAACTTCCGTGTAAACAACCAAGTCGGTCATGTCGCCTTCGACGAAACCTTCAAGCACTGCGTTTGCCACGTTGCCGACGCCCGATTGAAGCGGGAGTAAACCTTTGGGCATACGGCCGGCTTTAATTTCCGCCTTCAAAAGTTCGAGCGTGAACGCCGCCATTTTTTTTGAGTTCTCGTCAATCGGGGAGAGGTCGCGCGTATGATCCTTCACGTCGCAGGGAACGATGTACTTAATCTTGTCGGGCGTGCAGGGAATGTAAGTTGTGCCGATTCTGTCGTCGGCGTGGACAATCGGAATGGGCAGACGATTCGGCGGGTCGAGCGGGATATAAACGTCGTGCATGCCTTCGAGCTCAAGCGGTTGCGTCGTGTTGACTTCGACGACAACGGTATCCGCATTTTGAACGTAACTTGCCGCGTTGCCAAGAGAAGTCGTCGGGATTAAATTTCCTTCCTCGGTTATGGCGCAGGCCTCAACCAACGCGAAGTCGGGTTTCTTTTTGATAAAGCCCGTGCGAGTGAGTTGCGCACTTTCGGACAGGTGCAAGTCGAGATAATCAACCGTGCCGTCGTTTATGAGCGGGCGAAGTTTTGCGTCCGTTTGATAGGGCAGACGCTGTTTGATTCCTTTGACTTCGGCCAGTGCTCCGTCGAGTTCGGGGCCGGTCGATGCGCCCGTCCAAATGTTTACTTGGAAGGGGTCTTTCTTCATGCGCTCGGCCAAGGCAAGCGGCACAGCTTTTGGATAGGCCGAAGCCGTGAACCCGCTGCAAGCAATCGTCCAGCCCGGCTGAACCCAATTTGCCACTTCCTCCGCGCTTACAATTTTGCTTTGCAAGTCTTTGTTGCGCACTCTGTCGATGATATCAATCATTAAAATCCTCCTTTGCATAATCAGCGATTATAATTTTCCTTGAATCAATTTATTCAAAGTTTAACACGTCAATAAACCAAAATCAACTGTTGCCAAAAAAAATCGTAGCATAATTAAGATTTATAAATTTCGCCGCACCGATTGACATTGCAAAAAAGAAAATCTATAATCGTTGCAAAGGTCAAGAAATTTTTTGGGAGGGTGTTTTTATGGCGAAACCGCTTAAAATTATGGAAACAGTCCTGCGCGACGGCCACCAATCTTTGCTTGCCACGCGCATGCGTTATCGTCAAATGGAGCCGATGTTGGCGAGCCTCGACAAAATCGGCTATAAAGCTCTGGAGGCGTGGGGCGGCGCAACCTTCGACAGCTGCTTGAGATTTTTGGACGAAGACCCGTGGGAACGTCTCGATAAACTCAAAGCCAACCTCAAAAACACGCCGATTCAAATGCTCCTGCGCGGACAAAACCTCCTCGGCTACAACCACTACTCAAACGACGTTGTGGAAAAATTCGTTCAGCACGCCTCGGCTCACGGCATCGGCGTCTTCCGCATCTTCGACGCGCTAAACGACGTGCGCAATCTTCGCGTCGCGATTAAAGCCGCTCTTGCCTGCCCCGAAAATCCCGAAGTCCAAGGCTGCCTCGTCTACACGATAAGCCCCGTTCACACGAACGAAAAATTTGTCGAACTGGCAAAAGAACTCCAGGAAATGGGTTGCCACTCCGTCTGCATTAAAGATATGTCGGGCTTGCTCGCGCCGTACGCTGCCGACGACCTCGTTAAGAAACTCAAAGCCGGTTTGGATATTCCCGTCGAACTCCACACGCACTGCACCAGCGGCTTCGGGCACGCCACGTATCTTAAAGCGATTGAGGCCGGCGTCGATATCGTTGACTGCGCACTTTCTCCGCTGTCCGGCGACACGTCACAGCCTTGCACGGAAACAATCGTCGCAATGTTCCAAGGCCACGAACGCGACACGGGGCTCGACCGCCAGGCAATGACTCCGATTGCAAAACATTTCCTCGGCGTCAAAAAAGAATTGATTGAAGAGTTCGGGCTGAAAGGTTACTTCGACATCAACGTAAACGTCCTCGACTTCCAAATCCCCGGCGGCATGCTCTCCAATCTTGCCAATCAACTCAAAGAGGCGGGCATGGAAGACAAATATCAAGACCTGCTCGACGAGATGCCCCGCGTCCGTGCTGACGCAGGTTATCCGCCGCTCGTCACGCCGTCAAGTCAAATCGTCGGCACGCAGGCAACAATGAACGTCATGACCGGCGAACGTTATAAAATGGTTCCGAACGAATTCAAAGATATGGTTCGCGGAAAATTCGGACGCACGCCAGTGCCCGTAGACCGTGACTTCATCATCAACACGCTCAAAGTTCCCGAAGACCAAATCATCGAAGACTGCTCGATTGAAGACGCAAAGGGCGAGACCTTCGCGCAATTCAAAGACGAATTGATTAACAAAGGCTTCCTCAACCCGACCGACGAAGACGTTTTAAGTTACGCGCTCTTCCCGCAGGTCGCCGAAGAATTTTTCAAGAAACATTACAAGCAAGTCACCGCTTACAAGAGAAGCTAAAATTTTTTAACCGCGACAAAAAAATCCCTCGTCAAATTTCGGCGGGGGAAAATTTTTTTAGTTCCCGAAGACCAAATCATTGAAGACTGCTCGGTTGAAGACTTTTTGAGTTACGCGCTCCACCGCTTACAATAGAAGCTAAAATTTTTTAACCACGACAAAAAAAAATCCCTCGTCGAATTTCGGCGGGGGAAAATTTTTTTTGGTTGTGGTAAGGAAAAGTGTCAAACGATTAGATGTTTGCTTTGATGAGCGCAAAAAGTTTTGAATCGGCGGCCGCGCCCGTGAAATGAGTTATCGCGGCGTCAATTCCGTTTGCCTTGATGAAGTCTTGAACTTCGACGGCCTCTTTGTCTTCGGCGTAATCGAACTTCAGCGCGGCGGCGATAACTTTTGCCAGCGCGTAGGGAACAAGTCCGCGTTCGATAAGTTGCGTCGCGGGCGAAACGAGACGGTCGGCGGCAGAAAGTTTTCTCTTCGGACCGCGTGCCACGCGAGTAACTTCGTCGCTCAAGTTCGGATTCTTAAAGCGCGCTTCGGTCGTCGCAACATATTTTTGATGGACGGCGGGCGCGAATTTATATTTGTCAATCAACAGCGCGGAAGTTTCAGCCCACACGGCGCGGGCGGCGGAAACAATTTCCTCGTCCTGCATTGCCTTGCTCATGTCGGCGTAACCTTTTTGATAAGCAAGGTAAGCAATGGAGGCGTGGCCGGTGTTGACGGTGAAAAGTTTTCTCTCGATGTACGCGCCGAGGTTGTCGACGAGCGTCATGCCTTTAATCGCGGGCAGTTCGCCGACGACGCCGCGCGAATCGACGTCCCATTCGGCGTAAGGTTCGACCTTAACCAAAAGTTTTTCGTCGTTCTTCTGGAGCGGAACGATTCTGTCGACGGCCGCGTCGGGGAAGCCGATTAATTTTTGGACTTCGGGTTTCACGTCGTCGGAAAGATTTTCATAGACGAAATTTTTCAGCACGGTGGAGCCGCCGACCATGTTTTCGCAAGCGATGATGTTGAGCGGCGTTTTGTTGACGGCGACGCGTTTGGTCAAACCTTTGGCGATGTTCGGCGCGATGAATTTTAAAATGTTCGGGCCGATAGCCGTCGTCACGATGTCCGCCTCAACGATTGCGTCGAGGAGCGCGTCGAGGTTTTCGTTGCTGTTAATCGCGCTGACGTTTTCGACCAAAGTTTTTTCCGCCTCGCCGAAAATTTGCACGTTGTACTTGCCAAGCGTGTTGATGTCGTCGACGAGCGGAGCGGCCACGTCCACGAAGCTGACGTGATAGCCCGCCTGACTTAACAGCAAGCCGATAAAGCCGCGCCCGATGTTGCCCGCGCCGAAGTGTACAGCCTTTTTCATTTCATAAGCCTCCTACTTCTTCAAACTTTTGAAAAATTTTTCGTCGACGGGTTCCAGCCACTCCGTCGAAACTTCCGAGTTCGATTGCATAATTGAAAGATGTTGCATCATTTTTCCGGGAGCTGCGCCGTGCCAATGCTTGACGCCTTCGGGGACGGTGAAGACCACGCCCGGCAAAAGTTCGACGGGCTCTTGTCCCCAAATTTGAACGTAGCCCGCGCCCGACTCCGTGACGAGAATTTGGCAGCTGCCGTGGTGAATGTGCCAGAAGGTGTGCGCGCCGTCAATGAACGTGACGTTCGCGACGTTGATAGAATCTTTCACGGACAGCGGTGCTAGGTAAGTTCTTCCCGTAAAATATTTTTCGTAGTTGACGTTGGGATTGCCAATCGGGAAGATGACTCCCTCGGTCTCGGTGAGCTTTTGAATCACTTCCGCTTCCGAGGGATAATCTTCAGCCGAGGCAACCTGCGCGCCGAACGTTAAGCACGCCGCCGCCGTCACTGTTGCCAAAAATTTTTTCATGAGCTTAACCCTTCGTGAACATGTCGAAGAGAACTTGCGGGTCTTTCGTCGTGTAAGCTTTCTTCAAATCTTCTTCGGAGTATTCCATTGTAATCGTCGCCAGGTTCGCGATAATGGCCAGGTGGTCGTCGCCCTTGCCCGCGATGCCGACGATTAAGTGCGCGGTGTTTTCGTCGGAGAATTTGACGCCTTGAGGATATTGCATGACGACGAGGCCGGTTTTGATGACGTGTTTTTTAACAGCGTTTTCGCCGTGAGGAATTGCAATGCCTTGACCGATGTAAGTCGAGATGTCGCGTTCGCGAGCAAGCATGCCTTCGATGTATTCCTTTTCGACGTAGCCGCTCTTGAAGAGGAGTTCACCCGCAGCTTTAATCGCTTCTTCTTTGCTGACGGATTTCAAACCGACTTTAACATTTTCTTTGAGGAGGACGCCTTCTTTAAGCGTGGCAGTCTGTTCTTCTTCGCCGCCCGCGTCGGGAGCAGGAGCCGCAACGCCGCCGCCTTTCAAGCGTTCGCTGATGACATCGTAAACGTTATTGTTCGTGAAGTCTTTAACCCAAATGTGTTCGGCTTGCGGAGAGTCTGCCTTTGCACGTTCGGCAAGTTTTTCGTGGCTGACAACTATCTGCGCGTCCTTGGGAATGCTGCCGATTGCAAAGTTTTTGACGGTGATATTTTTGTAGCCGTCCTTCTGAAGTTTTTTGCGGAGAGCCGCCGCGCCGAGTGCGGACGAGCCCATGCCCGCGTCGCAAGCGTAAACGATGAACTTAATGTCTTTGCCGGCAACTTGTTTTTCGCCTTCGACCGACTGACCTTTGCTGGCCGCCTTCATGGATTTCATGTTGGCCTGCGCCGCTTCGAGTGCGTCTTCTTTTTCGGCATCAGCCGCAGCCGTCGCCTTAACAAAAATTGAACTGATTGCAAAACTCACTGCTGCAGCCGCCGCGACCGCCGCAATGTTCGGAATGTACGCGCCGGGAGCAGTCATCGCCATAATCGCGATAAACGAACCGGGAGCCGCAGGAGCAACCAAGCCGCCGTTGAGGAGCGTCAAGGTGAACACGCCCGTAATGCCGCCCGCCATAACCGCCAAAATCAGCGTGGGTTTCATGAGGACGTAGGGGAAATAAATTTCGTGAATGCCGCCGAAGAAGTGAATGATAATCGCGCCGGGCGCAGAACCTCTTGCGTTGCCGACACCGAAAAGCGAATAAGCAAGGAGCACGCCGAGGCCGGGGCCGGGGTTCGATTCAATCATGAAGAAAACGGACTTGCCAACTTCTTGAGCCTGTTGCATGCCGAGCGGAGTGAAGACGCCGTGATTGATTGCGTTGTTGAGGAACAAAATTTTTGCGGGCTCAACCAAAATTGAAACGAGCGGAAGAAGACCCGCGCTGACGATTGCGCCGACCGCCGAAGCCAAGCCGTCCGTTATGCTCGAAACAATCGGGCCGACGAAACTGTAAGCCGCGCAAGCAAGAATGCCGCCGAGAATACCCGCCGAGAAATTGTTGACCAACATTTCAAAGCCGCCGGGGATTGAATCCTGCGCCGCCTCGTCGAACTTTTTAATCACGACGCCGCCGATAGGACCCATGATCATTGCGCCCATGAACATCGGGATATCGGTGCCGACGATAATGCCCGCCGTGGCAATCGCGCCGACGACGCCGCCGCGGTGACCGTAAACGACCTCGCCGCCCGTGAAGCCGATAAGCGTCGGGAGCAACCATTTGGCCATCGGCCCGACCAATTCTGCCAGACCCTCATTCGGAATCCAGCCCGCAGGAATAAAGAGTGCTGTGATGAAACCCCAAGCAATGAACGCGCCGATATTGGGCATGACCATTGCGCTGAGGAAGCGACCGAATTTTTGCATCGCCTCTTGCATGGATAACACCTCCAAAAATAGCTGTTAGCTGATAGCTTTTAGCTGTTAGCTGACAACCAAAAGCTAAATTAATCCTATGCTGAATTTTAATCGCCGATATGCCGCTTGGCAAGCAAAACAAGTTGCGCGGCGTCCGTTGTGTCTGCAGACAAAATTTTACAGCGACGGTTGCTCGTGTCCGAAAAAAAAGAGGCCGTCATGGATGACGGCCTCGCCCGCGCAATGAGCGTGACGCGAATTCTGCGGGCAACTTTAGCCTGCGGGTAGCCTCTTCGTTTAAGTCACGAACGAGCAACGCCCCCGCGAGGCGTCTTTTCTTTTTGCTACTTTTTCTTTGGACGCGCAAAGAAAAAGTAGATCCTTTAACTCAAAAGAAAAATCACGCCTTAAAGAATCGCATTCGCCAAAGCCATGCCGACCGCCACGCTGACAATACACGTAATCAAGCCGGGAATTTGGAAGCTGTGATTAAAGACGAATTTTCCGATTCGCGTGGTGCCCGTTCTGTCGAAGGCAATGCCCGCCAAAATCGTCGCGTAAATCGGAACGAGAAAATATCCGTTGACTGCGGGGAACATGCCGACCATGTTCGCCGGCGAAATTCCCAAAGCAATTCCGAGCGGAGCCAACGCACCGATTGTTCCCGCCTGACTCAAAATGACGGCCGACAGCAAGAACAAAATTATCGCGAAGACCCACGGATAAGCGGCAATCATATCGGCCGCGCCCGACTTGATAAAGTCAATGTTGTTGCGCGTCAACGTGTCGCCCGCCCACGTCAAACCGAAAATGCAATAGACGCCCATGAGGCCGTTGCGGAAGACGGACTGCTCGATAATCGAATTGACTTTGACGCCGCAAGTGATAATCATCACGCCCGCCATCGCCATCATAACCGTTTCGATACACATCGTCATCGTGAAGGAAACTGTTTTGTCGCCGAGCACGGCCGAAGGACGCAGCTCAGGGAAAATGCCGAAGATAACGACGATAACCGTTGCCAAAAGATAAATCCACACGGCGCGCTTGGTCGACGCGGAAAATTCTTTTGCCTCGGCGATTTGCGCTTTCTCGTTAATCGGAGCGGCCTCGCCTCTTGCCACGCGGTCGAGATATTCTTGGTCGACGGAAAGTTCTTTTCCGACACGCGCCGCCCACAACGAGCCGCAAACGACGCCGATTAAAGTCGACGGAATGCACACGATTAAAATATCAATCAGCGTGACGCCCGCAGGAGCCAGCAACCCGACGAGCGCAACCGTCGCCGCGGAAATCGGGCAGGCAGTTATCGCTTGTTGAGAGGCGATAACCGACATTGAAATTGGTCGTTCGGGACGGACGCCCGCCTCGCGTGCCACTTCAGCGATAACCGGCAAGATACCGAACGAAATATTTCCCGTGCCGCACATGAATGTAAAAACCCAACTGATAATCGGAGCATAATAGCTGATGCGGTTCGGATTTTTGCGCAGAAGTTTGACGGCGATTTGAATCAGATAATCCATGCCGCCCGACGCCTGCAACGTCGCCGCGATAACGACGACCGTCATGATAATCATAATGACATCGATTGCGGGATTGCCCGGCGCCAGCCCGAAGCCGAAAACCAAAATGGCAATGGCAAAACCGCTCGACATGCCCAAAAAAATTCCTCCGTAGCGCGCGCCGATAATTAACATCGCCAGCACGACCAACAACTCAACCCAAAACATAAAACCCCTCCTCATTTGACAGAAAATTTTTTATGTATACAAAGTACAGAGCGATTCTAGACGCTTGAAAAGTAATTGTCAATCAAACATATTCTTATGGTTGCTTACCAATTTACAAATAGAAAAAATTATCCCCCGAAGCGCGGGGGATTTTTTATTGCCGTGAAGTTCACATGGCGACGATTGAAATTCCTTTGGCGTCCGCGAAAGAAACCATTTGTTCGCGTTCGACCAAAAGAGTTTTGCCCGCCTCGATTGCCAGAGCCGACGCGCCGACCTGCGCCATTTGCTCAATCGTGCGATAACCGACCGTGGGCACGTCGAAGCGATTATCCTGCTGCGGCTTTGAAACTTTTGCGACGACAGCCCCGCCGCAAGCAAGCCGTCCGCCGCGTTCAATGCAAGCGTCCGTTCCCTCGATAGCCTCAAGAGCCATGACCGCCCGATTTTTTACGACGACCGTTTGGCCGATGTCGAAGCGTCCGAGTTCTTTGGCGATACGGAAACCGAATTCCATATCTTGCCGTTCAGTTTCCGTCGGCTCGCGTTGAGTTATCGTTCCGCGGCGCGGCATGAGTTTTCTAATCAGCGCGGTTTGGTCGAAGGCTTGAATGCCCGCCTTGGCAAGCTCGCGCACGAACGCCATCATAATCGTATCGTCTTTTCTGTCGGGCAAGCTCATTATAAGTTGCATCATGCGCGCGTCTGGAACGACTGCGCCGTTGAATAAAAGTTCTTTGGTGACTTTGCCAATCATCGTGACTTTTTGAATTTGGTTGGACTTTAAGTAGTTCAAAATTGCTTCGAGTTGCGCGACGCTGATGAATTGATAATCTTTGGCGAAGTGGGCGATTTGCGGGTCGCTGTCGGGCAGAAGACCGACCGCGTAGACTTCGTAGCCGAGCTTCGAGGCGGCGCGTGCACATTCGACGGGCAGTTTTCCCGCGCCCGCCAAGATTCCGAGTTTCTCCATGTCATGACCTCCGATTGTTTTACTTCTTCCCCGATTTTTATTTTAAAGGATCTACTTTTTCTTTGCGTGTCCAAAGAAAAAGTAGCAAAAAGAAAAGACACCTCGCGGGGGCGTTGCTCGTAATTGTTCCGGCGTTGAGCCTGCTCGCAGCCGAATGTTGCCCGCTGAATTCGCGTCACGCTCATTGCGCGGGCGAGCGCACGTCCTGTGCGCTCCAAGTTCGCAGTATGATTTTTTATTTGTCTTCAAAGTCGCGCCTTTCACGACAGATACCGCGTTCGGCGTTGCGCAAAAATCTTAAGAAGTGTTCGACCTCTTCGCAAGAGTCAACGTCTTGTTCGATGACGGCGATTGCTTCGGGCAAGCTCAAGCCGGAACGATATAAAATTTTGTACGCCTGTTTAATCAGCCGCCGCGCCTCAAGGGGAACGCCCGCCCGCGAAATTCCGACGTTGTTCAAGCCGACGACCTTTGCGGGGTGTCCGTCGACCAAAGTGTAAGGCACGACATCTTGAACGAGTTTGCTCATGCCGCCGACCATTGCATTGCGCCCGATTTTTACGAATTGATGAACGCCCGCCATGCCGCCGATAACAACTCTGTCCTCAACAATCGCGTGTCCGGAACAGCTCGCCAGGTTCGACATGATGACGCGGTTGCCGAGCGTGCAGTTGTGCGCCACGTGAATATAAGCCATGAGCAGGCAGTCGCTGCCGATTCGGGTTTCGTTGCCTTCGCCCGTCGCCCGATGAATTGTTGCGCCTTCGCGTATCGTCGTCCTGTCGCCGATAATCGTAAAGCTCTGTTCGCCTTTGAATTTTAAATCTTGCGGTTCGGCTCCGACCGAGGCGAATTGAAAAACTCTGCAGCCTTTGCCGAGCGTCGTCCACCTGTCTATAACCGCGTGAGGCCCGATGACAGACCCGTCGCCGATTTCCACTTCGTCGCCAATCACGCAGTAAGGGCCGATTGTGACGTTTTCTCCAAGGCGCGCGCTTTCCGATATGACTGCGCTTGGGTGAATGTTCGTGCCCGCGACCAATTCGTCTTTACTTTCCAGTTCTATCATTTTTTTACTCCTAAGGCTTTAAATTTCGTCTCGTCCTTTGAGCACAAAAGTAAAATCGGCGACGGCAACAAGTTTATCGTCGACATAGCCGTCCGTGTGAAGCACGCCGAAAACTCCGCGCACTTTGACGATTTCCGCCTTGGTTATGAGCGTATCGCCCGGCACGACCACTTTTTTAAATTTGATGTTGTCCATTGCTCCGAAGAGCGCGATTTTCCCGCGGTGTTCTTCGGGGTAAAGCATGGCCACGCCGCCGACTTGCGCCATCGCCTCAAGTTGGAGCACGCCCGGCATTATCGGGTGGCCGGGGAAATGGCCGGCGAATTGCGGCTCGTTCATCGTTATATTTTTTAAGCCCGTCGCAGATTTGAACGGGTCGATTTCCAAAATTCTGTCCACCAAAAGCATCGGCGGGCGGTGCGGCAAAATTTTCATAATGTCTTCGATTTCCAATACCATCTATATCGCTCCTTTAATTGAAGTCTGAATAAATTTTTTTCGCAAGTTGAGTGTTGAGCGCGTGCCCCGACGCCGCCGCCACGATATGACAATTCATAATTCCTGCAAGGCGCATGTCGCCGATAACGTCCAAAATTTTGTGGCGAACGAGTTCGTCGGGATAATTTAATTTGTTGAGCCAGCCCGCGTCGTTGTAGACGATGACATTTTCAATCGTGCCGCCGAGCCCCAGCCCCATTGCGCGCAACGCGTCGACTTCTTTTTCATAGGCGATTGTCCGCGCGGGAGCAATTTCCCGTTCGTAAACGTCGGCGGTTATCTCGAAGTCGGCGTATTGAATTCCAATCAGCGGGTGCGGATTGACTGAAACGAAACTCACGCGGAAGCCGTCGTGGGGCAAGGCCATGACGAATCGTTTGCCTTCTTCGCCGTCGACGCGATAAATTTTTTCCACGCGAATAATTTTTCGTTCGGCGTCCTGTTCGACGAGACCGGCCGCCTGAATCATTTTAAAAAAGTCAATCGAATTGCCGTTGAGCACGGGCGGCTCCTCGCCCGAAATTTCAATCTCGCAGTTGTCCGCGCCGCAAACGTTCAACGCGCTCATCAAGTGTTCGACCGTGAAAACTTTTACGCCGCCTTCTTCCAAAGTCGTCGCTCGAAGCGTGGCGGTCACGTTGGCGGCCGTCGCGTGAATTTTCGGACGCCCCGGCAAATCCGTCCGCAAAAAAATTATTCCGCTGTCGACTTCGGCGGGTTTCAACTCAAGCCGAACTTCTTTGCCCGAATGGAGCCCGACGCCCACGCAAGAAATTTTTCTTTTCAAAGTTCGTTGTCTGAGCAAGTTTTATCCTCCCTTCAGAAAAATTTCGCGCTTATTATAGCATTATTGATTTTTAACGTCGACAAAAAATTTCGAGCGGGCTACAAAACTTGACGCAAAAATTTTCTTGTGTTAAACTGCGGCAACATTCACCTCGGCGCGGTTCGTCGACTCTCCGACGCGGACTTTGCCGTTGGAAAAAATTTCTTCGCAGGAGGACATGACATGTTAGACAAACAAGCAAAGCAGGAGATTATGGAAAAATTTGCGATGCACGAAGGCGACACCGGCTCGCCCGAAGTTCAAATCGCACTTTTGACCGCGCGCATCTCTTACCTCACCGAACACCTCAAAGAGCACAAGAAGGATCATCATTCGCGCCGCGGCCTCTTAAAAATGGTCGGGCAACGCCGCCGCCTCTTGAGCTACTTGAGCAAGAAGGACATCAATCGCTACCGCGAAATCCTCGCGCAACTGAATCTGCGCAAATAATTTTTAACGCAAGCAAACGAACGGGACGGGCTTTAAGCTCGTCTCGTTTTTGTTTGACGAAAAATTTTCACCCGGTTATAATTTTCCGCAACGAAAATTTTTGAGAGGGCGGACGAAAATTTTGGAAACGGAAGCAAAAAATATCGAACTCGTAAATCTGCTGGAAAAAATCAAACGCGGCGAAATTCAACTGCCGGACTTTCAACGCAGCTGGGTTTGGAGCGACAAACAAATTAAATCTCTGCTCGAAAGCGTGATTCGCGGCTTCCCGATAAATTCAATCATGCTTTTGGCCTGCGACGCCGACACCGTGAAATTTTCTTTCCGAACGATAGAATTGCTCGAACGCGTCGAATCCAAGCCGCACCATTTAATCCTCGACGGGCAACAGCGATTGACTTCACTTTTCGGCGCGCTTTACTCCGACGAGCCAATCAGAATCACCGACAGCAAAGGCAAAGTCAAAAAATTTTTTTATTACGTCGACATGGCCAAGGCGATTGCCGCCGTCGAAAATTCCGAGACTTCAGAAGACATGATTATTTCCGTGGACGACAAGAGGAAATTAAAAGCCAAAGGAAAGAATTGGGACTTGTCGACGCCCGAAAAAGAATTTGCCGCCGGCATGTTCCCGCTCAATAAAATTTTTGACGCCACCGAATGGATTTTTGAAGGCTATCGCGAATATCATCGCAATAACGAAACGCTTAAGAATATGTCAAAAACTTTTAACAGCGAGATAGCCAAAAAACTTTCTTCGTATAAAATTGCGTGCATCATGTTGGAAAAAAATATTCCGCTTGAGGCAATCTGCAAAATTTTCGAGAAGGTAAACATTGGCGGCGCGAAGTTGAGCACGTCCGATTTGCTCACGGCGATTTTTGCAAAACAAACCGACGCGAACGGCAAGCCCGTCGAATTGCGCCGCGACTGGGAAAAAATTCAAGCGGACATCACGGAAAAAAATTTGAACGTCTTAAAGGAAGTCGACTTCTCAAATTTTATTACGGCGGTGACTCTCCTCGTCAGCTACGAAAAATTTCGCGCGAACAAAAAAAATTCTGTCTCTTGCAAGAGCGAAGACATTTTGAAACTCGACTACGCTGATTACATTCAATACAGAGACGCCGTCGCCGAAGGTTTTATCGAGGCCGCAAAATTTTTGAACGAGGAAAGTGTCACGACGATAAAATATCTTCCGTACAATCCGCAGCTCATTCCCTTTGCGGCGATTTTTGCCGAGCTCAAATTAATCGGCAAAGACAACGCGACGAGCCGAAAAAAAATTCGGCAATGGTATTGGACGGGAGTTTTCAGCGAGGCTTATCGCGAAGGACAGTTGGGACGCTTCGCCAAAGACATCGTGCAAGTCACGGAGTGGATTGAAAACAACAAGACGCCTCAAATTATTGAAAAAGCTCAACTCACCGCGTGGAAGTTGTTGAATTCGAAAAAACTTCAGTCGGCGATTTACAAAGGCTTGGTCTCGATAATTTTTCAACACGGTGCGAAAGATTTTATCGCCGGCAAAAACATGGGCAAGAGCGCGAACTACGCCGAGGGCATCGACATGCATCACATCTTCCCGAAAAAATTTTGCGACGCTCAAAAAATTTCCAAAGACAAATGCGAAAACATTTCCAACAAGACTTTGATTTTGGCGGGAACGAATAAAATTATCGGCGGCAATCCTCCGAGCATTTATCTTGAAAAAATCGAACGCAAAGAAAAACTTTCCGACGAAGACCTCGACGAAATTTTGGAAGAACATTTCATCGACGCCGAACTTTGTCGCGCAGATAATTTTGAAGCCTTCCTCGTTGACCGCGCGAAAAAAATTCTTAACGCGGTCGAAGAGCTCACGGGACGCCCCGTCAGCGGCCGCGACAGTTCCGAGATAAAAAAAGTTTTCGGCTCCTCTTTGCAATAAAAAAATCCCCGTCACGTTTTGACGAAAAAATTTTTTGTTGAGGAGGACAGCTTATGGATATTTTTTTAACGTTGGTTTTTCTGGTTGCACTCGTGGCAGGCGCATACTTTTTAATTCGGCTTATAATCGCGGCAGTACGCAGTCAACCTAAGTCCGGCTATCTTAAAGGATTAATTGCATCGGTGATAATTGTTATGGCAGCTTCTGTTGGAGTTTATAAAACACGCACACCGGAACAAATAGCGGCTCATCAAACTAAAGTTGACGCCGAACAAAAAGCAACGGAAAACAAAAAACTTGCAGAAGAAAAACGTCTGGCCGAGCAGAAGGCAGCTGAAGAAAGTCGTAAGCAAGCTGAACAATCTGCCTCTGTACAGACGTCTTGGAACAAGGAAGACTTAAACGCTGATACAAATGGCAACATGCAATTCGCAGTAAAACTTTTGAGGCAAAATAGTAATTTAGCGGACATTGCGGTTGACGTTTATCCTGAAGATGTGATGAAGCGTCCTTGGGATTATTATGGGCAAGTCGTCAGATTTACGGGAAAAGCTTCTGTTTTACAAGACTATCCTGCCGGTAGTAGCACCGGAAAAGCTTTAGGCGGTGAGTGTTGCGAGATTGTTATGACTTCCGGCGATTACTCAACTGTTATTGTTGACGGAATTTTGCTTGGCTCAACTAAAGGAATTCGCGAAGGAGACACGGTTACTTTTGTTGGTTATCCTTGTGGCATATCGGATGTTCAAAATAAACTTGGTGGAACATTTTCACACCTAATCGTGGTCGGAAAACTTTAAAATTTTTATAACAAAAAATCCCCGTCACTTTGACGGGGAAAAATTTTTTTATCGGCGGTTCAAATTCAATCGGGCGTTCGGAAAGTTCAGCGTCGCAAAATAATCGTCGAGGGTTTCTGCGCGACGAATCATTTCAACGTTTCCGTTTTCGCGAATCAAAAGTTCCGCGCTGCGAAGTTTTCCGTTGTAGTTGAAGCCCATGGCGTGACCGTGTGCGCCCGTGTCGTGGATAATGAGCACGTCGCCGATGTCGATTTTCGGGAGGCGGCGGTCGATTGCAAACTTGTCGTTGTTTTCGCAGAGGGAGCCGGTCACGTCGTAAATTTCGTCGCAAGGCGCGTCCTCCTTGCCCAAAACCGTGATGTGATGATAAGCGTCGTAAAGTGCGGGGCGCATCAAGTCCGACATGCACGAATCGAGCCCGACGTAATTTTTATAAGTATTTTTTTTGTGCAAGACGGTCGACACGAGCCAGCCGGCCGAACCTGTCATCGCGCGGCCGCTTTCCATTGCAATTCGCACGTCGCCCAAACCGCTCGGCACCAAAATTTCGTGGAAGAGTTCTTTAATGCCGTCGCCGACCATTTTTAAATCGACGGGCAATTCGTCGGGGCGATAGGGAATGCCCAGGCCGCCGCCCAAATTTATGAAGTCAAATTTTATTCCGAGCAGGTCTTTAATCTTCGCGGCGAGTTCAAACATAATCCGCGCGGTGTAAATGAACGTGGAGGCTTTGCGTTCGTTGGAAGCAATCATCGTGTGCAAACCGAAACGTTTAACGCCTTTGTCCAAGCAAATTTTGTAAGCCTCAAAAATTTGTTCGCGCGTGAGTCCGTATTTTGCTTCGGCGGGTCGGCCGATTATGTCGTTGCCGTCGTTCATGATGTCGGCGGGATTGTAGCGGAAGGAAATAATTTCGGGCAGGCGGGCGTTTCGCTCAAGGTAATCAATGTGCGTGATGTCGTCGAGATTTATAATCGCGCCCAAGTCGAGAGCCTTGCGGAATTCTTCGGCGGGCGTGTCGTTTGAAGTCAAAATAATTTTTTCGCCGACGACGCCGGCCGCCGCGCTGATAAAAAGTTCGGCGATTGAGCTGCAGTCGGTGCCGGCTCCGTCCCGCGCCATAACTTCGACGATGTAAGGATTGGGCGTCGCCTTAACCGCAAAATGTTCGCGGAAGTCGGGCGCCCAAGCAAAAGCCTCGCGCAGCTTCCTGAAGTTGTCGCGAATTTTTTTTTCGTCGTAAATGTGGAACGGCGTCGGAAATTTTTTTATCACTTCGCGCAAAGTTGCCTCGTCCAGCGGAAAATTTTTTTGCGTGCGGAAAGCTTCCGCGTGGTTCTCATTTGTCATCAATAATGCCTCCGTTTCAGCTGTCAGGAAAAATTACTTGAGAGTGTTGGTAAACTCAATTAAAAGAAAAACATAAGTAATTCTTTGATAAAATGAATTTGAAAGAAGTGCACAACTTACATCAAGTTTATTTTACCACAAAAATTTAACAGAGGCTTAATGGAACAGAATAAAATTTTTGTTTGAAGCCCCCAAGAGAACGCCCGCCGCTCATGGCGACGTTCCAAAGAGGAAATGTCCGAATCAATAATCTCCAATTTCTCAACGCGATATTGTATGTAGCCGAGAGAACGGGTGTAAATGGAGGGCACTGCCAAAGGAATATGGCAACCGGCATACGATATACATGCGCATGAATCGCTGGAGCAAAAACGGCGTCCTCGACAGAGTTTTTGCAGCTTTGCAAGCTGAAGGCATTATCAATATTAATTTGATGCAGTTTGCCTTGATTCAACGACGATCAAAGTACATCTTGACGCTTGCGGGGCTTTAAAAAAAGAGGAAAACAAGCAATCGGCAGGTCGCGCGGCGGACTGACAACGAAAATCCATATGCTTGCCGCCTCTGAAGGATTCGCGTTGAATTTTTCTTTGTCGAGTGATTCAGCCAATGACAGCCCTCAAGGCATACGCTTACTTTCTTTCACGTCGTCGGGTAAGCCAAAGCAGTATTTGTTGATGGACAGAGCCTATAGTGGTAAAAAGATGCGCATGGTTGCAGTAGAGTTAGGTTATGCCCCAATAGTGCCGCCCAAACGAAATTACAAACAATGGGAATACGACAAGGAATTGTACAAAAGGCGCAATGAGGTTGAAAGATTTTTCCGTCGATTAGAGCGTGTTGGTAAACTCTAAAGTTGAATCAAAAGAGCAGATATAATAACA
>CAMJQS010000012.1 GCA_946408105.1 uncultured Selenomonadales bacterium | reverse complement strand
CTTACATTTTAAAGCAGCAGGCACCGACGCCCGCGCGTGTCGAGAAAAAAATTTCCGCGCCGAAAATTTCTGCGCCGCTTGAGGGCAGCTCCTTCCTCAATGAACTTTTCCAAATCAACAGAGCCCTTGCGAAAAACCGCGTGGAATACGTCGACGAGATTCACCACGAAGGCTTGGGCGATGTTCTGCTCACGGGCGCGACGGGCTTTCTCGGAATTCACGTCCTCTACGAACTGCTGAAAAATACTTCCGCGAAAATTTTCTGCTTCGCCCGCGGCAACAAACACGCCTCCGCGCAAAAACGTCTGCGGACGCTGTTTATCTATTACTTCAACTCGTCGAGGGAAAAAGATTTCAACGAGCGAGTGACGGTTATCGACGGCGACATAACCAACGCGGCGGCCGTCGACGCGCTGATTGATTATCCGTTCAAGACGCTGATAAATTGCGCGGCGTGCGTGAAACATTTTGCGGCCTCCGATATTTTGACGCGAATAAACGTGGACGGCGTTCGCAACTTGATTAATCTTTGCTCCGAAAAACACGCGCGGCTGATTCAAATTTCTACGGTCAGCGTAAGCGGCGACGACGTGGGACAAAAACTTCCTGCCGATAAAAAATTCACGGAAAACGATTTTTATATCGGGCAAGAAGTCATGTCGAACAAATACGTTTACTCGAAATTTCAAGCCGAGGAACTCGTTTTGACGGCAATCGGTCAAGGAAAACTCGACGGGAAAATTATTCGCGTGGGCAACTTGATGAGCCGCATTTCCGACGGCGAATTTCAAATCAATTTCTCGAACAACGCCTTCATGCGCGACATCAGAAGTTATTCCGTTATCGGCAAGTTCCCCGTGTCGTTGTTGGACGAGCAGACAGAATTTTCGCCGATTGACGAGACCGCGCACATGATTGTTACCTTGGCAGACACCAACGCGGACTTTACCGTCTTCCACGCCGTCAACAGCCACCACGTGCAAATGGGCGACATCATTTACGCCGCCAACGAATACGGAATTAAAATCGATGTCGTCAGCGATGAAGAATTCGACGCCGCGCTCAAGCTCGCCATGCAGGACGAAGAAAAAAATTTGTTGGTCTCAAGTCTTATCGCCTACAACGAATCGGATAAAACTTTGTACGAGGAAATTGAACACGACGACAGCTTCACCGTCAAAGCTCTTTATCGGCTCCATTGCCGCTGGTCGATAACCGACGAAAATTATATCAGGAACGCGATAGAGGCTTTGGACACGTTAGGATTTTTTGAAGGGACTGCAAACTTTTGAGCTATGGAATATAAACGCAACGATTATCTTGTAAGCAAAAAATTTTATCGCTATCTCATTCCGAGTTTCCTCTCCGAGATGGCGATGCATATGGGTTCGGTCGTCGACGCCGTTATCGTCGGCAATTTAATCGGCGTGGATGCATTGTCCGCCGTCACGCTGGCCAGCCCGATTATACAAATTTCACATATTCCCGGATTGATTTTGGGTTTGGGCGGCGCGACGCTTGCGGCCATTTGGTTGGGCGAAAGAAAACTTAAAGACGCCTCCGACATGTTTTCCGCCTGCGTCATCGTCGGATTAATCTTTTCGAGTTTGGGCGCGCTCACCGCCTTTTGGATAAACGAACCGCTCGCCCGTCTCGTGGCCGACGACCCGCGGCTCCTGACTTTTGTTGATGAATATCTTTTCATTAACATTTTGGGCTTGCCGATAATGACGATGGTTTTTCTCACGTGCGAATTTTTGAACGTGGACAATCACCCCGACTTGGGCGCGTGGATGTTTTCAATTGCCGAAGTCGTCAACATTGTCTTTGACATTGTTCTTGTAAAGTTCGCGGGCATGGGCATGGAAGGTGCCGCCGCCGCCACGATTCTCGGTTATGCTTGCGGGCTGGTTATGTTGATTTTGTACGCGCGCTCCAACGACAGAATGTTGAAGCTCCGCTTCGTCGGCATTGCTTGGTTTAAAAATATTTTCGCCTCGCTCAAGACCGGCAGCCCGCGCGTCTCGTTGGAAGTCATGCAGGCGTTGCAAATTTTCGTGCTCAACACGGCCGTCTTAAAAATTTTGGGCGTCGAAGCCATGGAAATTTACGCCGTCTGCTCCAACACGTTGATTATGGCGGAACTTTTGGCGGGCGGCATTATCAGCGTCATTCCGAACATTTGCGGCGTCCTCTACGGCGAAAAAGATTACTTCGGGATTCGTCAGCTCATGAAAAAAGTTGTGGAACTCAGCGGCATTTTGATTACGGTTTTAACCGTCGTGTTCCTCGTCTTCCCCGAAAAAATTGCTTTGCTCTTCGGCCTGGAAAACGAGGAGCTGCTCCCGACGGCCGCCGTCTGTCTGCAGATTTACAGCTTGAGTTTTGTGCTTTACGTCTTCAACGAATTTTTGCAACATTATTATCAAACGATTTTGGAAACGATGTTGGCGACGCTCGACACGATTTTAGAATTTTTCGTGCTGCTGATTCCGATAACGTTTTTGCTCATGCATTACTACGGGATTTACGGCGTGTGCGCGGCCGTCCCGATAAGCGAACTGCTGACGATAATTATCGTGGAGGGCACGCGAAAATTTTTGCAGGAGCGCGGGAAACTTCCGCAAGAAGGCCTGCTGATGATTCCCAAGCCCGAACACGACGACTCGCTCGACGTGACGATTGAGGCCGGCGAAGAAAACGCCGTAGACATTTCCAAAAAAATTATCGACTACTGTCGCGCCCGCAACGTCGACGAACACACCGCTTACGTCTTGGGGCTCGCCGCCGAAGAAATTGCCATTAACATTTCGCGCTACGGCTACAAAAAAGTTAAGAAGCCGTTCATCGACATAAATCTTTCTCACGACGGCGAACAATGGATTTTGCGCATTCGCGACGACGGAATTCCTTTCGACCCGACAACTTATCACGCCGGAGAAGAAAATCAATTCCTCCTCGGCGGAATCAATTTGATTCGCAAGCTGGCAAAAAATTTGGTTTACACAAGAGTGCTCAACATGAACAACACCGTTATCGAGGTTTGAGTTGGTTGAAGTTTATTTGCTGAAGCTGACCGACCGATTGGACGAGCCCGCCGAAAAATTTTTGCACCTGTTCACGGAAGAGCGACGCGAAAAAATTTTGCGCCACAAATTCGCGGCGGACAGAAACCGAACGATTTTTGCGGAACTTTTGGTGCGCTCCGTCATTGCAAAAAAAATTTCCCGCCCGATTGAAGAAATTTTAATCGAGCGGGATTTTTGCGGCAAGCCTCACGTCGTCGACGGTAGCTTGGAAATAAGTTTGGCTCACAGCGAGAATTGGGCGGCGTGCTCCGTCGGCGAAGTTCCGAGCGGCGTGGACGTGGAAGAAGATTTTTCCGACGCGCTTGCCGTCGCAAAAAATTTTTTCTTGCCGCAAGAGTTTCAAAAACTTTGCGAGCTTGAAGGTCGCGCGCTTGCCGAAAAATTTTTGTGCCTTTGGACGATTAAGGAGAGCTTCGCAAAATTTATCGGGCGCGGCATCGACGAAACTTTTTCCGCGATTGACGCCGAAGAAATTTTATCGAGGCGAAGTTCAATCGTCGGGAAAAATTTTTTCGTCGGGGAAGCGGTTGCGGGCGTTTGCACTTTGCGCGGCTGCCTTCCAAAAAATTTTATTCTTGCGTCTGCCGAAAACTTTCTACAGTGCGCGCAAAACCTTCGCGAACGAAATACTTTTGTTTCCAGCCCAAACTTTTCAACTTGTCGACGCTGATTCGTGCGTCGTATTTTTTTTCCGCCGGGATATATCCGTCGGCAATCGCTTTGTTAAAAGTAACCGTCAAATTTTTTTCGGGAAATAAATTTACAAGAAGACGCGCCAAGTCGAGAATCGAAATGTATTCCTCGGAGGCAACGTTATAAGCTTCGGCGTTTTTGCCTTCGAGCAAAATTTTAAAGTAAGCTCTCACGGCGTCGCTTATGTAAAGCAGCGGGCGTTCGGCGCGGCCGTCGCTGTTCAAAGAAATATTTTCGTTGCGCAAAATGTTCGCGACAAAATCTGCGAAAACTCTTCCGTCGTTCAAAGGCATCATCGGGCCGTAAGTGTGGGCGATTCTCAAAATTTTAAACGGCACGCCGTATTGATGATTGTACGCCACGCAAAAATTTTCGCCCGCCAATTTTCCTATCGGATAACACGCCCGCAGATTCATCGAGTCAATGCTCCCGACAAAATTTTCATCTGCGGTCGTGCCCGACAAATTTTCATAGACGGCGCACGAGCTGAAGTAAAGAAAGCATTTGACATTTTTTTCCGCCGCGAACTTTAAAAAATTTGCCGTGCCGAGCGCGTGACCTTCCAACGTTCCGACGGGGTCTTTGCCGTAAAATTTCGGGCTCGCCTGCCCCGCCGCGTGAATTACGTAATGAACGTCGCCTTCAAAGTCAAACGGCCGGCAAACATCTTGCTTGATTAAAATTAAATCGCGCCGCCCTTCGTAAGCCGAAAATCTTTTCAATGCCTTCTCAAAATTTCTGAAGACGCCGACCACTTTTATATTTGCGTCAAAGGTTTCGTTCAAGTAAAGAAAAGTTTCGACCATGTAAGAAGGCAAAATTCCCGAAGCACCCGTGACGACGACGGTCGAGTTAAAAAATTTTTCCCACGGCAAATTTTCGGAAACAATTTCCTTCAAGTCTTGATTGACTGTAAAATTTCTCATAAAAAAACTCCTCGCAATGTGACGTTCCGAAAACGGATCATTGCGGGAGCTTTTTTAAATTTACACACGAGAATTTATTATCCGAGAAATTCCTTCTTCAAATGAAATTTGCGGCTCAAAGCCCGTGTCTCGTTTCAAATCGGAAATGTCCGCCGTCAAATGCATCACTTGATTTTTTGCATACGGCTTGCCGCCGAAAACAAGCGGCACGTTCGGTTTCATCAGCCGATAAATTTTTTCAAGGTAAGACTTCAGCGGCAACCCGACGCCGCCGCCGACAACATACACGCCCGCGGCCGAAGACTGCCCCAACAATCTGAAGGCGCGCGCCGCGTCGTCGGCATAAAGATAATCCCAAATTTGTTCGCAGCCCGTGAGGACAGGTTGCGAATTTTTTTTGTAGCAGTCGACGACGTAGCTGATTAAAGTGTTTGCTCCGTCGTTGATTCCGTAAATGCTCAAAATCCTCGTCCAAACGAACGTCAAGCCCAAAGAGTCGCAGAGCATTTCCGCCAACTTTCCCGCAGCAAATTTCGAGACACCGTAGGCCGTGAAAGGTTTAATCGGCGTGTCACGATTCAGCGGCTTGTCGCTCAAACCGTATTCGGCCTGCGAACCGGCAAAAATAAATTTTCGGCAACCGCACCTTTGCGCCAGGCGAACGGCGTCGAGCGTGTAACGGATATTCATTTCTTGAACGTCGACATTCAATCGCCCCTCGTGTGTCGCCGCCCACGCGAAGTGATAAAAAACGTCGGCGTCGTTAAAATCGGGCGTGCAAGTCGAAAGTTCGTCCAAGTTCGCCTCAATGATTTTCAGCGCGGACGATTTCGGCAGACGATAAAAATTTTTTGAATTCTTGTGGACGACGGCGACAACTTCAATGCCGCTCTTCAAACATTCTTCAATCGTCGCAACGCCGAGCATACTCGTTGCACCCGTCACTACAATTTTTTTCACGTTAAAATTCCTCATTCAAATTCTTTTTCAACGGCGCGGACAATGTGCTCCGCCGAAATTTTGTAAACGTTTTTAAGATAATCATGGCTACCGACGACGCCCGTAAATTCATCGTTTATGGCGATTCGTTTCAAGAAAGCTTTTTCTCCTTTAAGTGAAGAAATAATTTCCGCGACCGCCGAGCCAAATCCGCCGATTGTGTTGTTCTCTTCGACGGACACAATCATTTTGCATTTGCGGGCGTACTCTTCGACGACTTGAATATCCATGGGCTTGACGGTCGGGAAGGTAAACAACGCCGTGCTTATCCCTTGAGCGTTTAAAGCGGTCGTCGCCTTCAAAGCATCGTAAGAGATTGCTCCCGTCGAAAAAATTGCGCAGTCGGTGCCGTCCGAAATTTTAATCGCCTTGCCAATCGTGTAATTTTTAATTTCGTGTTGATGGATGAGCGGCTCTCTTCCTCTGCCCAGGCGAATGTAACAGGGCGTATCGATTTTGTAAGCGGCCTCCGTCACGGCAGCAGATTCGTAAGCGTCGGCGGGCGAAAAAATTTTCATGTTCGGCACGGTGCGCATCACGGATAAATCTTCTGTGGAGTGATGAGTTATTCCTAATGACCCGTAAGACACGCCGGAACCGACACCGACAATTTTTACGTTGGCTTTGTGATAAGCTATGCAATTTCTTATTTGTTCAATACATCTCAAGGACGTGAAATTTGCTATCGAGTAAGCAAAAACCACATTTCCTTCCAACGCCAAACCTGCGGCGACGGCAGCCATATTTTGTTCGGCAATGCCCGCGTTTATAAATCGGTCGGCGTTGTCTTTTCTGAACTTATCAAAGACGCCGAATCCCATATCGCCGACCAAAAGAAAAATTTTTTTGTCTTCGGCCGCCAATTTACAAAGTGTATTAACAAAAGCATTTCTCATGGGCGTTGCCTCTCCAATTCGTTGACGGCATTGGCGTAATCCTCGCCTTGAGGGTCGCGATAATGCCACAAGTTATTATTTTCCATGAACGAGACGCCCTTGCCTTTGACGGTGTTGGCGATTATGCAAGTCGGCTTATCTTCGTCCGCGTCTTGCAATGCCTCTTTTAAAGCGGCGTGGTCGTGTCCGTTTACCGTTCGGGCGTTCCAACCAAAAGATTTAAATTTACTTTCAAGGTCGAGCATGTCCAAAATTTCTTCGGTCTTGCCGAGGGCTTGCAGTCCGTTGCGGTCGATTATCATCGTGAGACGATTTAATTTTTGTTGACGGGCAAACAAAACCATTTCCCAAACGGAGCCTTCGTTGCATTCGCCGTCGCCGGCAATGACAAAAGTTTTGTAATTGAGCCCGGCTTTTTTTCCGGCAAGCGCAATGCCGGCCGCCATGCCGACACCTTGACCGAGTGAGCCTGTAGAAATTTCGACACCTTTAACGCCGTTGTGCGAGACGTGGCAAGACAATTTGCTTCCGTCAGTCCCGTAAGTTTGAAGTTCGCTCCTGTCCATAATTCCAATTTCGGCCAAGGCTGCGTATATCGCGGCTCCCGCGTGTCCTTTGCTCAAGATAATTCGCGTGCGTTCTTTGTCGCCCGTTTTGAGCTGATTTATATCCGCGAAATAACTGTAAAGCACGGCGACAATATCTGCGATAGAAAACGCGGAGCCTATGTGCGAGGCGTGAGCTTTGTGCACCATATCCAACACATCACGTCGAATGTTCCACGCTAAAATTTCACTCTTCAAATTCATCACGCTCCAAGCGAATCGCGAATCACTTTAATCATGTAATCAATTTTTTCGTCGGTCATGCCGGGGTAGACGCCGACCCAAAAAGTGTCGCGCATGATTCTGTCGGTGTTGTCCAAGGTGCCGACCACGCGATAACCTTCGCTCGCCAATCGCATTTCGTCGAAGCACGGGTGCTTAATCAAATTTCCCGCAAAAAGCATTCGCGTTTGAATATTTTGCTCTTCGATGTAGCGAACGATTTTTTGACGCTCCACGCCTTCCCGACAAGTCAAAAGGAAACCAAACCAGCTCGGCTTGGAATTTTCGCAGGGCGTCGGCAAAATAAATTTATCTTCCAAATCGCGCAGACCTTCAAAGAGCCGATTGAAATTTTGACGGCGACGCTCGACGAACGAAGGCAACTTTTTCAACTGTGCACAACCGACGGCCGCTTGCATGTCCGACACTTTTAAATTGTAGCCGAAATGCGAATAAACATATTTATGGTCGTAGCCTTTGGGAAGCTCGCCGTATTGTCCGTCGAAACGATGTCCGCAAAGATTATCATGGCCGGCAGGACACATGCAGTCGCGCCCCCAATCTCTGAACGAACGAATTATTTTGTGGAGCAGCGGATTGTTCGTGTAGACTGCGCCGCCTTCGCCCGTGGTGATGTGGTGCGCGGGATAAAAACTCGACGTGCCGATATCGCCGATTGTGCCGGTAAATTTTTCTTCGCCGTCGATTGTGTACTTTGCGCCGAGCGCGTCGCAGTTGTCCTCGACCAGCCAAAGATTATGTTTGTCGCAAAAATTTTTCACGGCCTTCAAGTCGAACGGATTGCCCAGCGTGTGAGCGAGCATAACGGCCTTTGTCTTTTCCGAACAGGCCGCCTCAAGTTTTGTCACGTCGATGTTGTATTGCGGGATAGTCACGTCGACGAAAACGGGAACGGCTCCGTACTGAACAATCGGGGCAACGGTCGTGGGGAAGCCCGCCGCAACGGTTATAACTTCGTCGCCGCGTTTGATTCGACGTTCGCCCAAAAGAGGAGACGTTAAAGTCATGAAAGCAACCAAATTTGCCGACGAGCCGGAATTGACTAAGGAGCAAAATTTCACGCCGAGATATTTGGCGAAATTTTTTTCAAAGTCGTTGGCGTAGCGTCCTGCGGTCAGCCAAAACTCCAACGCACTGTCCACAAGATTTACAAGCTCTTCGCTGTCAAAAACTCTCGACGCGTAAGAAATTCTGTCGCCTTCGCGGAAAACTTTTTTTTGATTGTGAAACTCGTCGCAATAATCTTTGACAAGTTCCAAAATTTTGTCACGCGTTTCCTGTTGATTCATTTCAATCGCTCCGAAAAAATTTAATCATATCGCTTGAACAATCGGCTTGCTGTCAAAATTAATTTTAAAGCCCTGGCGTTCGGACAAAAACAAAAAGCCGTTTATAAAATCTGTGCCTTCAATAAAATTTTGGCGGAGCAAAAAATTTCTGACATGCCAATAATTGCCCGCCAAAACGAAAAGAAGAACCTTGCCTTTGTTCTCGTTCATTCTTTTAACAAGCATTTCGCCGCCTTCCGCCAAATATATGACGGTCTCTTCCGGCTTTATCGCGAAAATTTGTTTTGCCGCTTCACGAGAATTTTCATCGACGAAAAATGCACGACGACGCTCGGAAAGCAAATTGGTCACGTGCAAAAGCATATTTCGCGAATCGTTTAAAATTTGCCCGAAAGTTTTTTCCAGTGCCTTGTTGATATTGCCGAACATGTCGACGGTCGCCCACGGCGTCTTCAAGAAGTATTTAAAATAAAGTTTGTTGAAAATATCGTCGGTGTTGAGGTCGGGTTTCGCTCCGGCAAAATGATAAATCGCTTTTTCGAGATAATGCGGCTTCGGGTCGAAATCACGGATGTTGCGCACCATTTCATTGAAACGATAAGGCAATTTCAAATATTTTTCCGAGAAAAGATAATTTAAAACGTCCTGCTCGTAATAAGAATAATTTTTTTCGTGAATAAATTTGCAGGTTTCCAGTATGGCCTCAAAATTTTCGCGGAAGAATTTCGGATTTATGAGCAGGACATCGGCATTAAAATAATTTTCGTGTTTGACAAGATTGTTCATGCATAAAAGAAAAAAATTTTTGGGTGATTTTATTTCTACGACGGCGGCAAATCCATAACCCCCCCCCCGTCAAATCATAATCCCAAAGCTCGGCAACGTCCAAATTAAAAATCGTGTCCGCGCCGAGGAAAATAATTTTGTCGAGGTCGGGAAAGACTTCGTGAATAATCAAAGGATACCACGCAACATTTATTCCTGAAGGATTGGGATATGCCGCCTCAAATTTTCTGAGCGTGGCACCGGCAATTTCTTCGACGTTGTGGAATTCCACCTGCTGATTATATTGGCCGGCGATGTAGCAGAATTTGCCGCGGTTGTCGGGCGTCAGGCGGTCGTTGTGCATGATGTGAACCGTGACTTTTTCTTTTGTGTTTTCAAACATGGAGACCATGGACGTGCCGAGCATTTTTGCGTAAAAACCGTCGCCGCCCCAAAGTCTGTACGCTGCGTGAATCATTTAATCTGTCACCTCACTTTGCCAAAATTTTTCCACTCGTCAATTTGTCTGCTCATGCAATCAACGAGGTTTCCTTTGTCGCGATAAACTTTGTACCACTCGACAGATTTTTCAATCGCGTCTCGAATGTTCCACTTGGGCGACCAATCGAAGACCGAACGAATTTTTGAACAGTCAAGCTTTAAAAAGTTTGCTTCCTTCGGCTGGTTAAACGACTTACTTTCCCAACGCAAATTTTCGCCCCAACTTTTACAGAAAAGCTCCGTCAATTCTCCCGTCGTCACGTTGTCGCTTTCCGCAGGGCCGACATTGTAGCTGCCGGAAAATTTTTTGTCGCTGAATTGTTTTTCGGCCGTCATCATGTACGCGAAGAGCGGCTCCAAAACGTGCTGATAAGGACGAACGGAATTCGGGTTGCGCACGTGAATGACTTCGCCATTAATCGCGGCACGAACGCAATCGGGCACAATCCTGAACGCGGCAAAATCTCCGCCGCCTATGACGTTGCCCGCGCGCATCGTCGACAAGGAAATTTCTCGCTCAAGGAAAAAAGAATTTTTATAACACTGCGTCACCAGTTCCGAACAACTTTTGCTGTTCGAATAAGGGTCAATGCCGTTGAGCTCGTCCGTTTCGCGGTAGCCGTAGCACCATTCGTTGTTGCGATAAACTTTGTCCGTCGTGACGTTTACAAACGAGCGAACGCTTTCATTTTTGCGGAGGCACTCCAAAATATTTACGGTTCCCATCACGTTCGTTGAATAAGTTTCGACGGGATTTTTGTAGCCTTCCAGGACGATTGGTTGAGCCGCCAAATGGAAAACGATTTCGGGTTTGAATTTTTCAAAAGCCCGCTGAAGATTTTCCAGGTCGCGCACGTCGCCCGTCAAAGAATTTATTTCCCTGTCGAGTTTAATCAAGTCGAACAGGGCAGGCGAGGCGGTCGGAGGCAACGAATAGCCCGTGACTTGCGCGCCGAACGAATTCAAAATAAACGCAAGCCACGAGCCTTTAAAGCCGGTGTGTCCCGTTATGAAAACTTTTTTGTTTTGCCAGAAGGTATTCATTGCGCTCACATTTCTTGGACAAGCGATTCGGTATTGAAGTTGAAATGGAAGCCGTGGCGTTCGGACAAAAACATAAGGGCGTTTACAAAGTCCGTGCCTTCCCTAAAATTTTGGTCGCGCAAAAAGTTCAACACCATGGGATAATTTCTTACGAAGACAAAAAGAACGGCCTCGCCCCTTGAGTCGTTTAACTTTTGCGCAAGGGCTTCGGGTTCT
This sequence comes from uncultured Selenomonadales bacterium, assembly GCA_946408105.1. Taxonomy (GTDB): domain Bacteria; phylum Bacillota; class Negativicutes; order Selenomonadales; family Selenomonadaceae; genus Quinella. The sequence goes on along the minus strand of CAMJQS010000012.1, from coordinate 18,230 downwards.
ATGGATAAATCCAAAATGGTTTCGTCGTCTCTGATTTCAAAAATTTGTTTTGCAGGCGCAAGGAATCTGTCTTCGATAAGGAAAATGCGGCGGCATTTGTTGAGCAAATTGGTCGTACGGAGCAAAGTATCTTTGGATTCGTTTAGGTAGTTTCTGAACATTTTATCAAAAGCTTTGTTCATGTGGCCGAACATGTTCACGGACGCCCACGGCGTCTTCAAGAAATATTCAAGGTAAAGTCTGTTGAAAATGTCGTCGGTGTTGAGGTCGGGTTTCGCGCCGGCAAAATGATAAATTGCTTTTTCGAGACGGAGCGGCTTCGGGTCGAACGCACGGATGTCGCGCAAATTTTCATTGAAACGGTAGGGCAACTTCAAATATTTTTCCGAGAAAAGATAATTCAAAACGTCCTGCTCGACGTAAGGATATTTGTTTTCGTAAGTGAACTTGCAACCGTCCAACAAGGTCTCGAAGTTTTCGCGGAAGAATTTTGGATTTATAAGCAGAACACTTGAACTGAAATAATTTTCGTGTTTGACGTGATTGTCCACGCACAGACGGAATCTTTCTTTTGGAGACTTTAACTCTGCCGCAGCACCGAGGCCGCAACCGTTTTTGTTCGGGTCGTAAGCCCAAAGCTCTGCGACGTCCAAATTAAAAACCGTGTCCTCCACGAGGAAAATAATTTTGTCGAGGTCGGGAAAAACTTCGTGCGTGATAAAAGCATACCAGGCGGCGTTTATTCCCGAAGGAATGGGATATGCCGCCATAAACTTTTTGAGAGAGTCGCCGGCAATTTCTTCGACGTTGTAAAATTTCACCCGCTGTTTGTATTGCTTGGCGATTTGTTGAAGTTTATCGCGATTGTCATTCGTAAGGCGGTCGTTGTGCATGATGTGAACGGTAACTTTTTCCTTCGTGTTCTCGAACATGGAGAGCATGGAAGTGCCCGTCATTTTCGCGAAGAAACCGTCGCCGCCCCAAAGTCTGTACGCTACGTGAATCATTTAAAATATCATCTCACTTTTTTAAAATTTATCTTTCCACAATTTCCAAGGAGCCGACTTCGTTTGCCAGAGCGACTCCAATTTTCTTTTGTCTCTTACCGTGTCCATGCACTGCCAAAAGCCGTCGTATTTGTAAGCGCGCATCTCGTCGGCTTGAGTAAGTTTGTCGAAGGGCTCCTGCTCAAGCATGACGTCGCCCTTGATGTAATCGAAAATTTCCGGGCGCATGACCATGTAGCCGCCGTTGATAAACGGAACGTCGACTTTAGATTTTTCTCGGAAGGACAAAACTCTGTCGCCGTCCAAAGTTATCGCGCCGAAACGACCTTCGGGCTGAACCACTGTTATCGTGCAAATTTTTCCGTGCGCTTCGTGAAATTTTATGACGTCGTTCACGTTCACATTTGAAACGCCGTCGCCGTAAGTCAGCAAAAAATTTTCTCCCATTGTGTACGGCTGAATTTTTTTTATGCGCCCCGCCGTCAAAGTTTCGTAGCCGGTATGGACGACCGTAACTTTCCACGGCTCGGAAAAATTTTTGTGAATCTCGACGCTTCCTTCGCCTTGGAAATCAAAAGTCACGTCGCTGTTGTACAAAAGATATTTAGAAAAAAAATCTTTTATGATGTGCTGCTTGTAGCCGCCGCAGATGATAAATTCGTTGTGCCCCCAATGAGAGTAGCATTTCATGATGTGCCACAAAATCGGCATGCCTCCGATTTCAATCATCGGCTTGGGAACGAATTGGGTTTCTTCGCCTATGCGAGTCCCGAATCCTCCCGCAAGAATTACAACTTTCAAATTACGCACCGCCTAAAAAATTTTTTGAGCAATCGAATTTTTATTCATATTAGCACGGCAATTTTTTAAAGTCAAACTTGATTAACCGTTCATGACTTCGTTGTAAATGTGATTCAGATTTTTAAATTGCTCGTTGCCGACCCAAAGTTTTCTGTAGTTTTGCGGCGAGGCTCCGACGAATTTTTTAAATTGATTGTTGAAGTGGCTGACGTTGTCGTAGCCGAGCTCCATTCCGATTTCTGTGATACTTTTGTCCGTGCCGATTAAAAGTTTCTGCGCCATTCCGATTTTCAGGCGAATCAGATATTGACCGGGCGAAAGCCCGAAAATTTTTTTGAAGTGATGAGAGAAACCGGAGACGCTCATGTTTGCAATTTCGCTCATCTGCACGACGGAAATATTTTCGGCAAAGTGTTCGTCGATGAATTCTTTGCACTTGCGGAAGGAGGCGTCGAACTTGTCGCGGCGAATAATTTTTTCGTGCGGAATTTGATTCGACAATATCACAAGCAGAGCGTTGAGCAAGTGATGACAAATTTCGGCGGAGCAAAATTTTTTTTGAGAGATTTGCTCGAACAGCTCACGGAAAATTGTTTCGACAACGCCCGACATTTTTTCCGTGTGCAAAACCGGTTTGACATCGTGCGACAAAAAAATATTTTCGGGCAGACGCGGCGCGTGAAATTTTTTTACGGCGCAGTTATAAAAAGACATTCCGCATTTCAAGTCGGGGCACTCGTCGTGCAAAACTCCCGCGTTGTAAATCACGACATCGCCTTTCTGAACGTGGTAGACGTGGCCGCCGATTCTGATGTCAGCTTTGCCGCCGCTTATGTATTGCAACTCCAGATGATTTTCGTGGGCGTGCATGGCGGTCGGAATAATCGTTTCGGCCTTGCAGACGTAAAGCAATTTCAAATTTTGTTCGACGACGGGATTGCCCGAAGGATTTTGATTGTTGTAATAAACGACGGCCATTTTTTTTTACGCCTCGCTCTCTCAAGGTTTTGCGAAATATTTTTACGCCGAATTGTAAAATCCTGCTTACTTTTTTTACAAATCCGCAAATCCCGTTGAAAACTGTTGACAAGGTTTTTTTTATGTGATAGCTTACGAATACAAGAATTAATCAAAGGAGGACTTGAGATGAAAATTGCTTTTGACGTTGACGTTCTGGCCAAACAGATGAGCATCAACGATTACGTGCACAAGGTTGCCGACTGGGGTTACAAGTACATCGAACAATCGCCGCACCCGCGCATCAATCCGTTCTACAAGCACCCGCTTTTCTCCAAAGAATGCGAGGCCGAATATCGCAAGGCTCTGAAAGAAACCGGCGTGGAAATTTCGTCGTTCATCGTTGTTTATCGTTGGTCGGGCCCGACCGAGGAGCAACGCCAACACGCCGTCGCCAACTGGAAAAAAATTATTGAAATCGCGGTGAACATGGGCGTGCCCGTCATCAATACCGAATTCAGTGGCGACCCGAATCAGCAGGAAATTTGCAACGGAATGTTTTTCCGCTCAATGGAAGAGCTTCTGCCGATTATCGAGCGCGAAGGTTTGCGCGTCGAAATTCAATCGCACCCCTACGACTTCTGCGAGCTCAACGACGAGACTTGCGACATCGTGAAATCTTTCCGCTCAAAAAATCTCGGCTACGTTTACAGCGCGTCGCACGGTTTCTTCTACGACCAGGGCAAAGGCGACGTTCGCCACATGCTCAAATACGCAGGCGACGAACTGACTCACGTCCTGCTTGCCGACACGTGGAACCAAACAATCGACTGCCGCTACATCGTCAATCCGCCTTGGCTCAACGGACGCGGAAAAGCCGATTACACAATCCACCAGCACACCGCCATGGGCGAAGGCGAAGTCGACTTCGACGGAATTTTTGAGACGCTCCGCGAAATGGACTTTGCAAACAAACAGCTCAAACCCGACGCGCCCAAAGTCGGCGGCGACAACATCATTTGCGTCAGCTATTTCGGTTTCCCCGAAAAAATGGACAAGCAGGCTCCCGAAGCCCTCGAACGCATTAAACGCGAACTCCTCAGCAAGTAAAAAATTCTTCTCTGCCACAAAAAAAATTCCCGTCAACTTTGGCGGGAGTTTTTTTTTCGGAAATTTTTTCAATCAAGTTAAACCTGTCATCGCGTAAATCGCCAGGCAGATGAACGCGACCGAAGTTTTCAGCAACGTTAAAACAAAAACGTCGTAATAAGATTCTTTGTGGCTCAAGCCGCAAACCGCCATCAAAGTTATCAGCGCGCCCGAATGCGGCGGCGTGTCGATACACTCCGAGGCCAGCGCAACGATTCTGTGGAGCACTTCGGGATTCATGCCGATTTGGTTTGCCATTGCCAGCCACTGTTCGCCCAACATGCCCAGCGCGATTGTCTCGCCGCCCGAAGCCGAACCCGTTATGCCGCACATTATCATTGTCGTGATGACTGCCGAGCCTAAAGGTCCGTCGCCGATTGAAACGTTCAGCAACGCTTCTTTAATCATCTCAAAAGCGGGAACCGCCGCAACGACGCAGCCGAACGCGTAGCACGAGGCGACGTTCAAAATCGCGGCCATGGAGCCGACTGCGCCTGTGTTTATCGGGTGAACGATGCCGCCTTTGGGAGCCAAACATTTTCGGCCGATAATCGCCGCGACGATACAACTTAAAATCAACGCCGCGTTAATCGACCAAATGGCTTGAACTTTTCCGACGGAGCCCGCCAGCAAACTCAATTTTAAATCGGCCATGCTGTCCAAACTGCTTTTATCCCAGTGATAAGCCCAGCTCCAATCGAACGGGTTGCTTATAATCAAGTTCAGCACAATGACCATGACGAGCGGAATTGAAGAAAGTTTCCAATCGGGCAGCTCTTCGGAAGAAACTTCGGGCTCATTTTTTAAGTTGGTGCCGTAACCTTCGCCCGCCGCCTGAAGTTTTTTCGCGTGATAATTTACCCAAGCCCAAGACATTGCAAAATACAACGCCGCGCCGACCAGGCCGAGCCCGATTCCCGCCCAAGTCGTCGTGCCGAAATATGCCGTCGGAATTATATTTTGAATTTGCGGCGTGCCGGGTATCGCGACCATGCTGTAAGTAAAAATTCCCATCCACAGCAGCCCCGGCAAAAGTTTTTTCGCGTAGTTTGCTTGCTTGAACAAAATCGCCGCAAAAGGATACATGACGAACGCTACGACGAACACGCTTAAGCCGCCGTAAGTCAAGACGCCGCACCCGATTAAAATTGCCAAGATTGCTTTTTCTTTGCCGAGCGTCTGCACGATTTTATTTGCGACCGACGCAGCCAGTCCGCCTTCCTCCATTATCTTGGCGAAGACCGCGCCCAACAAAAACACGGGATAGTAAGTTTTGACGTATTCGGCCGCCTTCGTCATGTAAATTTCGCTGAAGACCGGCATCGGGTCGTGGCCGCTCCCGATACTTGCCACCACCGCGAACAGCGGCGCGATAAAAATTATCGAGTAGCCGCGATACGCAAAAAAAATCAGCAAGACCAAACTCAATGCAATCATCGTGATTCCCAAAGTCTCCACCTCGTTCAAAATAACTTTGGGCAATTTTATATCATTGACTTTTCGCAGGCAATAGTTTTGCTCAAAAAATATTCAACATTTCACAACGCGCCCAAAAATTTTTGTTGTTCGATTTAAAATCATTTGACGGAACGACGACTCAAAAGATAAAATGGCGTTGTCATTGAATTCAGCTGAAAGGTGTGTTTGTCGTGGAAGAAATTTTTCTTCGCCCCTATCAGGAACAATTCATTGTCGACGTTCGCTCTGAGTTCAGCAAAAATCACAGACGTGTAGTCGGAGTTGCTCCTTGCGGCGCGGGCAAAACAATCATGACCGGCTGGATGGTTAGGGAAGTTGAGCGACGCGGCAAACGAACAATTTTTTTTGTGCACAGGCACGAACTCATAAAACAAACCTCCGAGACTTTTGAACAGTTGGGCATTCCTCACGGAATTATTTCCGCAGGCTACAAAATGCAACTTGATTTGCCCGTTCAAATTGCTTCGGTTCAAACTTTGGCCAAACGCCTTGAGAAAGTTCCCGCGCCCGACTTTCTCATCTGCGACGAGTGCCACCATATTTTGGCGGACACTTACCGAAAAATTCTTGACGCTTACCCCAAAGCGTTTCTTTTGGGCGTTACTGCCACTCCTCAACGTATGGGAGGAATTAATCTCGGCGATGTTTTTTCTTCCATGGTTGAAGGCCCTTCCGTAGACGAACTTATAAAACTTGGAAACCTTACCGCCTTCAAATATTTTTCTCCTTCAGAAGGAATTGATTTAAGCAGCGTCAGAGTTAAGTTTGGCGAGTTTGTCAATTCGGATTTGGCTAAAGTTATGGAGAACAAAAAAATTATCGGCAACATTGTCGAAAATTACAAGCGGCTTGCAAACGGAAAATCTGCCATTTGCTACTGCGTCAACGTCAAGCATTCCAAAATAGTTGCGGAGGCTTTTCAAAACGCGGGAATAAGTGCCGCTCATTGCGACGGCGAAACGCCCAAACAAACGCGAGCAAGACTTGTTGAAAATTTTCGTGTCGGGAAAATTAAAGTTCTGTGCAACGCCGAACTTTTCAGTGAAGGTTTTGACGTGCCGAACATGCAGGCGGTTATCCTTGCACGGCCGACGAAATCCCTTACGCTTTACATTCAGCAGGCAATGCGTCCAATGCGCCCCGACCCCGATGACCCCGAAAAAATTGCGATTATCATCGACCACGTGCAAAATTATTCGCGCTTCGGCCTGCCAAATACCGTTCACGCTTGGTCACTTGCTCCCAATCCGCCGAAGAAAAATTTTGAAGCCCCGATGAAATCTTGCAAAGAATGCGGGCTTGTCGTCCCGTTGGCCACTCAAATTTGTCCCGACTGCAGATATGAATTCATCACCGAAGAGGAAAAAGACGAACGGCTTATCGAACACGAGGGAATTCTTACGCGCATTGAAAAAGAGGCTGACGAATTGATACAACGCCGCCGGATAAGCCACGCTCTCACGTCACCCGAATATTTTATGGAAATTGCCAAGACGAAAAATTATCAAGTCGGTTGGGTTGCTTACAAAGCTTTGGAGCACGCAACTTCTTACGAAGACTGTCTGCACATTGCCGACGTTTGCGGCTACAAAAAAGGATGGGCTTATTACAACTGGCGCGAACGCGAGAAAAAAATTTCTTCGGAGAGAACTCGTCAACGCACGACAGAAAAATTTTCGAGAATTACTTTGTAACGCACGGGAGGAAAAATTTTGAACAAGACAATAGCGGTTGCGGGCTTGGGTTACGTCGGACTTTCGTTGGCGACCTTGCTCGCGCAGAAAAATAAAGTTTTTGCGGTGGACGTGTCCGCGGAAAAAGTTGAAATGGTCAACAATCGCCGTTCGCCTCTTCGCGACGAGTACATTGAAAAATTTTTCGCCGAACGCAAATTAAATCTGACTGCCACGACCGACGCACAATCGGCTTACGCGGCGGCCGATTTCGTGATTGTCGCCGTGCCCACGAACTACGACCCGAAGAAAAATTTTTTTGACACGTCGGCGGTTTGCTCCGTCATCGAAAAAGTTTTGGCGAGCGGCTCAAAGGCTTTTATTGTCATCAAAAGCACAATTCCCGTCGGCTTCGTGCAGTCCGTTCGCGAAAAATATTCTTCGGAAAAAATTTTGTTCAGCCCCGAATTTTTGCGCGAGTCCAAAGCTCTTTACGATAATCTTTATCCGTCACGAATCATCGTCGGCGCAAAACTCGACGAGCCCGCTCAAGTCAAAGCCGCCGAAGAATTTGCCGCACTTTTGCAGGAGGGCGCGCAGAAAAAAAATATCCCCACGCTGATAATGGGGACGACCGAGGCCGAAGCCGTGAAACTTTTTGCCAACACGTATCTTGCGTTGCGCGTCGCTTACTTCAACGAGCTGGACACTTACGCCGAAATGAAAAACTTGAGCACGCAAGACATCATCAAAGGTATTTGCCTCGACCCGCGAATCGGCGACAACTACAACAATCCGTCGTTCGGTTACGGCGGCTACTGCTTGCCCAAAGACACGAAGCAACTTCTTGCGAATTATCAAGACGTGCCGGAAAATTTGATTGAGGCTATCGTCAACAGCAACCGCACGCGCAAAGATTTTATCGCCGAGCGCGTCTTGGAAATTTCGGGCGCGTACACCGGCAGCGAAAATTTTTCTGCCGACCGCGAACGAGAAATTATCGTCGGCGTGTGGCGGCTGGCAATGAAAACCGACAGCGACAATTTCCGTCAATCGTCCATTCAAGGCATCATGAAACGAATCAAGGCAAAGGGCGTGACTGTTATTGTTTACGAGCCGACGTTGCCGGACGGTTCGACTTTTTTCGGCAGCAAAATCGTCAACGACGCGGACGAGTTCAAACGCTTGAGTCGTTGCATCATCGCCAACAGATACGACAGCGCGCTCGACGACGTTAAGGAAAAAGTTTACACGAGAGATTTGTTTAAGCGCGATTAATTTCAAAGCTCAAGGAAGCGAACGTTTTCAAGCGATTGCTCTTCCAAAAAATTTTTCAGCTCGTCCGTCACGATTATTTCCGTGTTCGTGAAGAACGGCGGCAGTTTAAAAATTTTGTAATTGCCCGTCTTGCGCGGATCGATTACAATTTTTTTTACGGTCTTCAAAAGTTCTTCGGGCAGCGCGAATTCGTTTTCCTCCACGTTGATAATGCTTTCTTCGCGGTCGAGACAATTTATCCGCGGCGGCAAAGCCAAATGAAAATGTTCAGCCAAACCGAGCGGCTCAAAGGTCAGCGTTATCGGCTTGAAAAAAAGATTGTCGACGGCCGCGCGGTCGAGGAGCCGACGAAATTTTTCGGAGACGAGCGGAACGCAACCGCCGCAAATAAAAAAATCGGGAAACTTCAGGCCGCCTTCGGGCGAAATTTCCGCTTCAAGATTTTTTCGGTCGAGGTGCTGAAATTCCGACCGATGACAGGCGTTTAAAAAATTTTCGTCGAAAGAATTTTCGTCGAGCGAAATATAATCTTCGACGCAAGTGTCGGCATAAAGTTCAAAAAATTTCACGGCGTGTCCTCCAAACTTTTCAATCGCTCAAGAATTTTTTTCAGCGGCGCAACGTAATCGTCCGCAGGATTTTCTCTGAGCCAAACGATAATTTCCGACGGATTAAAATTTTCGGCGCGCATTTTGAATTCGGGCTTGAATGGCAAAATTTTTTCGTCGACGCCGCCGAGGAAAACAAAGTGTCGAACGTTCCCGCAAAATTTTATAATCGCCCGCGCGTCGTCGCTCGCCAAGCTGTCTTTCAAGTTGCACACGTCGCCCTTGCCGCCCGTCTTGTACAGTTTGAAAAAATTTTCGTCGACGGTTACAAATTTTTTCAAGGCGGGAACTTTGAACGCAAAAAAATAAGCCTCGCGCGAAACGTAAAACGGATAACTCGCGGCGGGATTTTTTTTGAATGCGGCAAGTTTTTCGCGGACTTCGTTCGCCAAATTGTTCAAGGAAGTTATCAGCCTCGCGGGGCAAATGTCTTTGTCAATCGTCGAGTTCAGCGCGCGCAACTTTTTAATCAGCAGCTTGTCGTAGCTCTCAACTTTTCCGCTTCGACCCGTGCGCCGCGCGATTTGTTTTTCCATTTCCGCCAGCTCGTCGTCGCTGAAAGAATAGCTGTGGCCGCCGACGTGCCATTGCAAGCCCGTCAAGCTCATCACGTCGAAGGCCGCCGCAGATTTTTCCGTCCGCGATAAAGTCGCCAGCATGATACAATTTTCCGCGCTGTTTATGTCGTAGCCGCAAGCGTGAGAAATTTTTACGACTTCGGGCACCTGCTTAAAAACTTGGTTGCCGGAAATGATGTGATGAGCCGCATGGCTCCACGCGCCGCCCAACTCCAAAGAACGCAAATAATTTTCTTCGGCGAGCGTAAAATTTTTTCCCGCGTCGAGAAATTTTTTGTAGTTGTCTTTGAGTTTGGACGAGTCGTTTTTAATTTGCGCCGAAAAATTTTTGAAGTCGTCGAGGCGAAATTCACAGTCGCGGCGTTTACATTTTTTGCAGCGCAGAGGAGTTTTAATCGACGCGATAAATTTTTCTGCGGCGTTTTTTATTTCCTCCAAAGTTTCCGTCAAAAAATTTTCGGCGGCCGCGAACAAACCGCTTGCCGAAGAATTTTTTTTGGCGGAAATTTTTTTTGCGCTTGAAGTCGTCGACGAAGAATTTTTATCGGCGGAAAAATTTTTATCGGGCGCGACGGACGGAGCAGACGCTGCACTTGCTGCAGACGCCGAGCCTTGTTTGAAGCCGCGAGCGTCCACAGTCTTAACTCGAATCATCATGCCTTTGCAAATGCAAAAAGAATTTTCCGTCAGCAAATTTTTTCCGCCGGCTTTGCATTTCGCGTCAAAATTTTTCCAGCCCGCGCGCATGATAAATTGACACGGCGCACCTTGAGCCAACGTGCAAGCTCCGTTGCCGGAAAGTTTCGTGGCGGTCGTCAAAACTTTGTCGCCCTTGTGAGTGACTTGCCCGAACGTCGAAATCGAAAAATTTACGGCAGGGCTTGCCGTGCAAAAAAATTTCGTCCGCGTCGTTAAAAAATCTGCCATAAATTTTCTCCGTCAATCCAAAGTCAACAGCTTGCCTTCGATGTTGGGGGCGGGCACGTCCGCAGAAATCGTGTAAGCGATTTTGTTCGAGCCGACGGCTTTGACGTAAACATTTGCGTTTTCGTCCGCGTCAAAATTTATCGTGAGGCGTTTGGCAATCGTGGCGGGCGCGTTGTTCGTTGCGGCGATGCTCTCCGTTGTGTAGAGCAAATCGAAGACGCCGAGTTTCGCGCCGATAAATTTGTACCACGTGCCCAGCTTCGCCGACTTGTCGATGACGACTTTAAATTTTCCGAGGCGCGCGCGTCCGACGTAAAATTGGAAGGGAACTTGCTTTTTGTCTTTGCCTTCGGGCGTGATGTCGACGACGCGAATGCCCGAACCGTCGCGGCAAAGCAGAAGCCCGAACGCCACACCCGTCTTGCCGGTCGGTCGCTCGAAATTATTTTTGTCGACGATGATTCCGTTTTCCGATTGAATGTTGTCGGCCTCGTCGGTGCCCAGCGGCGGATACAAAATGAATCGCGGCATGTCCTGTCCTTTGCCGAAGCCCAAAAGTTCACGCGCCCTGCCGTTCTCGTAGTCGATGTACTCCTCGAAAATTTTTTTCACGAAGACGGATTTGGTCGAATTGCCCGCGAGAAAAATTTTTATCTCTTGAATGTCGGTCAAAACTGCAACGCCGTTGTCTTCGCCGCCGCTGACTTTATCGAAGGCGTCGCGCATGGAAATAAAAAAGTTGTCGACGCCGCGGCAAATTCTGTCGCGCAAAATTTTTTTCAAGTCGACGAGCGGCGGGTCTTGCGGCACAAATTTTTTCTGTTCGGGTTCGGGTTCGGGCGTCGGCGCAGGACTGGTTAAATCCTCCAAAGCTTCCGTTGCAAATCTGTAACCTTGCGAGCTGAATTTTTGTAATAGTTCAATCGAATTTTGATGCCCCATGCTCGCCCACTCTTTTAATTTTTTATAAGCGGAAGGGTTGCCTCTGTTCGCGGCTCTAAGAATTTTTGTAAATTGATTTTCGGAGACTTCAAACGGAATGGTTTTCGTCGTCGGCTTACCTGAAACTTTCGGCAACGGCTTGGCTTTAACTTCGTCGGAAAAATTTTGCGCGCCGATTACAAGATTAAAGCCGGTGTCCTCTTTGCCCGTGTCGTAAAAAACAGTCAGCTCGATTTTTCCCGCGTCGAGAATTTTTTTCGCGTCGTCGGAGGTCGGAGCCTCCCAAATCGGGCGCAGCTTTTCCATTAAGTTGTGCATGTTCAAGTTTGCTTCCTGCGATTCGCGAACGAGAGCCACGGAGTCTGCAAAATCTTTTTTGTCGGCCGCCCACGTGAACGGAATTTTTGCTTGAGAATTTTCTTCGGGCTTGAGGAGTTTTTCTTTGTTTGATTTAAAAATTTCAAACGCCATGAGCCGCAAAAGATTTTCGCCGCCCAATGTCCTGTCGCCGTGTGCGCCGAAATGTGTCAGCACGTAATCATAAAAATCTGCGTCGTCGCCTTCCGCCAACTTCAAAACGCCGAAATCAAAATCGGTCGTGCCGCCGCCGAAGTCGAACACGGAATAATAAACGCCGTCGTTTTCCTCGCCGCGCATGAAGCCGTAACCTTCCAGCGCAGTGACGGCATAAGCGGCCGGCTCGCTCGTGCCTTCGACGACTTGAAAATTTTTCATGGCCTCTTCGTTGTCGAGGAGCGCGGTCGGCAAAGATTTTAAAATGCCCGCCCGAAAACTTTGCAACATGCGCTCGCGGATATTTCGTTCGTACATGACGGGGAACGACAAAATATATTTCATGAAAATGTGATTCGGTTGGAGCATGTGATTGATGTAAGAGCCGAGGTAGTAAGCGTAATACTCCAGCGGATTGAATTCGCCGACGGTAATTTCCATAAAGGCCGGCAAATCTTTTTCGACGCCTTCACGGTCGCGAATCTTGCGCGTGTATTGGAGGTTGCCGCACCATTGCTTTATGCTGTCGAAGAAGGAAGCGTACATGTCGCTGTCGGTCGTGGCGTCCAAATTTTTTTGCGCGTTGTGAGAGACGGTTAAATCTTCCAAAGAAGTTTTCGGGCGGCCGTCGCGTTCGGCGTAAGCGGCCAAAAATTTTTCAATGTTGCGGAACTCGATAATGGTCGGGTTCTCGTAATTCTCCGCCTTAATTCCTTTGGAGTATTCGCCCTTGCCGACCTGCAACGGAATAATTTCGCCGCGCTCGTTCTCGAAGACGACGACGGTAGATTTTGTGCCGAAATCAATTCCGACGATGCCCGAAGCGTTCACGTCGGCGGCGGGGTTGCGCGCGTAAATCGGCTTGCCGAGCTTAAGAGTGTTGGCGGCGTCCGTCGGCAAGTCCCACAAATCCCAGTGGCCGCGGTTCGGATCGTACAAAATTTTTTCGTCGTAAGGGTCGAGGCCGACGCGGTTGAAGTCGCAATTCAAAAGTTTTTTGAGCGGAGCGTCTTCAAACTCGCGGCCTTGAATCGTCGTTTCCTTTAATGCGTTCGCGTCGATGAAGTCGAAGGTCGCGCCCGAATTAATCGCGTCGGAAATTTTTTTCTCGTCGAAGGAAATTTTATCGTCCGAAAGTTTCAAGCAGCCGTTCGCGCGAAGTTTTTTCAGCGTATTGAAAATTTTTTCGGCGGGCGCGGAAAGTTTCGGCGTGAGGTTGTAATCGAGCCACAGCCAAAGAAGTTTTTGCGTCGAAGAATTTTCCGCGCCGAATCTGAAAATCGGAATGACCCAAAAATAATTTTGCACGGAACTGTTGTAGCTGTTCGTCCTGTATTTATTGTTGTTTTCTGTCCACATGTAACGATAACCGCTGCCGCTGTTAAACGAGACGCCGGGACGAGAGCCGCCGCAAATTTTTATGTAGCCGTTTGATTCGCGGAAAAAATTTATACTGTCGTTGAAAAGTTTTTTGACTTCCGTTTCATTTGGAATGACGCCTTGGAAGTCCGCGAACTTGAGCCGCTCCGGGCTGACGATTTTTGAATCGCTGTAGGTTATCGCGTGATAAGAATTAGCGTAGCTGCATTGGTGGACGGCGAGGTCGGGGAGCAGGCCGACAATTTCGTTGACGTAATAAACGCCTTCGCTTTCGCCCGCCCGCGACAAATAAACCCAACCTTTCTGTGCAAAGTGAGCCTCAAGACCCGCGCACAGTTCGGAAATTTTTTCTTTGAAGTTGTCGCAGGACACGGAAATATTTCTGCGGATTTTGATTTCCTTTTTGTCGGCGAAAGATTCGGCGTCGACGGGCAAGGCAGTAATTCTTTTTGTTATCGCTTCCAAAAAATTTCAGCTCCTTTAATTCAGTTCGACGATTGTCGGCTTGATTATTTTCCCCGCGGAGTATCGATAACCCTGCAAGAAGACACGAAAAACTTTTCCGAGCTGTCGACTTTGCGAAGTGCGCCGCATAAATTCATCGTCGAAAAAATTTCCGGGCGCGACGTTCAGTCGGGCGAAGGGCGGCTCGCGAAAGCCTCGATTGACTGCCGCGAAACAAAAATCGAACAGCCGACGGAGCGTTTCGTTTTCGGGGCGGCGTGCAGCGTAATCCCAAAAGTCGGCAAGATGAGTTTCTTGAAGTGCGCCGCTGAAAAAAGTTGTGGCGTTGTCGCCCGCGCCGAAGATGCCAGCCAAAGCAGAGCGCGTCGACTCGTCCAGCGTGCGATAAAGTTCGTAGGCCGCGTCCAGTTCGCCGTAGGTTTCGCGATAAAATTTTGCTTCGGCGTCCGCGTCATTAAATTTTTTCGTGAGGTCATCGACTTGCCGATTAAGTTGTTCGCGTTCAGTCGTGAGCGTTTCGACTTGCCGTTTAAAATCTTCGCGCTCGCGTTCGAGGCATTCGTTGAGGTCTTTGACTTGCTGTTTAAAATCTTCGCGTTCGTCTGTGAGCGTTTGGACTTGCCGATTAAGTTGTTCGCGTTCGTTCGTGAGCGTTTGGACTTGCTGATTAAGTTGTTCGCGTTCGTCCGTGAGCGTTTCGACTTGACGATTAAGTTGTTCGCGCTCGTCCATGAGCGTTTGGACTTGCCGATTAAGTTTATCGCGCGTGCCTTTAAAATTTTTTGCTTGCCGTTTAAATTTTTCCCGTTCGCGTTCGAGGCGTTCGACTTGCTGATTAAGTTGTTCGCGTTCGGTCGTGAGCGTTTTGACTTGCCCGTCCGAATCATTTTGCGCGGACAAATTTTTTTGACGGAGCGACTCAAGCTCTCTGCGCGCCCGCAAACCTTCCAGCAAACCTTCCAAGAGGCGTTCAACGTCATCAAAGTTTTGCAAAAAAAATCTCTCCCGTCTAAAATTTTTGTTGCGGATAAAATATCAATAGTGACAAAAAATGTAAAGGCTGATAAAATAGCCAACAAAAATTTTCAGTTGCACGAGGTGATTGGTTTATGCAAGACGTTTGGAAAAAAATTCCGCAAATGCATCGCACGCTTCTTTTGGAGGAGTTCACGCACGCAGCTTCGACCGACGCCAAAAATTTGTACGACATCTTGTCTTACGATTACGATTCGGACGAGGAAATGTACAAGGACATCAAAGACTATCTGGAGGTTCGCAGCTTCGGCGAGTTCTTGGAAAAATTTCAGCCGAAAGTTTTTGAATACACCATGGGCTCGGCCGACGGCAGCTCCCCGCCGCAAATCCATTACACGATTAATCCGATAGATGCCAAAAGCTACAACGCGCGCGAAATTAATTTGACGGAGCACACCTATTACGAAATGCTCGTCAGCATGTACAACCAGAAGGCCGACAGCGGCCTTGCCGATATAGAATTCAACGACGCGAAAATCCGCGAGATACTCACGCCCAAACGCGAGATTGAAAAACTTTACGACACGCGCCGCCAAATTCCGCTCTTAATGGAACGCTACGACAAAAAACTTAAGAAGAACGAAAACGCTTCGTCGACGCTCAAGAAGATAAATAAAATTCGCGACGAGGCGTTGAAACAATTAAAGCAGCCGACTTCGCTCATGGCAATCGCACTCGACGACGCCAAAAGACAGATTGAGGCTATCGACAAAAAACTTTTGCCTCCGGGCACAGGCAAGGACGGCGACGCCCCGAAAGCTTTAACGAGCGGAAGAGGCGGCTTCGACGAAAACGGCCGCTGGATTTTAATTCCCGCAAAATCTTCCGCGTCCGACTCCGACGAAAACTCCGACTCGGAAAGCGACCCGACCGGCAACAGCCAAGAAAGATTCGCGCTCATCGTTCGCGACAACCTCGACGAAAAAGCTCCGCAAGCAAGCAGCTTCACAAAGAAACTTATTGTCTCGGCTTACAGCGGCGTCGAACTCGACAACCCGCTGGAGAAAAAAGATACCGCCGCGTTGATTAAATATCGCGACGAACTGACCGAACGAAAAAATATGATGGAAAATCTTTTCAAGCAGGCGAAAGAATCTTTCATCAAGGCGTTGTCCGAAAACGTGCAAAAACTTTTGAGCGTACAAATTTTCTTCGAGCACGCCACGGGCAGCAGCAACAAGGACGCAAAACTTCCTCAAGGCGTCGGCGTAATCGTCGCGAACTGCACCGCCGAAAAACTCGTCGGCATAAAACAAAATTTTGAACGCGCGATGAAAAATTTGAGCAAGGTCAACGACAAAAATAAAATTTGGTTTGCCGTCATGCCCAACGTCATCAACGAAGATTTTGACGACGATGCGTCCGGCACGAACGGCACGGATTTTTCTGCCGCCAAAACAATTTTAAAAATCATGGACGAGTGCAAAATTTTGACGGTATTTAACTTCGCGCCGACTGAAAAGACAACTTTCTCGGCCATTAACGCGGACACGATAAACGAACTGCAAGAGGAACTTGAAGCGGTTGAATACGAGCACGCGGTTTACGCTCTGCCGAATTTTACAATCATGCGTTCGGGCTCCGTGCCGATGAACGACGAACCCGACGCCCCGAAAATTCCCGTGCCCGCCATTTATATTAACGCGTCGTACGTCGCGGCGGGTCTCCTCGTCGCCGCCCAGCAGCCCGAATTTTGGATTAAGCAGGGCTTCAAGGACGGAAAAAATTTCACGAAAAGAAATCCCTGCGTGCGCGTAGACTTCGAGGCGGAAGAAGTCACAAACGCTTTGCTCACGCATTTTAATCGCGAACGTTCGATTGACTGGAGCGAAGACGTCATCAACGCTTTGAGCAAAAATCATTTCGGCTTCGCGTTCACGGGCGACCGCCGCTTCGATCGCAACAATGATTTGATAAAAAATACTTACATCCTCAACGCCAGAACTTTGAAAAAAATCGACGGCAAGTATCAGCAAATTTTCCGTCCGCTGACAAAAAATTTCATCGAAACTTTTTTGAGCACGTCGCTGCTCACGTCGGACTCGCTGAAAAAATTTTTGCGTGAAACCGTGGCCGACGATTGGAAGCGCGAAGGCGGCAGGACACCCGACTCGATTAATCTTGTCTTGCGCGAAGGCGAAGACATCTTCCTGACAGACGACGAATTGGAAGTTCAATTCCTCGGCGGCAAAGAAAAAATTTCCGTCAAAGTCACCGAACGAAAGGAGTATTGATTCATGATTTATTACGCGCTCAAAATCGAATCCGCGGGAGGAGACCCAATCGAAATTTCCGAAGAAAATATGATAACGTCTGCTGAAATTACTTTCGACACGATTAACGACAGCACGCAAAAAAAATCCAACGCGATTCTCGCGAAGATGACTTTGTGCGGAAAAATCGCCAAAGAAATTAACGCCAGCTTGATTAAAATTTCCGAGTGGTCGCGCGACCTGAAAAACGAGACGACTTATCGCAAAGTCACGCTGACGATTTACGAGGACGAAGACAAAAACGCTTTGCGCAGTTACGAGTTGCCCGACATGTTCGTTTGCGATTACAAAGAGACCTACAAGAGCGCGAGCGAAAACGACAACTACACGTTTGAGCTCAAGCTCACGCAAAGAGAAAATCGGCTTAAGGAAGTCAAAACGTACTAATAATTTTTCGGGGGCAAGGCAATGAGAGTGCGCGGCTTGGCAGATGAAATTTATTTCGATGAAATTTTTGTAAGCAAGGCGGCGAATCGTCACGGCCTGTGCAAATTCAAACAGCGGCTTTCCGAAAAAGATTTGCCCGCGTATCAAAGTGCGGTCGGCAAAAAAATCGGCGCGGAACTCGACGGCGGCCGCCCGATTTTTTTCGGCGAAGTCACGGAAGTTTCAATCGAAAAAAATTTTCACGGTTCTTACGTCGAAGTTACTGCTCAATCAATTTCATTCAAGACGGACGAACTTTCCGAGACGCGCATTTTTCAAAGCCCCGAAAAAAAATTCAACGAGATTTTAAATTCATCGCGGCTCGACTTGAAGGGCTGCGTGCTTGCTCTCGACGAAAAATTTTCTTCGCAAGCTTGCCCCGAAATTATTTTGCAACACGACGAAACGAATTTTAATTTCATAAAACGACTTGCCGCTTGGCAAGGCCGGCGCGTTTGGGTGAACGATACCCGACAAGGCAAATGCAGTTTGAAGGTTGCGCCGTGCGTCGACGAGACGCCGAACGAAATTTCCGACGAAGAAATTATTCGGCTCAAGCTCGGTCGGCGCGGCGCACTTCATACCGCCGAACTTGTCGCGAGCAAGTATCTGGAGCTCGGGCGCGTTTTAAAATTGAGCGGCAGCCCCTGCAAATTTTTAATCGTCGCGCAAGAAATTTATCAAGACAACGGCGTTGACCGCGTTCGATTCGAGCTGGAAGAATTTAAAATTTCTCCGC
>CAMJQS010000011.1 GCA_946408105.1 uncultured Selenomonadales bacterium | reverse complement strand
GCCTTTACGCCGAGAGCATTGACGTTTTCGGCAAGCACAAAATTTTTCGCGAATATCTCCGCGGCGCGCGCAACCTCCGCCAAGATTTATTGGAGCTTTTTAAAATCCTCGACACGCCGAAAGAAAATCGCAGCCCGTACCTCGACGACACGCTGAAAAAATTTCCTTACGTCGACGGCAGCCTCTTCAAAGACGAAATCGACTTCCCGAACTTCACGCCAGAAATTAAAAATCTTTTGCTCGACGAGGCAAGCGGCGGCTTCGATTGGTCGCAAATTTCGCCCGCGATTTTCGGCACGGTTTTTGAGTCGACGCTCGAAGATGAGCCGCGTCGTTCGGGCGGCATGCACTACACGTCCACGGAAAACATTCACAAGCTTATCGACCCGCTGTTCATCGACAAGCTCCGCGCCGAATTCAACGCGATAAAAAATTCTTCACGCAACCGCAGAAAAAATTTGCTCACGTTCCAAGATAAAATCGCGTCGCTGAAATTTTTAGACCCGGCGTGCGGCAGCGGAAACTTTTTGACGGAAACTTATTTGAGCTTGCGTCGACTCGAAAACGAAATTTTAAAAGAAATCCTCGGCACGCAAATAACGCTCGGCGAACTCGACGACCCGATTAAAGTCAGCATTAAAAATTTTTACGGCATTGAAATAAATAATTTCGCCGTGAGCGTCGCGCAAACCGCGCTGTGGATTGCCGAACTTCAGATGAAACGCGAGACCGAAGAAATTGTCCACAAAGGCCTGGAGCTTTTCCCGCTCAAAAGCTACTCGAATATCATTCAAGCCAACGCCTTGCACGTCGACTGGCCGCAGACCGATATTATCATCGGCAACCCGCCCTTTGTCGGCGCGAGCATGATGACTGCAGAGCAAAAAGCCGACGCCGTGAAAATTT
Source organism: uncultured Selenomonadales bacterium (assembly GCA_946408105.1). Taxonomy (GTDB): domain Bacteria; phylum Bacillota; class Negativicutes; order Selenomonadales; family Selenomonadaceae; genus Quinella. The sequence continues at coordinate 30,269 of CAMJQS010000011.1, read as the reverse complement.
TCGGCAAGGTAAAACTTTCCAACAGCATTGATTACGTCGGCGCGTGGTATCACAAGGCCGCAAAGCTCATGGCGGGCACGAAGATTAAAGCCGCGTTCGTCAGCACGAATTCAATCACGCAAGGCGAGCAAGTCGCGCCGCTGTGGAAAAAACTTTTCGACGAATACAACATGCAAATCATCTTCGCGCACCGAACTTTCAAATGGGACAGCGAATCTTTTCACAAGGCCGCGATTCATTGCGTGGTCGTCGGCATGGCTGATAAAAATCTTCCCGCCGAGAAAAAAATTTTTGACGGCGATAAAATTTTCACCGCGACAAATATTAATCCGTATCTCGTCGACGCCCCGACGATTTTTATTGAAAGCCGCGCCAAACCTCTTCAAGATTTCGTGCCGCGAATTACTCACGGCAATATGCCGATTGACGGCGGCAATTTTATTTTCAGCGAAGACGAAGCAAAAAAATTTATAAAAAAATTTCCCGCGCAAGCTCATTTGATTCATCGCTACTTGGGCGCAAAAGATTTTCTTCGCGGCGAGCCGATTCGATTTTGTCTGTGGCTTTTAGACGTGCCGCCGAACGAATACGCGCGCAACCGAGAAATAATGCGACGACTGCAAGCGATAAAAATTTTTCGTGAGAAAAGTTCAGCCGCACCGACGCGCAAAGCCGCCGAGATTCCGTACAAATTTTTTTCAACGCCGCAAGGCAACGAAAACTTTCTTTGCATTCCAGAAGTTTCTTCCGAACGCCGCCGATACATTCCGATTGGGTTCATGATGCCTGAAGTTATCGCAAGCAATAAAATTTTAATTGTGCCGGGCGCGACGGTTTATCACTTCGGGATTTTAACGAGTTCGATTCACATGGCGTGGATGAGATTGGTCGCAGGACGATTGGAAATGCGCTATCAATATTCGGGCTCCGTGGTCTACAATAATTTTCCGTGGCCGTCGCTTGAGCAGAAAAATTTAATCGAGGCGACGGCGCAAAAAATTTTGGACGCGCGAAAAAATTATCCCGACGCGACGCTTGCCGACCTCTACGACGAACTTTCCATGCCGAGCGATTTGAGAGACGCGCACAAAAAAAACGACCGCGCTGTTGCGGCCGCCTACGGCTTTGAAAATTTTTTGGACGACGAATCAAAAGTCGTCGCCGAGCTGTTGAAACTTTACAAGCAATTGATTTGAGACAAAGACGGCTTGGCGTTGAAAAATTTTACGCCGCGCTTGCAGTCCTCGTTCATGTAAGACAAGACGCGAACACCGGCGGAAGAAATGAATTCAAGTTCAGCGCAATCAATTTCCACGCCGTCGATAACGTTGGAAACTTTTTCCGCCTCCCACGCCGTCAAAATTTTCGGCGCAGACAAGCTGTCGACTCTGCCGCGCAAAGTCATTCGTAAAATTCCGTTCTCGACAGTGCAGCTCATCTCGAAAGGCGTTTGCTTTTTAAGTGCTTGAGGTTTTCGCGCGTCGTCGAGAGTGATAAGCCAATAATGACAGCGGCGCATTGCCTCTTTGAATTGCAGAATTTGTTTCGACGTGAGCTGACGATAAACGCTCAGTTCGGGCATGTGTTCGGCAAGATTAATTCGTTCGGCTTTCAGTCCGTGCTTTGCCAAAAGATTTTCCGCCGCGAAACTGTCCGCCGCGTCCACGATAAATGAATTTGAAAAATTTGCCACGTTCGATTGTTTCATTGCGGCGTTGCCTGTCGTCTCCAACTTCTCAAGAAAATTTTCGCCGAAGACGGAACGGAAAGTCAAAATGAATTGCAATTTGACTTCGGGGTCGGGCGTTATCCAACAGCCGCCGTGCACTTCCAAAAGATTGCGGACGTTGGCAACGACGGCGTCGGCTTCGTCTTCGGTTAAGTACATCATCATTCCTTCCGTCGAAATGCAAAGCGGCTCGTCGAAATTTTTCAACGCCGCGGCAAGTGATTCGTAATTGGTTGCGTCGACTTCAAAAAAATTTATAAGCTCGTGACGTGCGGCAAGGGAACGGATAATCGGCGCGACTTCTTGCACGACGACAGGCAAATCCAGTCCGACGAAACGCAAACCTTTTTGCGTCATGTGCAGAGCTTTGGGCGTGTAACCGCAGGGCAAGTCAACGCAGACACGCAAGCCGCAATCTTCAATCAAGCGGCACATGGTGCGATACTTCGCCTCAACGACAATGGCATTGCCGAGAATCGTGTCGGAATCTTTCATGCTTTGAAGCGGCTGATTGTCTTCGAGTTTCAAGCAACGGACGATTTTGTCAGCGTCGGCTAATCCTGCCCGCGCCATTAAACAAATTGCCGTCTTTGCCGTCAAGAATACAGGATTGGTTCGCGCCTGCGCGCTGTAATCAACTGCATGATTCATTTTTCAAAACTTCCTTTGTGATTAATTTTTAAAGCAGATGTTCCGTCGCGATGCTGTTTAGCTGTGCGGCGATGTCGGGAAAATTACAATTCAAATCAAGAGTGCGGACGATAATTTTATTGCCGCTCATGCGATACGAATTATTCGGGAAAATTTTTTCGTCGGTTCGTGCATAAAGCAACATTCCCGAAACTTCGTGCTCGACGCTCAACGCTTTGTTCTTGACGTAAGTAAAAATTTGATAAAGATTGTTCGAGTGCAAGGTTTGCGTGTTGTATCGGGCTTGCGTCGTGTGCGAGTAATATTTTGCGTCGATGATGAGAATTTTATTTTTATGCGCCAACATGATGTCGCTTTGCATGAGCGGCAGCATAATTTTAATTCCGTCGTCGACGACCCAAGGAATTTGCGCGGGGCTTGCCGAGATTTGCTTAAACTCTTTGCGATAATATTCCAGAATAAATTTTTCGTACAGGCGACACATGCGCTGCTCGTCAAAAAAATCCATGAGGCGCGTCGAGCCGTCGGCGTTTGTCTGAAGCAGTCCTTTGAGCGTAAGCCGACAGATTGAAATCAACATTCGGCAGGTCTGATTGTTGCGATTGTATTGCACGTTCCAATTTATTGCGTGGACAGCGAGCGGCTCCACCTCCGCGAAGAACACCAGAATTTTTTTTAGTTGCTTCTTCCGAACTTTTGAAATGTCCGCGCGAAGTAAAAATTCCATTGTCGTTTTGAAGATTCGATTCATGTAAAAATTCACGGAGAATTCGTCATGCGAACAAATCAGTTGCCTGTTAAGCAAGCTCATCGTCTTGACCGATTCGGAAATTTCAATTCGCCCGCGCAAAGTTGAAAGCGATTCTGTCTGCGTTATGTAATCTCGACCGAGGCCGCGTTTCAGCTGAAGTGAGACGCCTCTTACAAGAATTGCCGCGCAAAGCTCCGCCACGTTGTGAAATTTTTCCGTCGCCAAATTTTTGTAGCCTTGCTCGTTGAGCACGCGAAAAGCATACGACAGCATGTAATAAATATTTTGTATCGGTATCACCTTATGGAACTCCTCAAGTTGTTGCTCCAATCTCTGACTTTGGCCGGCTCGTCGAACCAATATTCTTTCAGCAACGGGATTAACTCGAATTCCACAATGCCCGAAAGATTTTGCTCCGTCGCGTCCTCAAGGTTGCAAAAATAACTGTGACCAATGCAAAAACCTTCGCCGAGCGATTCGTCCGAGGAAATTGCCGCGTTCAAATTTTCGACGCAAGCAATCAAGCTTACAAATTTTTCGTCGGCAAGTCTCGTTTGATATTCGCGGAAACCCTCCGTCTCGAAAGCGGGCTTCATCTCAAAAAAAGCAAACCGTCTGCGCAGAGCGTAATCCAACATCGCCAAGCTGCGGTCAGCCGTGTTCATCATGCCGATTATGTAAACGTTGGCGGGCACAGAAAATTTTTCGTCGGCATAAAGCAACTGCAACTCGACGCCGCGCTTGTCGCCTTCAATCAGCATGAACAGTTCGCCGAAAATTTTGCTCAAGTTGCCGCGATTAATTTCGTCGATGATAAAAAAATATTCGTTCTCGCTGTCAATCTCGGCGTCCTTGCAGAAATTATAAAACACTCCGCGCTTAAGCTCGAATCCTTTTTCTGTCGGGCGATAACCCATGATGAAATCTTCGTAGGAATAACTTTGATGAAACTGCACCATAACGACGCGATTGGGATCCTTAACGCCCATCATTGAATATGCCAGACGCTTTGCCGCAAAAGTTTTGCCGACGCCCGGCGGCCCCTGCAAGATGATATTTTTTTTGTTGCGGACGAGCGCGACGAGCGTCTTGTAATTTTTCTTGTCCATGTAAACTTCTTCGAGAAATTTTTCCTCGTCGTATGCAGGATAATCGATTGTCCGTCCGTCGTCGTCGCCGCTGTCGTCGTCAAAAAGAGCGTTCAGCTGTTTAACGTATTCAATGTTCGAGGTTATGTCCGTGAGCGTTTTTATGGCCGTTTGACGAGGATTCGGCCACTCGCCCTTGTGCGTCCATTTTATTTTGCGAACGTTTTTGTATTCTTTGCGGGCGTCGTCGTATTCGTAATCGGATTCTACAATGCCGCGCCCGACGATAAGAGACTTGCCCTTTTTGGCGAAGACGATATCGCCGAGGTTCATATCGTTGGCAAATTGCCACGTCGTGTGTGCGTCGTTTTTGTATGACTTGGAAGGATCAATGGTATCCTTCATTTTTTGTTTCATGTCTTCCTTGTTGCTGAAGTTTTTAAGATTGCCGATTGAATCCCAGCCGATTGCCATAATGCCCGCGCTGTAAAATTCGTCCCAATTTGCCGCGCTGTCGCCGGGCGAATAAATCCAGTAATGAACGGTTTCGACGTCTTCGTCGGCCAAAGCGGCTCCCTTGGTCTCGCGTTCCGTTTGAATTTTTTTTTCGCGAATTTCCCGATTGACTTCCTCGGAGTAACGCCACGCCTCAAAGCTCAACTCTTTGAAATCTTTTAAAGTGCTCGCGTCACTTTGAAGATAGACGCGAAGTTTTTCCATAATCTCAAAATATTTCGCGGAAGAAATTTTTCCTTCTACAGTCGGAAGAGTCTGCACAAACTCGGCGGAAATTTTTCCGGATTCGTAAATGTACCACGTGTTGCGCTTATCCAAATTTAAAAACGAGTTCGGCGCAATCCAGTAAAGACCCATTGTAATTTTGCTGTTGCCGTTGCCCTTTTTGTTTATGGTCAAGTCGAAATACGTCGAAAGTTTTTTGCGGCTCTGTTCGCTCGGATTATCTGCATAGGCAAGCGCAGATTCAAACAGCTCCCAAAGGTCGTCAATGTCGGAAGCCCCGCGACTGTCTGAAAAATCGTAAAAGGTTGCGTTTTGATTGTTGAGCACGGGAATGCTGTCAAAAGAGGTCGGCACAGGTTTTGAAATTTTAAAGGACTTGGCAAAGCCGGAAATAATTTTCACGCGATTGATTTCCGTCAAATTCTTGTTAAACAATCCAAAGACCGTGAAAGGATCAATATCTGTAAGCCGATTTTCTCGTTCGAGCGTTGGAAGATTAATTCCGATTTCGTCGTAGGTTTTCCGAATGGTCGACAGCAACTCATCTCGATTGTCCTTGTAGTGCAATAACTTGGCGGCCAGTTCTTTGTAAAAATCTACCCAATCAAATTGATTCTTGTTGTTCGTGCCGTGAATAATCATCTGGTTCACCTTCTGTCAATCGTTGTGTGCGGCATTTTATCACAAAAAATTTTCAGTGACCATTGATTCAAAATAAGTTTTAGAATCAGATTCTGATATTCATCCGTACCGCCTTTGAATTTGGTCAGTGGACGTGAATTTTTTCTCTGTGATAGCACACGTTCCATTTTGAGCAGAGTAAAACGAAATTCGGTTGTCGGCGTATTCAATGCTCTTGCCGAAAAGCGGTTGGTGCAAAAGTTTAAGCTTGATTTCGTCAACCGTGGTGAGTTTTGCCGCAGCGTGTTTGTTCGTTTGGAGTAAGTTTGCTTCCTTTCCTGCTGATTCTGATTTTAAAGCCCAAAGAGCCGTTCATACAGCCATTGCGTGACAACGATTTTTGTCCAGCTGCGGTCTTTGTTTTGCAAAGGATTCTGAAGTCGTCGGCGTAGCGCACGATGTTTGTGAACCCCTCCTCTAAACCGTGCGTGCACGTTTCCGCGCACACGGCTTGCCATCTTTTCTTACTTCAAATGTTTACTTTTCGCAGAGTAAATATATTGATGATGTTTTCTTGTCTGCCTTGTCCATATTTAACGAGTGACAATTTTGCAAAAGAATCCGATGAGTTGAAAAGTAAGGCAGTAACGTTCGTGCTAAAATGAATTTGCCTATGCTTTATTTTTCGACTTTACCAACCCTCTCGTTCACAGTTAAATTGAAGCGCGGGTCGCATTCGAAAATTCTTTTCCACGGCAAACGAACTTTGAGATTTTCAAGTCTCCACCTTTTGGGCACGAGCAAATTTTTTTCGGCGAAGGCAGAAATTTTTTCCGTGAGCGGCTCGTTTATTTGAGCGGTCGTGTTATCGTCGAGTGCGTAAGGGTTGATGCCCAGGCCGTAAGCTTCGGCGACAATCTCTTGGCGGACGTTCGCTTGATAAGCCCAGTCGTCGAGGTAGCGCGTGATTAAAAGTTCGGCAACGTCTTTGTCGTCCATGAACTTTGTCAGCACGCCCGCGCCGATTAAAAAGCCGGTCGAGTTCGTCGCGGTGTTCCAGCCGCCGTAAGCGCGAATTTTAAATTGCAAATCGTCTTCTTTCAGGCGGTGCATCAAAGCTTTGTCCGCGCCGTTCGCGAAAGAAATATCCGCCACAGCCACGGGATAATTTTTCGCCATGAAATTTTTTATAATCGCCACGAAATTTTTTACGCTGTCGTTCGGTTTGAGTTTATTTTTTTTGGCGTTGCTCGCCTCGAAAGTTTTTCCGTTGTCGCGTGTGTTGACTGCCAAGACGAGGTCGGCGCGTTCGTGGTCGGGAACTCTCAAGCCGCCCGCCGCGATAATCGCCGCGTCAATCGAAGTGCCAATCGTCTCGTTCGAGTAAGCGGGAAAAGTTTTCGCGCCCTTGCCGGCGTTGTATTCGACGGAAACAAACGGGCGGTGGTCGCGGTCACGATTAACGGCGCGGGCAAGCATCAACATGCCCAGTTCGTCCGCGCCCGACGTAACCTGCACGACGGTCTTGCCCATGTCTGCGGCGGCCTCCGTCAAATGGCGGCTCTCTCTGTGCGTTTGAGAATACATTGCGCTGTCGTCGCAGCCGAGCAAAAAATATTCAAATACGCCCGCGCGCGTCAAGGCAATCAGATTTTTGTTGGCGTCGAAATTTTCTTTGCGGCGGTCGAACCAATCGTCGAGATATTCTTTTGGAATTTCCGTTTCAAGTTTTTTGAGTTTGCGGCGGTCGTTGCCTTTAAGCTCGTTCATTTCCTGTTTGTCGAGCAGCGCGGTGTACTCAAAAATTTTCGCGCCGTAATTTTTATAATATTCGGGCTCGGAGCCGCCGTGCATCCACGAACGCGGCGTGCGCATAATCGAGCCGAAAGCGTAAATCGTCACGTGCGGAAATTTTTCGTCGAAGGTTTTAAATCGTTGGACGCGAGAAAAAATTTCTTGCGGGTCGAGGTCATGCAAACGCGAGGCAACCAGGCTGCCGTAAATGAGCGCGTCCGTCGACAAAACCGCGTAATCGGCTTGCGCGGCGTTCTCGTCGAGCCACGCCCAAATTTTTTCGGGGTCGCCGCCGAAATCTTTCGAGCCGAGAAATTCTTCGGGCGGCGTCAAAATTTCGTAGTCGAGCTTCTGCGCCACCTGCAAAACTTGATAAAAATTCACGGGGCGATTGTCTATCGGCACGTAAATAATTTTTTTGCTTTGCGCCAAGGCCGCCGACGAAAAAATTATCAGCGCGAGCAAAATAAAAAATATTTGTCTCAAGTTTTTTTCCTCCAAAAATTTTTTCGCCATTGTATCAAAATCAATGCGTAATGCGCAATGCGTAATGCGCAATGAAAATTCTAACAGCTAACGCCTTGCCAAGTCCGAACAAATGCGATATATTTTGTGGAAAAATTTTTGAGGAGCAGTCATGCAAATTATCGGAGTCAGAATAAAAAAAGCGGGAAGAATTTTATTTTTCGAGCCGAACGACGAAGAGCTTGCCAAGGGCGATTGGGTTCTTGTCGAAACTTCGCGCGGGCTGGAGTGCGGAAAAATTGTCGTCGCGCCGAAGGAACTTTCCGCCGACGAAACAATCGAATCGGAGCCGGGCATCCCGCTGAAAAAAATTTACAGGAAGGCAACCGAGCAAGATTTGATTCAGCTGGAAGAAAACCACGAGGACGAGAAGCGCGCCTTCGAGATTTGTTTGGAAAAAATAAAAGAGCACGGCCTGCCGATGAAATTAATCAACGTGGAATTTACTTTCGACGTGAACAAAATAATTTTTTTCTTCACGGCAGACGGGCGCGTCGACTTCCGCGAACTGGTCAGAGATTTGGCGGCGATTTTCCGCACGCGAATTGAGCTGCGACAGGTTGGCGTTCGCGACGAGGCAAAACTTTTGGGCGGCATGGGCGGCTGCGGTCGTCCGTTGTGCTGCGCGTCGTTCCTGGGAGATTTTATCCCCGTGTCGATTCGCATGGCCAAAGACCAAAATTTATCGCTCAACCCGACGAAAATCAGCGGCGTGTGCGGTCGGCTCATGTGCTGTTTAAAATACGAGAACGATTTGTATTGCGAAAACTGTCCGCAACAAAATAACGTGACGTTCAGGCCGCGACAAGGCAGTCGTGTCGTCGTGGCGGACGGCGAAGGCAAAGTCGTCGCGGTAAGTTTTTCAAGGCGCAACGCAACAATTCTCCTCGACACGAACAAAACCGTCGTGGCCGGCTGGGAAGATATTTTGCCTGTCAACGCGGAAGATTTTGAAGCCGTCGAAAACAGCGCAGTCGAAGAAGAGCCCAAACCGATTGAACCGCCGCCCAAGCCCGAACGCCCGCAACGTCCCGAACGCCCGCGCAAGTCGGAAAATTATAATCGCCACTACAGCCGCAGGGAAAACGTCGAACGCAAAGCCGAACGCCCCGAACGCCCGACACGCCCGCGCGGAGACAGGACACGCCGTCAACCGAAACGAGATTATAAGAAATGAAAAATTTTTTGCGCGAAGGCGAACGCCTCGATGACTTGATGAGGTCGGGGCGCAGTATCATTCAAGACGAAAATGAATTTTGTTTCTCGACGGACTCGGTGCTGATTGCTCACTTCCCGCGCTTCAAAAAAAATTCCCGCGTCATTGATTTGGGCACGGGCACGGGCGTTATTCCGCTGTTGATTGCCGACAACGTAAAAGAAATTTGCGCGGTTGAATTGAATTCGCGCATGGCTGACTTGGCGCGGCGCAACGTCGAACTGAACGGCTTGACGGAAAAAATTTTCGTCGTGGAGGGCGACTTCCGCAAGCACCGAGAAATTTTTAAGGCGGAAAGTTTCGACGCGGCGATAGCCAACCCGCCCTACACACCGCTGACAAACGGCGAGGCAAATAAAATTTCGGGCGTGGCACGGGCGCGCCACGAGTTCACGGCGACGCTCGAAGACGTGGTGACGGCCGCGCGTTTCGTCTTAAAATTTCGCGGAACGTTTTACATGATTCATTTGGCTTCACGGTTGTGCGAAATCGTCGAGGCACTGCGTCGGCGGCAAATGGAAATGAAACGCCTGCGAATGATTCACCCGAAGCCGGGGCGCGACGCAAACTTGATAATGTTGGAAGCGGTGGTCGGCGCGAACGTCGGCAACTTGAAAATCGAGCCGCCGCTTATCGTCCACAACGACGACGGCTCCTACACCGACGAAATTTATAAAATCTACAACGCATAGAAAGGGGGCAGGTGTCAGGTATCAGGTGACAGGAAAAATCCTGAAACCTGTAACCTGTAACCTAAAAATCGACCGAAGGGAGATTTTTTATGAGTGTTATCGAAGTTAGCGGCCTGAAAAAATCTTTCGACAAGCTGGAAGTTTTGCGCGGAATTGATTTGACGGTCGAGGCGGGCGAACGCATTGCGATTATCGGCGGCTCCGGTTGCGGCAAAAGTGTTTTCCTGCGTTGCCTGGAACTTTTGGAGACTCCCAACGACGGAAAAATTTTTATCGACGGCGAAGAACTGACCGCGCCCGACGTCGACATCGATAAAGTTCGTCGCAAGCTCGGAATGGTCTGGCAAAAATTTAATCTCTTCACGCACATGAACGTCATGGAAAATTTGACGGTCGCGCCGATAAAACTTTTGGGCATGAGCAAAGCCGACGCGCGCGAAAAAGCAATGAACTTGCTGGCGACGGTCGGTCTGACTTCAAAGGCGGACGCTTACCCCGAATTTTTGTCGGGCGGCCAACAACAGCGAATCGCCATTTGCCGCAGCCTGATGATGAGCCCGAAAGTTCTTCTCTTCGACGAGCCGACGAGCGCGCTTGACCCGACGATGGTCGGCGAAGTCCTCGCGGTTATCCGAATGCTCGCCAAGCAGGATTTGACAATGTTAATCGTCACGCACGAAATGAATTTTGCCCGCGAAGTCGCCACGAGAATTTTATTTTTCGCGGACGGAGAAATTTACGAGCAGGGCACGCCCGCAGAAATTTTCGACGCGCCCAAACGCTCAAAGACGATTGCTTTTATCCACAAGCAAAAATATTTTTCCTACGAAATTTTCGAACGCGCCTTCGACTTGATGAAGTTGCAGGGCGGCATTCAGATGTTCGCGGAAAAATACGGGCTGAGCGCGCGCAAAACGAATCGCCTCCAGCTTTGTTGCGAAGAATTGATTTACGAAATGCTCGAAAATGCCTGCGCGGGCGAAAATATTCTTCACATTACGCTCGACATCACTTACGCCGAGAGCGACAGCAGCGTTGAGATAAAATTTTCTTGCGCGGGCAAAAAATACAATCCGCTCGACAAAAATTTTGACGACTTCGACGAAGAAAATTTGGGCGCGACGATTTTACACAACCTGGCGAAAAATTTTTCTCACGAATATTCCGACGGCGTGAACAAAATAAATTTCGTTATGGCTTAAAAAAAAGAAAGACCCTCTGCCGAGAGCAGAGGGTTTTTTTATGTGGAACATTTTTTACAAAATTCTGCGTGCGCCAATGTAGCACGAGCTGTAGTAAGAACTGCCGAGGGAATCAATAGTTACACCGCGACTGGAGCTGGCGTGAATGAATTTGTTATCGCCCAGGTAAATGCCGACGTGCGACGCGCCGTAAGTGTAGGTGCTGAAGAAAACCAAATCTCCCGCAACGAGGTCGGTGGTTGAAATGGGCGTGCCGAAGTCGTATTGAACGTCAGCGGTGCGCGGAATAGAGATGCCGGCGTTGGCGAAGACGTATTGAACGTAGCCCGAACAGTCGAAGCCGTAAGGGGTGGTGCCGCCGAAGACGTAGGGAACGCCGATATAATTCATCGACAGCGAAATGATACTGTTCGCCAAATAGCTCGCGTTGTGAGTGATGTCGGGCATGTCTTTGCCGAGGAGAGCCGAATAAGTCACGGGGCCTATCAAGCCGTCGGCTTTAATGCCGTGAGACTTTTGGAAGGCTTTTACGGCATCGACCGTCGCCGCGCCGTAAGTTCCGTCCGCCATTACGTCATAGCCGAGCAAGACGAGTTGCCCTTGAATTTCGGCAACCTCCTCGCCCTGGTCGCCCACTCTGAATTGGCCGGCCGCAAAGCTCGTGGAAACGCTTAAAGACAGCAAACAAACCACCATCACCAACGCTCGCAAGAAACTACTCAAAATCAGCCACTTCCTTTCTAAAAAAAGTCTAATGAAATTATAACCTTTTGACGTGATTAATAAATGAATTAAACAAAAAATTTTCCTGAAAATCGAAACGTCGCCACTCGGCAAGAGCAGCGACGTTTTTTGTCGGCGGGCAGTCAATAAGCCGGATTCTGTTATCGGCAATCATTTATCTTGCTTGAACGTTGCCGCCCAAGTCTGCGCAACTTACCCGAAAGGTCAGCGAGCAACCTCAACCCTTTCCTATTTAGTCTTGCTCCGCGTGAGGTTTATCAGGCTCGAATGTTACCACTCGACCGGTAGGCTCTTACCCTGCCTTTTCATCCTTACCGAAAAATTCGGCGGTTTTCTTTTCTGTGACACTGTCTTTAAGATTACTCTCACCGGGCGTTACCCGGCACGCTGCTCTGTGGAGTCCGGACTTTCCTCGGAAAAAATTTTCCCGCGATTGCCTCTTCTCCCCGTCGACGTTCAAAATTTTAACACTATAACTTTTTTGTGTCAAACAACTTTTTCATGACTTCTTCATTTTTTTGCGACCCTTTATTTTTTCTTAGCTGCTCAAAAATTTTTGCGTCCTTGTGAAAAAATTTTTTGGCGATATAATTTCGGGCGAAAGGTGGTCACAAAATGAAGATTGAAATTTGGTCGGATTACGCTTGCCCGTTCTGCTACATTGGAGAAAAAAGATTGGAGCGAGCCCTTGCCGAGGTCGGCGACAAAAATATTTCGGTTGAGTTTAAAAGTTTTGAGCTTGACCCTTACGCCGAAAAAAAAGTTACTTCGTCGACGCCCGAACGTTTCGCGGAAAAATACGGCTTGAGTTTGGCGGCGGCCGAAGAGAGGATTGAACAAATTTCTTTAATGGGCAAGCGCGAGGGAATTGATTTTAAATATTCGACGACGCGCTACACGAATACTTTTGACGCGCTGCGCCTGACGAAATTTGCGCAGGAAAAAATCACGACGAAATTATTGCAAAACTTTTCGACGCTTACTTCACGAAAAATCTTGAGCTGAGCGATCATGCTGTCTTGAAAAAAATTGCCGTCGAGTGCGGGCTGGACGTTGCGGAAGTCGATGACGTTTTGAGCGGTGAACGTTACGGCGAAGATGTTCGTGCAGACGAATTGCAAGCGGCGCAGCTTGGGATTCACGGCGTTCCCTATTTTGTCGTCGGCGGGAAGTACGGCTTGTCGGGCGCGCAACCTTCCGAAATTTTGAAGCAGGCGATAACCGACGCTTTGAACGAAGAAAATTTCAGCGGCATGACGTGCGGCGCGGACGGTTGTCACTTCGACGGCTGATTTTGTTCGGCGACCCATTGACGGATTTTTGACAGCGACTCGACCAACTGCAGACCGTTTTCCGTCAAAGAGTATTCGACGCGCGGCGGAATTTCGTTGAACTGCGTCCGTTGAACGATATTGTTTTCGGCGAGCAGTTTTAAAATTTTTGACAACATCAAATCGGTTATCCCCGGCACTTCGCGTTTCAGCTGATTGAAGCGAATGACTTTTGATTCGTAAATCGTCCAAAGAATTTTTAATTTCCACTTGCCGCCCAAAATTTCCAATGCGTATTCGAGCGGGCAATCAAAATATTTAGTTTCCATAATTACTCCAAAGAAGGTGAATAAAATGATTTTGCAAAAAGAAGTTCACGGCTTCTTCGCGACAAATTCTTATTTTTATATCGACGACGAGACGCGTTGCGGATTTTTAATCGACCCGGGCGCGCAAGCCGACGAGCTTTTAAAAATTATCGACCGCGAAAATTTCACGATAGAAAAAATTTTGCTCACGCACGGGCACTTCGACCACATCGGCGCGGTTCCCGAACTTCAAGCGCGGCTCAACGTGGAAGTCTGCATGCAACGCAACGGTCGCGCTTACGCCGAAAATCCTGCGTGGAATTTGTCGGCTTACTTCGGCGCGGACATGACGCTCGACGGCGTGACTTACCTCGACGACTTCAGCGAAATAATTTTGGGCGCGAACAAAAATTTTGGCGTGAAGTTGATTCCGCTTGCCGGCCACACGACCGACGGCGCGATTTTTTACAGCGCGAAAGATTCCGTTGCCTTCGTGGGCGATTCGATTTTTTTGAACAGTTACGGGCGGACGGATTTGCCCGGCGGTGACGAGCTGACTTTGTACAAAAATTTAAAGGAAAAAATTTTTACGTTGCCCGAAGAAACGATTTTGCTTTCGGGGCACAGCGAACCCACGACCGTTGCCGACGAAAAAAATCGTCCGTGGTTCATCGATTAAAATTTTCTGCGCCCAAAAATTTTTTTGCGGCGTCGAGGACTTGAGCGGGCGTGACATTTTTTAAGCAGAGCGGCTCGTCGCAAATTTTTTTTGTGCACGGACAGCACGGCTCGCGGCTCGTCAGGGCGATTGCGTTTTTGTTAATCGGGTGCCAACGGTCGGGGCTCGTGCAGCCGTACATTGTCACCATTTTTATTCCGGTCGTCGCGGCAATGTGAGTTGCGCCCGTGTCGACGGTTATAAACAAATCGGCGCGTCGAAAAATTTCGGCCAAGTCGGTCAAAGAAGTTTCGCCGCAAAAATTTTCCACTCCGCCGCCTGTCTCCGCGATAACTTCATCGGCGTATGCTCTGTCGTTCGGTGCGCCGACGATAAAAAATGCCGCGTCAAAATTTTTCCGAAGCTCGCGGACGACTTCGGCGAAATATTTTTTGCTCCACGTTTTGAGCGGGAAAGTTCCTTTGACACACAGCGCGATTTTGAATTCGGCGGGCGGCAAACGCTTCAAAAGTTTTTCGGCGACAGGGGAATTTTTTTTCGGGAAGACGGGTTCGGCGTGGCCTTCCAGCTTGAAAAATTTTCGGACGATTTCCTGATAAGTTTCCGCCTGCAAAGTTTTGTCGAGGTCGTGAGAAATTTCCACGACGTCAGTGTAAAGCAAAGTCACGCGGCTTTTGTTGTCGTCGAAAACTTTTGTCGGGCCGACGCGCCGAGGGATTCGCGCGAAAAAATTTATCAACGCGGGTCGAAGCTTGCGGTCGAAAGAAATTGCCAAGTCAAAATTTCTGCGGCGAATTTCTTTGACGAGCGCGCACATTTTTTTGAAAGAATTTTCCCTCGCGCGATAGTCGAGGACAATCACGTCGTCGACAACGGGATTGTCAATCACGGCGTCTTTGACCGCGGGCTTGACGAGCATTGTGATTTTCGTCGCGGGAAAATTTTTTTTTATGAGCGCAAGCGCGGAAGTCGTCAGCACCACGTCGCCCAAATTCACCAGCGCGTTGACCAAAATGTTTTTAGGGGGCAGGGGTCGGGGCTCAGGTGTCAGGGAATTCATTTCGCGTTTGCCTCCTCCGTGACGTGAACATTTTCTTTGCCGTAATAAAAAAGTTTAACGTACTTGGCCATGGTGTAAAAGTAATGGAAGCCGGCAAGCACAAAACCGATTCGCCCGTCCAAAAATCCTCCGCGCAAAAAATACATGCGGAAGCTCGCCCACAGCGGATGAAAAATCATGTCGAAAATATTTGCCGTCTTGCCCTGCTCGTGAGCTTTTTTGGCGGCAAGCGTCGTGTAAAAGTTCAGCTTGTTGAAGTAATGATTCCAATCGCGATAAGGATAGTGGACGAGGTAAGACGATTCGGGAAAATTTTTTTCTTCGCACGTGTGATGAATTTGCGGGTGAACGAAGCCCGTGACGTAACTGCCCGCCGTCGGGAAAAGCCGCGTGACATAATCGGGGAACCAGCCGCCGTGTCGAAGCGGTTGTCCCCAAAAATAACTCAAGCGCGCCGTCCGCCACGCAAAATTTTTGTCGTCGGCCGCCAAAATTTTTTTTATCTCGGCAGAAAGTTCGGGCGTGGCTCGTTCGTCGGCGTCGATGAAAAAAACCCAATCGAAGCGCGCCTGCTTAATCGCAAAAGTTTGTTGGCCGCCCCAGTCGCCGTTGAGCCCGTGTCGAATCACGCGCGCGCCCAGGTCTGCAGAAATTTTCGCGGTCGAGTCGCTGCTGAAGTCGTCGATAACGATAACCTCGTCCGCAAAATTTTTCACGCTCTTTATGCACGCGCCGATAAATTTTTCTTCGTTCTTCGCCAAAATCAGCACGGATACTTTAGCCATTGAAATCCTCCAAAAAATTTTTTCGTCAGCAATATTGATGGTCGAGATGAATAATCGCGCGGTCGTCGGAATGCAATTCAATCAGTCGCCGTTGAAAATTTTTTCGCAGCTCGCGGTCGGTCATCAAAAAATTCCACGGGACTGCCACGTCGAAAATTAATTTTCTGCCCGTCTTGTACGGCACAACTCTGAAGTCGTGCAGGGTCAGCCGCGTATCAATCTCCGACAAAATTTTTTCGGCAAGTGCTCTGTGTTCGTCGAAAGCGGCATCATCTTGGACGACGGGGTCGACGTGGAGCGTCGCGGAAATTTCAAAGGTCGATTGAAGTTTTCGTTCGAGCTTGTCGATAATTTCATGCGCCGCCAAAAGTTCCAAGGTCGCGGGCATTTCCACGTGCATTGAAACGAAAATTTTTTTCACGCCGTAGCTGTGGACAATCAGGTCGTGGACGCCCAAAACTTCGGGCGCGTCCGCGACAATTTTTTTTATGCCGTCAATCAATTCTTGATTCGGGCTCTCGCCGAGCAGCGGGTTAAAAATTTCTTTGAGCGATTGGACGCCGCCGCGCAAGATGAACGCCGACACGAAGACGCCCGCGCCGCCGTCGATGTTCACGCCGAAAAAAATCCAAAGATAAATCGAGACAATGACGACGCTCGTGGCCAGGCAGTCGGTGAAGCTGTCGAGAGCCGCCGCGTTCAGTGCCGCCGAATTTATTTTCCGCGCCGCGTGTCGATAAAAAATTCCCAAAAAAAATTTCGCCGCGACGGATAAAATTAAAACGAGCAAAGCAATTCGGTCGGCGGACAAATCTTCGGGCGTGATGATTTTTTCGACGGACGAGACGAAAAGTTTTCCGCCGACAAGAACCATGCCCGCCGCCACGAAAAGTCCCGCAAGATATTCGGCGCGGCCGTGCCCGAAAGGATGTTCCGGGTCGGGCGGCTTTGCAGAAATTTTGAAGCCCGCCAACATAATCGCGGAAGTCGCAGCGTCGGACAAATTGTTGAGGCCGTCGGCGACAATCGAAATCGCGCCACTCATCAAGCCGATAAAAAGTTTCACGCCGCTTAGCAAAATATTTACAAAAATTCCCGTGACGCCCGCGAATTGCCCGAAGTCTTCGCGCGTCTTAAAAAATTTTTTCCAAAGCATTGAACAACCTCAAATTTTCTTCCCGCGAACGAATTGCCGAACGCAAATAATTTTCGTCGAGCCCGTCAAAGTTCGCGCAACTTCTCAACAAAAATTTTTCTCGCCGCAATTCGTGCAAAATTTTTTCGGCCTGCTCGTGGCGGAAGAGAACAAAATTTGCCGTCGGTGGAAAAACTTTCATGCCGCGAAAATTTTTCAGCCGCTCAACGAAAAATTTTTTCTCAAGCTCCAACCACGCGCGCGTTCGCCGCAAAAAATCTTCGTCATTCAAAGCCGCGACGCCCGCCTTCTGCGCCAAAAAATTTACGTTCCACACGTCCTTGGACAAATTCAATCGCCGCGCAAAATTTTCTTCGACGACCGCGAAGCCCAAACGCAAGCCCGGTATCGCGAAAATTTTTGTGAGCGACTGCACGACCGAAATTTTTTCCGAAGCAAATTTTCTGACGGATTCGGCGTCGAGAAAATCAATGAACGATTCGTCGACGACGACGCTTGCAACTTCAGCGAGCCGCAAAATTTTTTCCGCCGCGATAAAATTTCCCGTCGGGTTGTTCGGGCGACCGAGTATCACGCAGTCGGAAGGATTCACTTCGAGCTTGTCGACGTTGAGAGAAAAATTTTCGTCCGCCTCCGTGAAAAAAATTTTTACGTCACAGCCGGCAGCGCGCGCAGCCCGTTCGTATTCGGAAAAACTCGGCGCGGGAATGACGACACGAGCCGGGCGCGTCGCGTTGAAGTAAAGATAAAAAAATTCCGCCGCGCCGTTGAGCACGACCAAATTTTTTTCGGGCACGCCGTATCGAACGGAAATGGCGCGCTTGAGTTCGGCGGCGTTCGGGTCGGGATAATTTATCACGCCGCGAAGATTTTCCGTCAGCGTTTGAAAAATTTTTTCCGACAGGCCGAGCGGATTTATATTCGCGCTGAAGTCGAGCCAATCGCCGGCCTTGCCCGCCGCGTCGTAAATTTGCCCGCCGTGTTCGTAACGTTCAAGCGCGGCGATAATGTTTGAATTCAGATGACAATTCGGCGCGTTCATTGGGTCAAGCGTCACGCTTGCGCCGTGTTCGTATCGTTCCAAAATTTTTCCTCCAAAAATTCTCAAGAAAAAACCTCCCGTAAAATTCGCGGGAGGTTATCGTTTCAAAAATCATTTGCGCAAGACGTTGTAACGATAAAAATAACCTTCGACGAGCAACGCCCGCGCCGCGTCATCGTTTTTGTGTTCGACGATGTTAAATAAATCTTCGTGCGCGCGTTTGAGTTCGTTGCCTTTGCCGAGCTTCATCATGTTTTGAATCGTGTTCATGCGCATTTCGCTTGTCAAAGTCCGAACGAGTTTTGCGATTTGCGCAAGCAGAGAATTGTGCGCGGCGGTCGAGATTGCCTCGTGGAATTCGTCGTCCGCCACGAAAATTTTTTCTGCGTCGCCGCCGTCGATTTCCGCCAACAATTTTTTAAGTTGCTCCTTCAGCTGAAATAAATCTTCGGGCTCGGCTTTCTCCATTGCCAATTCCAAAATGCCGAAGTCGACCCACTCGCGCAATTCTTTCAGCGAATCGATTGAGTCCGATTGGTCGAGAATTATTCCGTAGAGCAGCGGGTTTATCATTTTATCGGAAAAGCCGTTGGCCACGAAAGTTCCTTCGGGGCGGCGGATGTCCAAGACGCCGAACGAGACCAAAATTTTTATCGCCTCGCGGATTGAGTTGCGCCCCACACCGAAACTCGCTGCCAATTCCATTTCAGTCGGCAGCTTGTCGCCCGGCCGAAGTTCTTTATAAATCATTGCGTACGTCAAACGGTCGATAACTTGTTGCACAACCGAAGTGTTGTCTATCGGTCGCAGAAAATTTTTTTCAACAACTTCGCCGACTTCCATAACGGCAACGCCCTTTCGTTTAAGACTTTGTGTCAATTATAACTTGCAAAGTTGCCTTGTCAAGTAAATTAGGGCGCGTCGGATTTTTGTCTCGTTTCCAAATTTATATTGAAGCTGTAGTCAGTGAAAATTTTTTATGATAAAATCAAATCACGAACGGCGCATTAAAAAATTTTTTGATTATATGAGGTGCTTCCTTGGAAGTTATAAAAAAAATTATCGGCTCGACGAAAAAATTCCCGCGCCCGGTCGTCGCGCTCGGCATGTTCGACGGCGTTCATCTCGGCCACGCCGAAGTTATCAATCACGCAATCGACACGGCAAAAAAAATTTCGGGCACGGCGATTGTCTTCACCTTCTCGAATCATCCGCTGACCGTCATTGCTCCCGACGACGCGCCGCTGATGATTGGCAGCAAAAATCTTCGCCGCGAAATTTTTTCCGACATGGGCGTCGACGTGCTGATTGAAATTCCGTTCACGAAAGAGTTCAGCAAAAAATCGCCCGAAGAATTTTTACAGCTCCTGCAAGAAAAAATTTCGCCCGCTTACGTCGTCACCGGCCCGAATTATACTTTCGGGCGGTTCGGTCGCGGCAACGGTCGTCTGCTCTTGCGCGAAGCTGAAAATTTCGGATTCAAGGCGGAAGTCTGTCAGGCGTTCACGGTCGAAAGAAAAATCGTCAGCTCCACGAGGATTCGCGCGTTGATTGCGGCGGGCGATTTGACTTCGGCCAACCAACTGCTCGGAAGAAATTTCACTTACGCGGGCGAAGTCGTCAACGGAGACAAACGCGGCCGCAAGCTCGGCTTCCCCACTGCCAACATCGAAATTTCCGACAGGCGCGCCATGCTCCCGAACGGCGCGTATGTCGTGCGCGTCAAAGTTCGCGGAAAAATTTTCAACGGCATTGCAAACGTCGGCGACAACCCCACGTTCAAAGTGGCGCGGCGGCGGCTCGAAGTTTTTATCGACGACTTCAGCGCGAACATTTACGGCGAAGAAATTTTTGTCAGCTTCATTGAAAAGTTGCGCGACGAAAAAATTTTTTCTTCCGTCGAAGATTTAAAAGCTCAACTGAACGAAGACTTGAGGTCGATGCGAAATGTCACAGCCGATTAAAATTTACGGACTCGGCTCGTCGGGCGAAGGCGTGGGCAAGCTCGACGGGCTCGCTGTTTTTGTTGAGGGCGCGTTGCCGGGCGAAGAAATTTTGGCGGAGATTGATACGCGCAAAAAAAATTACGCAGTCGGTCGGCTCGTCGAAGTTTTAAAAAAATCTTCGGAGCGCGTCGAACCTTTTTGCTCGCTGTATAAAAATTGCGGCGGCTGTCAACTTCAACACATGAGCTATCCCGCGCAACTGAAGTGGAAACGTCAACAGGTCGTCGACGCGATTGAACGAATCGGAAAGCTCGACGGCGTAAAAATTTTTGAGACGCTCGGCATGGAAAATCCTCTGCGCTATCGAAACAAAATGCAATTCCCCGTCGGAAAAAATTTGCAAATCGGTTGCTACGCTCGCGGAAGCCACAAAATCATCGACGCGCAATCTTGTCTGATTCAAAACGAACTCAACGACAAAATTTTGAACGCCGTCCGCTTCGTCGCGAAAAAATTTAATCTGCAACCCTACGACGAAGACTCGCACAAAGGATTTCTCCGACACGTCATGGGGCGCGTCGGTTTCGGCGGCGAATTTATGATTGTCCTGGTCACCGCCGCGAAAAATTTTCCCGGCGAAAAAAATTTTGTTCGCGCGCTCGTCAAAGAACTTCCAAACGTCACGAGCATTCAGCAGAACGTCCAAACTTTTCACAACAACGTTATCCTCGGACGCGACACGAAAATTTTGTACGGCAAGCAAACCATTCGCGACAAAATCGGCGGCTTGAGCTTCAACATCTCGGCGCGTTCCTTTTTCCAAGTCAACACGGCTCAGGCCGAAGTCCTCTACAAGACCGCGCTCGACTTCGCCGAACTGCACGGCCGCGAAACTGTCATCGACGCTTACTGCGGCACGGGCACGATTGGTTTGTTCATGGCGCGCAAGGCTCGAAAAGTTATCGGCGTCGAAGTCGTCAGCTCTGCGGTGGCCGACGCGAAAAAAAATTCCCGCGAAAACAAAATCCGCAACGCAGAATTTTTCGCCGGGGACGCCGTGAAAGTTTTGCCGAAAATTTTTGCCGACGGAATTTATGCTGAAGTCGTCGTCGTCGACCCGCCGCGTGCAGGTTGCGACAAAAAAGTTTTGGAAACCTTCGCTGCCGTGAAGCCCGAAAAAATTGTTTACGTTTCGTGCAACCCCGCGACACTCGCCCGCGATTTAAAAATTTTGGACGGCCTCGGCTACCTCACGAAAAAAATTCAGCCCGTCGATATGTTCCCGTTCACCTCGCACGTCGAAAGCGTCGCTCAACTCGTCAGAAAATAAAAAATTTTTTCCGCACGAGTTTTTTTTATGCTATAATAACCGCGAAATATTTTGGGGAGGCGATTTGTATGTTGAAAAAATTTTTGGGGCTCTTCGCGCTGATTGTCATCATGGCGACCGCCCTCGTCTTCTGCAGCATGAGCACCGACTTGCCCGACGTGACAGGTGCCGTGAACGCTTACAAACAACAAGCATTCGAAAAGACAAAAGAAGTCGCCGCGCCCGTTTTGAAGGAAGCCGGCATTGACGTTGAAAAAGTTCCGACATCGACGGACGACTTGAACGTTGTTAAACAGCAAATGAAGGAGGCCTCCGACAAAGTGAACGAGGCAACCCAAGTTTTAACGCAGTAAGGATTGATTTGCATGTTGAAAATTTCTCCGACGCTCGAAGAGTTTCAGACCTTCGCGCAAAGTTCAAACCTAATCGCCGTGACCGCAGAGATTAATACAGATTTAGATACGCCCGTTTCCATTTTTTATAAAATCGTCGGGAGCGGGCGCGGTTTTATTTTGGAATCGGTCGACACAACCCAGCAGGCCTTCGGGCGATTTTCTTTTGTCGGTGCCGAGCCTTTCGTTGAGCTGCAAGTTTTTAAAAGCAAGCTGATGATT
Source organism: uncultured Selenomonadales bacterium (assembly GCA_946408105.1). Lineage (GTDB taxonomy): Bacteria > Bacillota > Negativicutes > Selenomonadales > Selenomonadaceae > Quinella. Next base: position 8,324 of record CAMJQS010000011.1, on the reverse strand, counting down.
CGCGACGGCGACTTGATGAAATGCATTGACGGCGCGCCCGTCGACGCGATTAAAAAATTTATGAGCCGCTACAAACCCGCCGCGCTTGATAAAAATCTTCCACTGGCCAACGGCGGCATGGTCGGCTATTTTAATTTTGAAGTTGCCGCGACGTTCGACAGGATTCGCGGCCTCGAACTCGACGACGAAGAACTTTTGGGGCAATTCATGATTTGCCGCGTGATGATTGTCCTCGACGCCTTGAAAAATTCTGCGCGGCTGATTTATCTGGCCGATGTCAAAGAAAAAAATTTGGTTGAGCTTTACAAAGAAATCTCCGCGCGCATGAACGAGTTCGCCGAAAAAATTTCCGAACCGCTGAAACTTTCTGCGCCCGAAAAAATTTCTCACGCGCCGATTAATTTCATGGAACGCTACGGCTCCGCGCCGCCCGAAGTTTTGAACGCAATCGAACGCGCCAAAGAATACATCTTTGCGGGCGATATTTTTCAGGTCGTGCCGAGCAAACAGTTTCGCGCGAAAATTTCCAAGCCCGCGTTCCTTTTCTATCGCAGGCTCCGCCAAGTTAATCCGTCGCCGTACATGTTCTACTTGAACTTCGGCAGCGTGAAACTCGTCGGCGCGTCGCCCGAAATGCTCGTAAAAGTCGCGGGCAAAAAAGTTTTCACTTACCCGATTGCCGGCACTCGTCGCCGCGGAAAAAATTCCGACGAAGACAAATTCCTTGCCGCCGATTTAAAATCCGACGTCAAAGAAAATGCCGAACACTCAATGCTTGTCGACTTGGCGCGAAACGATTTGGGCAGAATTTCCGTCGCGGGCACGGTTAAGGTTGAGAAGCTCCGCGAGGTCGAATTCTTCAGTCACGTCATGCACATGGTTTCAAGCGTCGTCGGCGAGCTGAAAAATTCTTTCACGCCGATTGATGTTTTGCGCGCGACTTTTCCTGCGGGCACGGTCAGCGGCGCACCGAAACTTCGCGCAATGGAAATCATTCACGAGCTGGAACCCGTCCGCCGAAAAAGTTACGCGGGCACCGTCGGCTACATGGATTTTTGCGGCAATATGGACATGTGCATAACGCTGCGCACGTTACGAATCGATAACGACACCGACGCCGTGATTCAGACGGGCGCGGGCATCGTCGCCGACTCAATTCCGCTCAACGAGTACAGAGAATTTTTGCAGAAGGCCAAAGCTCTCTTTGAAGTCGTCGAGGAGGTTGAAAACAATGATTCTCCTGCTTGATAATTACGACTCGTTCACGTATAACGTCTATCAACTTTTGAGTGAGCTGGGCGCGTCGGTCGAAGTCGTGCGCAACGATAAAATTTCTGTCGACGAGGTTAAAAATTTTTCCGCCGTGATAATTTCTCCCGGCCCCGGCGTTCCGAGTGACGCGGGCATTTCCGAAAAAATTATTTCCGAACTCAAAGGCGCGCTTCCGATTTTCGGAATCTGTCTTGGGCACCAGGCTATCGGCGAAGTCTTCGGCGGCAAAATCATTCGCGCAAAAGAAATCGTTCACGGCAAAACTTCAAAGCTAAAACACAACGGCCTGGGAATTTATCGCGGGCTTGCTCAAGGCGTAGAGGTCGGCCGTTATCATTCGCTGATTATCGAACGCGAAACTTTGCCCGATTGTTTAGAGGTTACGAGCGAGCTTGACGACGGCACGATTATGGGCGTCCGCCACAAAATTTTTGACGTGGAAGGAATTCAATTCCACCCCGAATCAATCTTGACGCCCGACGGTAAATCAATGATGAAAAATTTTTTACGGAGGTTATCGCAATGAAAATTTTATTTGTCTGCAGCGGGAACACGGGGCGTTCGCCCATGGCGCAGTTCATCATGCAAAAATTAATTAAGGACGCGGGCTTGAGCAAAAAAATTTCCGTCTCTTCCGCGGCGAGCAAACCCACTGCCAACGAAACTCTTCACCAGGGCATCGCCGCCAAACTCGGCATGGAAAAAATTCCCTTCAGCGAACACCTTGCCCGAACAATCACGCCCGCCGATTACATCGCGAACGATTTAATCGTTTGCATGGACGCCGGCAACGTCGAACAAGTCAAGGCGATTGTCGGCGGCGACCCCGACAAAAAAATTTCCATGCTCCTCGACAGAGACATCCCCTGGGACAAAAACGGTTTCTCAAAAACTTTCGACGACATTTTGCACGGCTGCAAAGTTCTGCTCGAAAAAATTTCATGAACACACAAGAACTCTTGAAACAAATTCTCTCGCGTGTCAAGGAAAATCAAATAACTTGGGACGACGTGGATGAAATTATTAAGGCATTCAGTCTGGAAGACAACACGGAAACGATTGAAGAAATTTTGAATGTCTGCGAGTGTAATGGAATAAAAATAATTGACGCTGACAACACGGTTAATGACGTGAGCGACAGCGTCGAGATTTTTTGCGACATAAACAAGGAATACATCAAAGAAGAAATTTATATTTATTTAAGAGGCAGCCAACTGGCACTTGATGACTTTGAAAAAATTTTTTATCCGCTCGACAAGGACGATAAAGATAAAATAAAGCAGGTCATTGAGAATGAATTGAAAATTTCTCTCGTGGAGGAAAGCAGTTCCGATTTTTCCTCGATAGACGTAACAGAGGAATTACAAAAAAGAAAATCAGGTGTTTTCGACTATGACTTAAAAGATTTTCTCGGCATGTATTTGAAAGAAATTGGGATCGTGCCGTTGCTGACTTACGAACAAGAAATTTTTCTCGCCGGGGGAATGCAATCGCAGAACGAACAATTAAGAATCGAGACGCGAAATTATTTTGTAGAGGCGAATCTTCGTTTGGTTATTCCAATCGCGCGAAGATATTTCGGCGGAACTTTAGACTTGCTTGATTTGATTCAAGAAGGCAATATCGGACTGATTCAAGCCGCAGAAAAGTTTGATTATCGCAGAGGCTACAAATTTTCAACATACGCGACGTGGTGGGTACGCCAGGCGATAACACGAGCGATAGCCAACATGGCGCGCACAATCCAAATTCCGGTACACATGTTTGAAAACCTCAACAAAATGAATCGCGTTATTGGGAAATTGGAACGTAAACTCGGACGCGAGCCTACCAACGAAGAAATTGCTTTGGAGATGGAAATTTCTCAAGAGAGAGTTCGGGAAATAAAAAGAATTTCTCAAGAAACAGTTTCATTGGATGTGCCGGTTGGCTCGGAAGAAGATTCGACGCTTGCGGATTTCATCGCAGACAGAGAGGCTCCCGGTGTTTTTGATGTCATCTCATCTGCACTTTTGAAAAAACAACTTGAAGATATTTTGGGCACTTTGACTCAACGCGAGAAAAATGTTTTGCGCTTGAGATTCGGGCTTGAAGACGGAAGAGCCAGGACGCTTGAGGAAGTCGGCAAAACTTTCAATGTCACACGCGAGCGCATTCGGCAAATTGAAGCCAAGGCATTGCGAAAACTCCGTCATCCTGCCCGCTCGAAAAAACTTCGCGACTTTTTGTAAGGAGGGAAATTTTTGAACGAAATAATTTTGCGACGAGTAAAAGAAAAACTTTCCGGCTTGCCGTGCGGAAAAAATTTTGCCGTCGTGCTCAAGGGCGTGCCGTTGAGTTTCGTCGACGAAAAATTTTCTGCGGACTTGGACGCGGCGAAAAAAAATCCGTTGAATTATTTTTATGCGCTTGCGAACGGAGGACGCAAAATTTTTTCTTACGAAGAATTTCTTTTGTTGAGCTCGTTCGTTTTCGCGCAATACGATTCCGTTTACGTCGTCAACAATAACATTTTTATGGAGCAATATCCGATTGAGGCGGCGTTCGGCGGCGAGACGAAAAAATTTTTGCTCGAACATTTCACGGAACCCGAAGACGAATCTTCAGCAGAAAACCTCGGGAACGTTATCAAACTCGCAGAAATTTTTGTCGGGTTGAGGGATTGCGACAATTTTCTTGTCGGCGTTTACAATGACGAAAAAATTTTGAGTAAATCGAAAGTTAAAGTTTTAAATTTGTTCGCGCCTGCGGACGTTGCGCTTGACGAAATCGATTCGGACGACGCGAAAAATTTTTTCGACCTGCAAGAGGAGACGGACTTTGTAAAATTCGTTCGGGAAATTATTTTCAATCAACCCGAAAAAATATTTGTACGAACGCAAAACTACACGGGCGATAAAGAAAATCTTGACGACCGATTAAAAATTCTCGGCAAATATTTTTCTGCGCAGACGAAAATTTTCTGTGTGCCTTCAAAAAAATTATCTGCCACTTCAACTTACAGGAGCGATTATCTTGAAATTTTGAAACGCTATTGGAGACACGAAGCTTTCAAAAATTTTAAAATCTATGACACTCAATCATTCTACTCAGGCAGAAAAAATACTCGCGACGTATCGCAAGAGCAAATTATTTCCGACATTGTCGAACAGGTTGAACTTTGCATGGCCGAAAAAGATTTCCGCGACGTTTTTGTCACCGCACCGACGGGCGCGGGCAAGTCTGTAATTTTTCAGGTCGCTGCGACTTACCTCGCCGAAAAAGAGAATCGGCTGATGACGATTGTAATTTCACCGCTGATTGCCTTGATGAAAAACCAAGTAGATATTCTTCGATTGAAAAATTATCGGAAAGCCGCGACTATTAATTCCGAAACACCGCCGACAGCCAAAGATGAAATTATCCAAGGAGTTGCAAAGGGCGAAATTGACATACTGTACATTTCGCCCGAAACTCTTTTAAGCCGCAACGACGTAGCGCTACTCATCGGTGACAGAAAAATCGGGCTGGTCGTCATTGATGAGGCACACATTGTCACAACTTGGGGCAAGCAATTTCGTCCCGACTATTGGTACCTCGGAGACTATATCAGGAAGTTACGGAAGAGTTATTCGTTTATCATTGCAACTTTCACCGCTACGGCGATTTACGGCGGTCCCGAAGATATGTACAGAGAGACAATCGACGCGCTTCACATGATTGACCCGATAACTTATTTGGGCTACGTAAAGCGCGACGACATCGAAATAAGTATTTGCAAGACGCCCTTTAAAGCCAAAAATAAATCCGAAGATATTTTAAAAGCCGTCCTTCATGCGAGCATTTTTAAAGAAAAAACTTTGATTTATTTTCCGTGGGTTAAACTTATCCATGAAGAAAACAGTAAACTCAAATACAGAGACAGAACCGTCGCACTCTATCACGGACAATTAAATAAAGATTCAAAACAATCAAGCTACGAAAGATTCACCTGCGGCCGTGCTTGGGTCATGCTGGCGACAAAGGCTTTCGGCATGGGAATCGACATCGACGACATAAAAATCGTCATGCACTTCGCGCCGACCGGCAACGTCTGCGATTACGTTCAAGAAATCGGGCGAGCGGCTCGAAGAAAAGATTTGGAGGGTAAAGCGATTTATCACTACGACAGCAGGGATTTCAAATATATAAATATCCTTCATCGGCTTTCGAGAATACATGAATATCAGCTCATCGAAGTGATAAAAAAAATCTGCGAGCTTCAACAACGCAGAAATAAAAATAATCTCATGCTCGACGCGGAAAATTTTTCTTACATCTTCGGCAGCGAAGACGACGAAGAGCAAACGATTAACAAAGTAAAAATCGCGCTCTTGATTATCCAAAAGGACTTGGAAGCAAAGTGCAGCTTTCCACCGATTACTGTGCGTCCTTGGCCGCTTTACTCCAAAGGTTTTTTCAAAACTGACCAAAACTCCGCAACGATTATTCAAAATAAATACGATAACTGCATTGAAGTCGTCAACGGAGCGAAAAATATTTTCTGCGTAAATCTCAAAAAGATTTGGGAGAAAAATTTTCCCGATAAAACTTTCCCGAACTTCAAACGCATGATTTACGTAAGAGACAATGCCCTTCCTGCCGAGTTGCAATCACTCCTGCCGGTTTATATCGCTAACATAACTTTCAAAGATAATTATCGCTCAATTTTTAAAAAAATCTTTGATGAGTTCGCGGCGGCCGTAGAGAATGTTTACATTTCCAAAACTTCTATATCAGCTGAAAACTTGGGCAAAAATCTTTCAAAGGCGTGCAACATGAAAGAGAACTACAAGGCGAAAAATATTTGTGAACTTTTTTTTGCTTCCATGCGTTCTTATTCCGACAATCCGAAAGTTATTCAGCCTCACTCCGACGACCTCGACATTAAATATTCTTTCACATACAAGATTAAAGAGTATTTCCGTTGGTTTCAAGATAAATTTCATGAAGTCGATGCTCAAAAACATTCAGGAATATTTTACATAACTGACAACAAAAAGGAATTTACTGCCGTGCTCAGCATTTTGGAAGCCATGGGCGTCTTGACCTTCGACATCGCGGGCGGCCTGAATAATCAACTGTTCATTCACATAAATCAAATAAGCGTTTTGGAAAGGATAAAAGAGGGCGGACATTATCCGAATAAAATTTTAAAGGACATGGAACGGCGCCACAAAATTTCCGTCGCGATGCTCACTTACATTTACGAAGGCGACTTCGACAACGAAAAAATTTGGGACTTGCTGGAAGATTATTTCCTCGGAAAAATTCCCGACGAAGTTCGGCACGCGGCTTTATGAATAATTAATTTTATAAAGCCGGCTCTGCAGGAAAAATTTTTCGCGGCAAGAATTATTCGCGGCAAAGGAGGTCGTTATATGAAGGAACGAGTTCACAAGGACGTCGTGATAATCGGCGCGGGCATGGCGGGCTTGACGGCGGCTCTTTATTGCGGGCGCATGAACTTGGACACGCTCGTTTTGGAGAACGGAATTATCGGCGGGCAAATCGCGAACGCAACCGACATTGAAAATTATCCCGGCTTCGTCAGCGTCAAAGGCGGCGACTTGATTGCGACTGTTCAGACGCAAGCAGAAAATTTCGGCGCGGTTGTCGACGAGTTCGACGAGATAGAAAAAGTCACGCTCAAGACTTCGCCGAAAATTATTGAGACGCAAGAAAAAATTTACGAGGCGGACGTCGTGATAATTGCTTCGGGCATGAATCGCAGAAAACTTCCCTTGCCCGAAGAAAAAAAATTCGCGGGGCGCGGCGTGCATTACTGTGAACTTTGCGACGGCCACGCTTACGACGGAAAAATTATCGCGGTCGCCGGGGGCGGCAACGCGGCTGTCGACGCGGCGAACTTTTTAACCAAGTACGCCAAAAAACTTTATCTGATTCATCGTTCGGAGTTTCGCGCAGACGAAGTTTCGCAGAAGAGACTTCGTTCCAACGAAAAAGTTACAATCATGTTGCAGACGGAAATAAAAGCTCTGCGCGGCGACAAACGGCTTGAGGAAGTTGAAATCTTCGACAAAAAATCGGGCGAGAAAAAAATTTTGGCGGTCGACGGAATTTTTGTGAACATCGGCGTCGAACCGAACACGAAACTTTTCAAAGACGAATTGAACTTGACGGCAAGCGGAAGAATTGCGGCGGGCGAAGATTGTCGGACGGAAATCGCGGGAGTGTTTGCGGCGGGCGACGTTCGCGAAAAAGAAATTCGGCAGCTGACGACGGCGGCCTCCGACGGAACGACTGCGGCTCTTCTTGCCGAAAAATATTTGGCGAAACTGAAAGGTTGATTAAATTGGTAAAAGTTTACACGGTTGAAGGTTGCCCGTATTGCGAGAAGACCAAACGCTATCTTAAATCCAAAGACGTCGAGTTCGAGGCGTTCGACATCGAAAAGGACGCCGCCGCCCGCGAGGCTTGCAAAAAACTTACGGGCATGGATTACGCGGTGCCCGTCACGACGATTGATAACGAGCATTTCGTCATGGACTTCGACAAAGAGGCGTTGGATAAATTGTTGTGTCTTTAAGGAGTGATTGAATTGGTAAAAGTTTATTCGTTCGAGACCTGCCCTTGGTGCTCCAAAGTGAAGAATTATCTCAAAGCGCGCGGCGTGGAATACGAAGTGCGCGACATCGAACTGGACGAAGAGGCCGCCAAAGAGTGTCAAAAAATTTCGGGCGACTTGGCTGTTCCCGTGACGACGATTGACGGCGTGAACTATGTCGTCGGCTTCGACAAACGCAAGATTGATGAATTGCTTGCGACGGCTTAAAAAATTTTTGGAGGAATTTTTATGAGCGTTTACGACTTCACGGTTAAAACAAAAAAAGGCGAAGACAAATCGCTGGCCGACTACAAGGGAAAAGTTTTGCTTATCGTCAACACGGCGAGCAAGTGCGGCTTCACTCCGCAGTTTGAAGAGCTGCAGAAACTTTACGACGACTACAAAGACAAGGGCTTGGAGATTCTCGGCTTCCCGTGCAACCAGTTCGCGGCGCAAGACCCCGGCA
>CAMJQS010000010.1 GCA_946408105.1 uncultured Selenomonadales bacterium | reverse complement strand
TGCCCGACAAGCTCGCCGAAAAAATTATCGAGGAGCACAAAGCCGCTCAAGAGAAGTGAAGTTAATCTGCTTTTCTTTTGCGTGTAGGATCTACTTTTCTTTTGCTTGTCCAAAAGAAAAGTAGCAAAAGAAAAAGACACCTCGCGGGGGCGTTGCTCATAAGTGTTCAAACGATGAGCCGACCCGCAGTTGACTGTTGCCCGCAGAATTCGCGTCACGCTCATTGCGCGGGCGAGGCCGCCCATCCGGGGCGGCCTCTTTTTTCGTAAAATTACACACTTGATTTGTCAGAGAAAAATTTTTTCCGCGCCTTGCGCAGGTCGTTGCTGAAGCGTTCCTCTTCGCTGAAGACGCAGCCGCAATAATTTTGCCGATAAAGTCCCAGCTCCAAACTCAAATCAATTCCTTCCTGCCAGCCGACGCGGAAGTCTTCATAAAAAAATTTTACGCCGAACACGTTCGCAAAATGTTCGGCGATTTTTTTCATCAGCTCGTGGTTTTGGTGGCGGCTGTAAAAAAGCGTCGACGTAAAAATTTCAAAATTATTTTCTGCCGCGAATCGCGCCGCCTCACTCAATCGCCACGAATAGCAAATGCCGCAGCGTTTGTGGAAGCCGTCGCCGAATTGAATTGTGTCCGCCTCGTCGACGACGCCCCAAACTTTTTCCAAATACTCACGCAGGCGATAATGATTGTCCGCGAAAAATTTCATGCCGACCTTCTCCGAAAATTCGCGCGCCGTCTTCAATCGTTGCCGCCACTCTTGATAAGGATGAATGTTCGGATTAAAAAAATAGCCGACCGGCTCGAAATTTTCTTCCCGCAATTTTTTTGTCGGGTAACACGAGCACGGCCCGCAGCACATGTGCAACAAAATTTTTTCCATGAGCAAGCCTCGGTTCAAATTATTTTCTTGCGTTGAGTTTTTCCTTCGGCATGTAAAGGTTCACGAAATTTTTTATCTCGATAAAAGATTTTACGCTCTCGTCGAGTTCGGGCAGGAGGATTGAAAAATCGTGCGGCATTCCCTTGTAAACCGACAGCGTGACGTTCAGTTCGTCGGCCGTCGCCTTCTTGAGCAGTTCGATTCCGTCGTCGACGAAAAGTTCGTAGCCGCCGATTTGAATCAGCGTGGGCGGCAAGTCTTTTAAGTCGGCGTAAATCGGAGAGAGGTGCGGGTCGTTCAAAGGAGTTTTTCCTGCGTAAACGGGATTGAAGACCGCTTCGTACATTTTTGCGTTGTGCTTGCCCAAAACCAAATCGCGGTCGACGTTTTCCGTGCGCGAAGGCAAATTGTTTTCAAAAGTCGTTCGCGGCGAAAGCAAAATCAACAGCGCGGGCTGCGGCAATTTTTCTTCCTTGAGCTTGAGCGACAAAGCCAACGCCAAATTTCCGCCGGCCGAATCTCCCAGGACGATAATATCTTCCGCATTGAACTTTCCCAAAAGATATTCGTAAACTTTTGCGGCGTCGTCGAGGGCTGCGGGATAAAGATGTTCGGGCGCGACGCGATAATCGACCATGAAAATTTCGCGCGCGTCGGTTATGACCGCCTGCTTGATTGCGCAGTCACGATACCAATCGCTCAAGTGGCCGACGTAGCCGCCGCCGTGAAGTTGCAAAACAATCCGCGAAGATTTTTTTTGCTTGGGATTAGCCAGCCGTTCGACGGGCACTCCGTCTGCGGAAAATTTTTCGTAAATCCAGCCGTTCGGCGCGGCGAAATTAATTTTGAATTGCTCGCGAAGAAGTTGTCCCATTGTGTTGCCGATGTAAATTTGTTTGGCCTCGTCGGTGAAAACTTTTCCTTGCGCGGGAAGCTGCCAGGCGGGAGCCGCAAAGCTTGTGGCGGCCGACAAGCTCAAGCTCAACACGACAGCCGCAAAAATTTTGTAAAATTTTTTCAACGTTCATTCGCCTCCGTCAAAAATTTTTTCGGAAAAGTTTTTCGTCGACGCAAAAATAATTCCTGCAAGATTAGCTGTCAGCTGTCAGCTTTTAGCTGTTAGAAAAATTTTCGTTGACTTTGAGCGGCTCAAGGCTGATAAAATTTTTTTGGAGGTGTTTCACATGAAGAAAAGATTTTTGCGCGACTTGGAAGTTTCGGCGGTCGGCATGGGTTGCATGGGTTTCAGCCACGGCTACGGCGCGTGCCCGCCCGAAGACGAATCAATCAGGCTCATTCGTTCGGCTTACGAGGATTATGGCTGCACGTTCTTCGACACGGCGGAGGTCTACGCGGCCTATGAAAACGAAATTCTCGTCGGCAAAGCTCTCAAGCCCATTCGCGACAAAATTGTTTTGGCGACGAAATTCATGCCCGAAATTTTTTTGCCGGGGCAAGAAATTCCCGAAGGCAAAACTTCTCGGCGCGGACTTCGCAACGCCGTCGAAAATTCTCTCAAGCGTCTGCAAACAGATTACATCGACCTTTACTACGAACACCGCGTGCCGCCCAATCGTGACGTGGCGGAGGTTGCCGAGTGGATGGGCGAACTGATTAAAGAAGGAAAAATTTTGGCGTGGGGCGTGTCCGAGGCGACGCCCGAACAAATTCGCCGCGCTAATTCCGTCACGCCGCTCACCGCCGTTCAAAGCGAATACTCAATCATGGAGCGCAAGGTCGAAGAAAAAGTTTTGCCGCTGTGCAAAGAATTGAATATCGGATTCGTTGCTTATTCGCCGATGGCCGGCGGCTTCTTGAGCGGAAAATATTCAAGCCAAGCAAAATTTGAAGGCGACGACGTGCGCAGAGCGATTACGCGCTACACGAAAGAAAACATGGACGCCAATCAAGCGTTGCTCGACCTGCTGAAAAAATTCGCCGCCGAAAAAAATTCCACGCCCGCCCAAATTTCGCTCGCGTGGATGATGTGCAAAAATAATTTCGTCGTCCCGATTCCCGGCATGAGACGCGACGAACGCCTTAAAGAAAATTTCGGCGCGGCTCAGGTCGTCCTCGACAAAAACGAACTAGACGAATTGGAAGCCGCCTTGTCGAAGATAAAAATTTACGGCGACAGAAAAGATTCCGACATTCAAAAGCTCGGCACGGTTAAAGCCGTTGCCACTCACTGAAAAATTTTTCCCGAAAAAATTTTAACTCCCCGTCACTTCGGCGAGGAGTTTTTTCATTGCGGCGTTCATGTCGAAGAGGTCGACGCAAAAAATTTTTACGCTGAAATCTTCCGCGCGATAAAATTTTTCTTCGGCATTCGGCGGGCAGAGCAAAAAAATTTTTTCCGCGCTTGAATTTTTACGTTGAAGTCGGCGAAAATTTTTTGAACGTACTTTGCGACGTAAGCCTCGAACAATTTTTCCATGGGGAAGAGCAAGGCCGCGGCCGTCGTCTTGCCCGCCGGAAAAGCAATTAGGAATGCGAAATGCGTAATGCGTAATGATTTTGATTTTTTAATTGCGCATTGCGCATTACGAATTACGCATTGCTTTTTCGGACGTGGCGGCCGACGAGCAGCTTGCCCTTGAAAAAATTTAAATTGTCTTCGCGCAAAGTGTACGACGAACGCAGCCCGCGCTTGACGAGTTCCAAAATCATTTTGAGGTAAGCGCGGATAAAAATTTCGTAAAGCGGCAAGCGTGCCGTGTCGAGTTCGGCGTCGAGAAATTTTTTGCCCGCGAAATTTTTCAGCGCGCGAATCATCTTCACGACGAGGCCGCGCAATTTTTCTTCGGGCGCGTCGAGTTTCGGAAGAATTTCAACTTGAAAGCCGCCGGGCAAGCGAATCACTCCGACAAAATTTTTCGCCTGAACGAACGCGCCGCCGTTCCTCTGCCAACCCAAGCTCAAAAATTCACTCGCCTCAACAAACTTGCTAAGCTCGTCGAAGTGAGCGCAGTCGTCGGCAAAAATTTTCTCAAACTCGCGGATGGTTTTCATAAGTTGTAAGTCTCCGCGTCGAGCAAAGCGGCGGCGTTAATTTTGTAGGGATTGAGGCCGATAATTTTTTCGCCGAGCACCGTCTGAATTTTTTCGCAGTCGTCGAAGAAATATTCTTGCAGGAGCGGAATGATTTTGTTGCGGAAAACTTCGGCGACGTCGGAAATATTTTTGCACTTGATAAAATACGCGTGGCCGATTGTGTGGTCGCGGTCGAGGAGCGTTTCGATTCGCGCGTTAATTTTTTCGAGCACGTCGGGAAGATTCACGCCGTCAATCGTCTGCAAAAGTTCGGGGCGCGGCATCATCTCCACGAAATTAAATCGGCGGCGCAGAGCCGTATCAAGCAGCGCGATTGAGCGGTCGGCTGTGTTCATCGTGCCGAGGAGGTAAACATTTTTCGGGACGCTGAATTCTTCCTGCGAAGTCGGCAGCGTCAAAAAAATTTCGTCGCGCTTGTCGTCCTCAATCAAAGTTATCAGCTCGCCGAAAATTTTTGAAACGTTCCCGCGATTTATCTCGTCGATGATAAAAACAAAATTTTCTGCGCGCCCGCGCGCCTCGTCACAAAATTTTTTGAAGACGCCCGCTTGAACTTCGTAAAAAATTTTTCCGTCGTTGACGGTCGGCTTAATGCCCTCGATAAAATCTTCGTAGCCGTAGCTTTGATGAAACGTCACGAATTTTATTCGGCCGTCGTCGCCAAAAAAGTTTTTCCCGTGCCGGGCGGCCCGAAGAGAATTTGATTGCGCGGGAAAATTTTTGTCGGCTCGGAGGCGGGCGGATCATTCGTTGCGTCGAGGTCAATCGGCTCGTTCGTCGTCGGGTCGATTATCATGTTGAAGAACGGCCGCAAAATATAATCTTCAAAGTCTTGCTCCTCGTCTGCGGGCACTTTAAAGATTGTGCTTTGAAAATTTGGCGTCCAACCTTTTTTATATTTATCGCGATAAATTTTATCTTCGCGAACAGGTTCTTTGACGACTTGATAGTTGCATTGCTGCCAGCCGCTCCATTTTTCTTGCGTGCAAGGTTCGGGGTTGCCGACAATTTTTCCAAGAAGTTGAATTCCCTGTCCGCCGTTAGATTTATTGCCGTGAGTCAAATAAAAATAATCTTGTTGTCGGATATTGATTTCGGCATGAACTACAATTAATTTTTTGTCGAGCAAAAATTTCCATTCGTCTTCAGTAAACAGGATACGGTTTTCATGTTTCGGTCCGTGATTCACTTTCCAAAAAGTCACGTGCGCGCCTCCTCACAGTTCGACGAAATTTTTCAAGACTTGCAAGCCGACGTCGCCGCTTTTTTCGGGGTGAAACTGCGTGGCGAAAATATTTTCAAACTCGACGGCCGCCGTGATTTTTTCGCCGTAAGTCGTCGTGGCCGCGATAATTTTTTTGTCGTCGGGCGCGGCGTGGTAGCTGTGGACGAAATAAAAATACGGTGCGCCGCTCAAGCCCGCAAAAAGTTTCGAGCCGCCGAACGCGACGGAGTTCCAGCCCATGTGCGGAATTTTTAAATCGCCCGCTTGAATTTTTTTCACGCGTCCGCCAAAAATTTTCAGGCCGTCGACGTTCGGAGACTCCTCGCTTCCCGCGAACAAAATTTGCAGGCCGACGCATATGCCCAAAATTTTTTTCCCGTTTGAAACTTCCTGCTTGAGCGTCGGGATTAAACCGGTCGCCTCAAGATTTTTCATGCAGTCGCCGAACGCGCCCACGCCCGGCAAAATAATTTTCTCTGCGCGTTTCAAGTCGTCGATTGAATTTGAAATTTTCACGTCGCCGCCGACGAAAGAGGCCGCCTTCGCCACGCTGTACAAATTCCCCACGCCGTAATCAATCAAAATTATCATCGCTGCACCTCTCAAAATTTTTTTCGATTATACAACAAAATCTTCGCCGCGAAAAATTTTCTTGACTTGAAGTCGGCTACGAATGCTAAAATTTTTTTGGTGATGATATGAACCGACGAGAATTTTTAAAAATGAGTTTGGCATTGACGATTGGAGGCTTGACGATGACGGCGGACGCGGCAGAAAATTTTTCGGCAAAGCGAATCGACTTCCACGCGCACGCAATCCTTCCCGCTTACGTCGACGCGCTGAAAATTTTAAAAATCGACGCGGCGGCCGAAGAAGGTTTCCCGTTGCCCAAGTGGAGCGTTGAAAATCATTTGGAGTTCATGGCGGCGGCGGGCATCGACTTCACGATTTTATCCATGGCGACGCCGCACATCTCCGACAAAAACGCCGCACGAGAAATCAACGAGGAGTTCGCCGAACTGTGTCGACGCTTCCCGAAAAAATTTGCGTTCGCGGCGACGCTGCCCTTGCCGAACGTCGAAGCCTCAATCGAAGAATTTTTTTTCGCGACGGAAAAACTTGGAGCGTTGGGCGTGAAGGTCGCGAGCAATTCGGACGGCGTGTACCTCGGCGACGAACGATTAGACCCGATTTTTGCCGCGCTCAACGAAAAAAATTCGCTAGTGATAATTCATCCGAGCCCCGCGAAATTTTTGCCGCGAGAAGGAGTTGTCACGGGAAAAGTCATGGCGTTGTTTGAATATCCCGCAGACACCACGCGCGCCGTCTTGAACATGTTGGCGCACGGCACGCTTGAAAAATTTCCGCGCTTAAAAGTCGTCGTGCCGCATTGCGGGTCGTTCCTGCCGTACATGAAGCAAAGAGCCGGCGCGATGTTCCAAATGCTTGCGTCGATGAATTTAATGGAGCCTGTGAATTTTTTTGAGAGCGTCGGGAAATTATTTTTCGACACGGCGGGCGACCCAATGCCCGAACAACTCGACATGCTGTTGAAAATCGCGAGCCTCGACAAAATTATTTTCGGAACGGATTATCCTTACGTGCCCGCGAAAATTATTCTCGGCAAGAAAAAAATTTTCGACGAAGAAATTTCTCGGCGCGGCCGGACGGAAAAAATTTACGTCGACAATGCCCGCGCCCTGCTTGGAGGTTGAGTGATGAAAAAAATTTTTCTGCTGATGTTGGGAGTGATTTTTATGACGACAGCGACGGCGGCCGCAAAATCGATTCGCACGCCCGAAGGAAACATGCCGCGCGTGCAGTGGGCGGTCGTCGAATCAACCGAAGGAACGATGCCGCAGATGATTGAAATCGGTGCACGGGTTTTGGCACCGACGACGGCAAAAGAAAAAGGCACGTACGCTCTGTACGGCGTGATTGAAAAAGATAATCCGAACTTGATGAGGCTGTTGGAAATTTACGAGAGCGACGAAGCCTATCGCATTCACAGCACGAGCGAAGCTTTCCAACAATATCGCGCGGAGCGTCTGCCGTATCTTGCCGGCTTGAAACTTTTGCCCGTCAACGGAATTGTCCTTGAGCAAAAAAATCGCGGCGTCGGAAAAATTGTTCAGACTTCCCGCTTTGAAATCGCGCCCGAAAATCTTGCGGCGTTCCAAAAAATTATTTCGGCCGAGGCAGTCCGCGCCGTCCGCGAAGATTCGGAAGTCGTCGGGGCGTTCGTCACGGCCGAGCAGCCGCGCCCGAACTTTTTGCACACGATGATAATTTTCGTCGACAAGGCGGCCGCTCAAAAATATTTTTCTTCAGCCGCGTACAAAAATTTTCGCAAGCAAATCGAACCGCTGATAAAAACGGAGCAAACGATTGACTATCAGCCGACGAAAATAATTTTGTCGGAAAAATTTTAACGTCACGTTGCTCGGAAAAATTTTCTACGTCCTCGTCAAAGAAACCGTCACGAAAGTTTGTGGCGGATTTTTTATTTCTCAACGAAAATTTTTCTGCTAAAATAAATTCGGTCGCATAAAAATTTTTCAAAGGAGCAAACTCAATGGAAAGAACTTCGCCCTTGCTCAAAAATAAAAATTTTCTCTACGCCACGGAATTTTTTTCGGGCATGTCGATAATGGCCGTCGAACTCGGAGCCGCCCGCTTGCTTGCGCCTTACTTCAGCTCGTCGCAAATCGTCTGGACAATTATCATCGGCACGATAATGATTGCGCTCGCCCTCGGAAATGTTTGGGGCGGCAGGCGCGCAGACCTCGATGCGAACCCCGCGAAACTTTATCGGCGATTGATTTTCGCCGCGCTGTGGATTGGAGCAATTCCCGTCCTCGGAAAATATTTAATTTTGGGCGTGGCGGGCGTGTTAATCGTTGCAATCGACACGAACCTTTTAATTTGGGCGGCGTTCCTCTCGTGCATGGCGATTTTCGTTGCGCCGCTGTTTTTGCTCGGAACGGTCACGCCGTCGCTCGTCAAGTACGCGACAGACAACCTCGAACACAACGGCCGCGTCGTCGGAAATTTGAACGCCTTCAACACAATCGGAAGTATCATCGGAACTTTTCTGCCGACCTTCGTGACGATTCCCGCCGTGGGCACCGCCGTAACTTTTTTAATTTTTTCGGGCGTCTTGCTTTTAATCGGCGTGATTTATTTTTTGAGCGTCGGCACGAAAAAATTTTTCTGCGCGTCGGTCGTCGTGATTTTTATTTTTTGCGGCGTCGTCGGCAACTCGAACAATTTTGCTTTCTGGGAAAAAAATCTTTTGTACGAGGGAGAATCGATTTACAATTATCTGCAAGTCAAAGAGACGCCCGACAAAATTATTTTTTCCACGAACGTTTTGTTCGGCGTGCAGTCGCTCAAGGTTAAGGGCGGCGGCTTGACCGGCATGTATTACGATTACGCGCTGGCGGCTCCGCTCCTGGCCGACGGAAAAAATATTTTGATTCTCGGAATGGGCACGGGAACTTTCGCCGAACAGTGCAGAAAATATTTTCCGTCCGCAAAAGTCACGGGCGTTGAGATTGATGAAAAAATTACCGCACTCGCGAAAAAATATTTTGACTTGCCCGAAGAAGTCGACGTGGTGACTTATGACGGCCGCGCGTTTCTTCAGGCCGACAAAAATTTTTACGACGTGATTTTGGTCGACGCCTTCCAAGATATTTCGCCGCCGTTCCAAATGAGCTCGACGGAATTTTTTTCGCTGGTCAAAAATCATTTGGCACCCGCCGGCGTCATGGTCGTCAACATGAACATGCGGGCTTCGGGCGCGGGCAACATCAACGAGTATTTGACGAACACGATTGGAAAAATTTTTCCCGCCGTTAAAATCGTCGACGCGCACGGCGTGACGAACAGACTTCTATTCGCGGCGGCGGACGAAAAAATTTTAAACGCCCTGCACGCCCGCGCAAAAAATCTCGACGACGAAAAACTTTCGCGGCTGATGATTCACATTGCAGAGAATTGGACGACGCCCGCGCTCGGCGAAAATATTTTGACGGACGACCGCGCGCCCGTCGAAATGCTCAGCATGAGAGCCTTGGATAATTTGATTCAAAAAAATTTGCAACACTACAAAGAAATTTATCGGCGCGAAGGTTTGGACGGCGTGCTCAATTCTTTTTAAAAAATTTTTGCGCGTGAGGTTTTAAACCAAATCGTCCTTAAGCGTTTGGAGCCTCAAAAAATTTTTCGCGTCATTACGGGCTCGACGACGATTGACACTCGTTCAAAGAAAACAAATTCGTGTATATTTTTTCCCGCGTTTATCCGTTATAATTCGCGCAGTTTTTGGGAGGCGAATTAAAATGACAGATAAAAAAATACGAGTCTTGATGTCGTTGGTCGGCGTGACTTTAACGGGAATGAGCGTGGGGATATTTCAAGCGGCGGCACTTGGCACAGACCCCGCTACTTGTTTCGTGACGGCCTTGGCGAATTTTTTCAACTCGACTTACGCGATATGCTTCACGCTGTTCACGGCCGCGCTGTTGGTCGTGGTTTTCTTCACGAAGAGACATTACATCGGGCTGGCGACGCTGCTCAGCTTGTGTTTAATCGGAATCATGGCGGACACCACGCGCGCACTCATCGAATCAATGATAACAAATCCGACCTTGACGAGCAGAATATTTTTGATGGCGTTTGCGGTCGTCCTGTTGAGTTTTGCAAGCTCGTTGTACTTCACGGCGGACATGGGCGTTTCGAGTTACGACGCGCTGGCAATAATGGCGTCGAAAGATTATAACCTTGCGGCGTTCAGAGTGTGCAGAGTGACGACGGATTTATTTTGCGTGATTGTCGGTTCACTCAACGGCGCGGACATCGGAGCGGGCACGGTGATAACGGCGTTCATGATGGGGCCGTTCGTTCAGTGGTTTAACGAAAATTTTTCCGAGCCTTTGCTGAAATCAAAACAACAACCCGCCGCAACTTACACGGCCTGCTGAAAAAAATTTTCCCTCAACGCTCAAGCGAACGTCGAGGGATTTTTTTTGGAAAAAATTTTTCGTCAGATTTCGGAAAGATATTTCGTTATGGCCGCGTCGTAGTCGGCAGTGTGCGCGAAGGCTTCGGCCGCCAATTTTTTTCTCACGTCGAGCGGAACTTCTCCGTGCTCTTTAATCAACGCGGCGATTTCGTCGTAGTGTTCGGGATTGGTTATGACCGTCACGAATTTAAAATTTTTCGCGGCCGCCCGAATCATCGCGGGGCCTCCGATGTCGATATTTTCTATCGCGTCTTCCAGCGTGACGTTCGGTTTGCGAATCGTTTTTTTGAACGGATAAAGATTGACGACGACCAAATCAATCGGCTCGATGTCATTGTCTTTCATCTGCTGAACGTGTTCGGGATTGTCGCGCACAGCCAAAATGCCGCCGTGAATTTTCGGGTTGAGCGTCTTAACTCGTCCGTTCATAATTTCGGGAAAGCCCGTGAGGTCGCTGACGTAAGTGACGGGGACGCCCGCCGCGCGAATCGCTTTGCCGGTGCCGCCCGTGCTGACGATTTCGACGCCGCACTTGCTCAATTTTTTTGCGAAGTCCACCACGTCGATTTTGTTCGACACGCTGATTAACGCCCGTTTGATTTTCATTTTGCCGCCTCCAATTTCAACTCTTCGCCCGACGATTTTCAGCCGCCCGTCGATGAACAGCTTAATCGCCAGCGGATAAATTTTGTGTTCCTGCTCCAAAACTCTTGCCGCCAAAGTTTCTTCCGTGTCGTCCTCCAAAACTTCAACGGCCGCCTGCAAAATTATCGGGCCGGAATCGGTGCCCTCGTCGACGAAGTGAACCGTGCAGCCCGAAACTTTTGCGCCGTAAGCCAAAACGTCTCTGTGCGCGTGGGCTCCGGGGAAGGCCGGCAACAGCGACGGGTGAATGTTCATGATTCGCCCTTCAAAATTTTTAACGAAGTCCGCGCTCAAAATTCTCATGAAGCCCGCGAGGATAACCAAGTCGACGCCCGAAAGATTTTTTAAAAGTTCAGCCTCGAACTCTGCGCGATTGGAAAATTTTTTTCTGTCGACGCAAATATTTTTTATGTCGGCAGCCTCCGCCCGCGCCAATGCTCCGACGTTCGGCTTGTCGGTCAGCACGACAGAAATTTCTGCCGCCAGGTAGCCGCTGTCTATCGCGTCGATTATCGATTGCAAATCCGTGCCGCGCCCCGAACACAGCACGCCCAATTTAATCACTCAAATCACCTCCCAAAATTTCAATGCTCGAACCTTCGACGACGCGCCCGATTTTATAAAAAGTTTCGCCCGTGAAGTCGTCGGCAATTTCCGCGTCGACGATTAAAATCATTCCGATGCCGCAATTGAACGTTCGGAACATCTCGCGGCGCGGAACGTTTCCCCACTCTTGAAGGAGTTTAAAAATTTTCGGGACGCGCCAAGAGTCGGCGTCAATCGTCGCGCCCAAACCTTCGGGCAACGCGCGCGGAATGTTGTCGTAGAAGCCGCCGCCCGTCACGTGAACCAGTCCGTGAATTTTTTCGCCGAACTTTTTTATCAGCGGCAAAATAATTTTCGGATAAAGTTTCGTCGGCGTCAAAAGTTCTGCGCCCAAAGTTTTTTCGTCGGAAAATTTTTCGTCGCCCGTGAACTTCATGCGCTCGAAAACAATTTTCCTCACGAGGCTGAATCCGTTTGAATGAAGACCGCTCGACGGCAACCCGATTAAAACGTCGCCGACTTTCACGCGCGCCGAAGTTATCAAAGATTTTTTTTCGACGACGCCGACCGCGAATCCCGCAATGTCATATTCGCCCGCAGGATAAAAGCCGCTCATCTCGGCCGTCTCGCCGCCGATAAGCGCGCAACCCGACTCCTTGCACGCCGCCGCAACTCCTTTGACAATTTCGGCCACTTGCGCGGGATTTAATTTTCCCACGGCCAAGTAGTCAAGAAAAAATAACGGCTCGGCTCCGCAAACCAAAATATCGTTGACGCACATGGCCACGGCGTCTTGACCAATCGTGTCGTGCTTGTCGAGCATGAACGCGATTTTTAATTTTGTGCCGACGCCGTCCGTGCCCGAAACCAAAATCGGCTCGTCATATTTTTTCAGCGCGAACAGCCCGCCGAAGCCGCCGATGTCTCCCAAAACTTCTTCGCGGTAAGTTGCGCGGACAAAATTTTTTATCAGGCGCACGGACTCGTTGCCCGCGTCGATGTCCACGCCCGAATCTTTGTAAGTGAGCTGCTCCATCAAAAATTCTCCTTGAAATATTTTATCGTGAGCTTGAGCCCGTCTTCCAATTTTATTTTCGGCTCCCAATTCAATTTCTCTTTTGCCAAATCAATCACGGGGCAACGCTGCGTCGGGTCGTCTTGCGGCAGCGGCTGATGAATTATTTTTGACTTGCTGCCCGTCAATTTTAAAATTAATTCGGCAAGCTCAAGCATGGTAAATTCGCCGGGGTTGCCCAAGTTCACGGGGCCGATGAAATTTTCCGTGTTCATCATCTTAACGATTCCGTCAATCAAATCGTCGACGTAGCAAAAACTGCGCGTCTGTGTTCCGTCGCCGTAAACCGTGATGTCTTCGCCCTTCAACGCCTGCATGATAAAATTGGAGACGACGCGCCCGTCGTTGGCAGTCATGCGCGGGCCGTAGGTGTTAAAAATTCTTACAACGCGAATGTCGAGCCCGTGCTGTCTGTGGTAGTCGAAGAAAAGAGTTTCGGCGGTGCGTTTGCCCTCGTCGTAGCAGGCGCGAATGCCAATCGGATTGACTGCGCCGCGATAACTTTCGGGCTGAGGATGAACTTTCGGGTCGCCGTAAACTTCGGAGGTGCTCGCCTGCAAAACGCGCGCCAGATTTTGTTTTGCGCAGCCGAGAGAATTTAACGCGCCCATGACGTTTGTTTTAATCGTGCGGACGGGGTCGCGCTGATAGTGCACGGGGCTGGCCGGGCACGCAAGGTTAAAAATCCAATCGACTTCGGCGTAAATCGGCTGAATGACATCGTGGCGCATCAATTCAAAGTTCGGGTTGCTCAAAAGGTGCGCGATATTTTTTTTCTTGCCCGTGAAAAAATTATCCAGGCAAATGACTTCGTGGCCGTCGGCAATCAATCTGTCGCAAAGGTGCGAACCCAAAAAGCCCGCGCCGCCCGTTACCAAAACTCTTTTTCCCAAAGTGCAACACCTCACAAAAATTTTTATACTTTCGACCAATCAATCAGCGGGGCAATATACGCCATGTTGTTTAGAGCATCGGTATGTGTCGACATGGACGGTATCGGAGAAATTAAAAGTCGTTTCTTGCGCTCGCTCAAAAAATTTTTCACAATGACTTCTGCAACGGGAGCAAATCCTTTCTTTGCAATTCGTTTCGCCTCGTTCAAGTCGTCTTGCCCCGTCAAAGTTATGAATCCCAAAAAGTCTGAAGGAATTTTTCCCGCGCAAAAATGATTCCAAACATCGCGGTCTTCAATCAAAGTTTTCGCCTTGGCGGCAAAAGTCATCGTCGTGGAAACGGTGCTGCGCCAGTGGCTGTGTGCCGTCAAAAAAATTGAACACTTGGGCAGGTCGTCGTGGACAAAAGGATTGGGGCCTCGGCCGTCGGGGTGATACATGTCGGGGTGGTCGTAGAGCGTTACGTAGTCGGCAATTTCCAAACCCTCCAAAAGTGCAGTGCGACTTCCGGGTAAATGAAGGTAATCGTCTTCTAGCAGATAAAGATTGTCTTCGGGCGCGTAACGATTGATGACCTCGTTAAAAATGTGGCGGCAAGTGCCCGCGTTGCCGTTGGCGGTTATTTCCAAACTTAAGCCCGTCGACTTCAAAACGCTAATCGTTTCCGCCGTACAATTATCGGCTATCACGTGAAAATTTTCCGCGCCGAATTCGTTCACGGCGTTTAGCAGACAATCCCCTTTGCCGCCGTTGGAAAGTTTGGGCTTGGGGTGTCCCTTGTCAGATATTCGATAGATGACATGCAAATTATTTTTCACCGAGTGAACCTCCGAAATATTTTTCCGGCTCGCGCAGGAAGTGCGGATATTTTTTCAAGAACTCATTCAAGTGCGGCAGGCGAATTTTTTTTGCGTCATAAGGTAACATTTGCTCTTCGGAAAAATTTTTTCGCCCGTAAATGTCCGTGCCGTTCATCAAAGCTTGTTCGATGTGGTTTCGGTCTAAAACTTTTTTCCCGAAATGATTGATAAGCCCAGGACCTTCAACAATCGAAGTCATTTTGTTTATTACGCGGTCGACGCCGCCCATGTAGCTGAAATGATATCCGCCCTGCGAAAGGCTCGGAAGTTTCTTTCTGAGGTTGCGCAACTTTTGAGGCGTCGTCAAATTTTTTTTCTTGGTCAAAATCGTTCCGTGCCAAGGCGCAGGACTTATCCAATCGAAATAATAACAATGGAAAGTTTGCTCCAGGGCTATCGGCGTTTTTTCCAAAGCGTCGGCAAGCTGACCGTCGCGAAATTTTTTCACGATATCGGGCGCGGGTATCTCGTCCAGGTCGCTAATCATGATTAAATCGTCGGGCGCGGCGTCGAAGAGGCCGTAAGCAATCGCGTCGCGTTGAGCGTTTTCAATCGACCAATCTCCCACGCCTTTAAAATCAACAGTCATCTCTGCGGACAAATGTTTTATCTTCGGCCAAAAATTTTTGAAGTCTTCCTGCCGCTCCCAAAAATAAAACGACTTCGGCTCGTTTGTGTGTTTCTTGTCCGCCTCGACGAGCACGAAACAATCCACAACTTCCCACAAAGATTTAAAGCGCAACTCCAAAAGTTCAAACTCGTTGTAAAAAGTGAAGCAGTCGTAAACTCTCAAAAAATCACCGCCAATAAACAAGGGGCAAGGGACAATAAACTTCCCTCACCCCCGAAAATTTTTTTAGTAATCTCTTGTGACCGTGTACGCAGCCCATTCAATCGGCGTGTCGTAAGGGTCGGCCATTCCGCTGAAGCCGTCGGAATTTACAAACTGCACGTTTTCTTCGCCGCCGTCAATCGCGTAAAATTTGTAGTCGATGAAATGTTTGTCGCCGTAACGATTTGTAGTTTTGAGCGTCACGGAGGTTATGACCATTCGCTCTTCGTAGCTGCGATTAATCGTGTTCGTCAAAACGTAGCAGTCGTTGCCGGTGGCGGGCGAAGTGCCGACGAAAATTTCTGCCGCCTCCGCCTTCACGCCCGCGCAAATTATCAGCCCGACAATCGCCGCGATAAAAAATTTTTTCAACATGAGAGCACCTTACAAAGTCAAACGGTTGAGCATTTCCTTATAAGCCTCAACGACGCCGCCGAGGTCTTGGCGGAAACGGTCTTTGTCAAGTTTTTCGTGAGTGACGGTATCCCAGAAGCGGCAGTTGTCGGGAGAAATTTCGTCCGCCAAAAGGACTTCGCCGTCGAAGCGTCCGAACTCCAATTTGAAGTCAATCAAGTCGACGTTTTTGGCAAGGAGCAGTTCGCGCAAAATTTTGTTGACGGAAAGGGCGACGTGTTCCATTTGGTTGAGCTCGTCGATTTTGGCAAGATTGAGAGCCATGATGTGCCAGCGGTTGAGCATGGGGTCGCCCAGCTCGTCGCTCTTGTAGTAGTATTCGACGACGGGAACGGTAAGCGGCGTGCCCTCT
Source organism: uncultured Selenomonadales bacterium (assembly GCA_946408105.1). GTDB lineage: Bacteria > Bacillota > Negativicutes > Selenomonadales > Selenomonadaceae > Quinella. The sequence continues at coordinate 15,689 of CAMJQS010000010.1, read as the reverse complement.
TCCAAGCCGAGACGTTTAACCAAAGAGCCCGCCACGATGTTACGCACGACGACTTCCAACTTAATCATGTCGAGCCGCTTAACGAGCATTTCGCGTTCGCTGACGTTTTCGAGGAAGTGAGTTTTAATTCCGCGGTCTTTGAGCTGCTTGAAAAAATATTGGCTGAGCTTGTTGTTGATGACGCCCTTGCCTTCGATGATTTCGTGCTTTTCGCCGTTGAAGGCGGTTGCGTCGTCTTTGAAGTAAACGAGCAACTCGTTGGGGTTGTCGGTCTCGAAAACGGTCTTTGCCTTGCCCTCGTAGAGAAGATTGCCTTTAATCATTTTTGTAACCTCCTAAAGTCCGAACCGTTCAAAAATCATATCAACATTGCGCAGGAAAAATTTATGGTCGAAGCAGTCGGAAATTTCTTCCGCGCTGAGATATTTCGTGATGTCGGGGTCGCGTTCAACATTTGTTTTGAAGTCTTCGCCTTCGAGCCAGCGTTTCATTGCGTTGCGCTGCACCCATTTGTAAGCGTCTTCGCGAAGGACGCCCTTGCCGACGATTTCGAGCATGAGCCGCTGACTGTAAATCAAGCCGCCCGTGCGATTCATATTATGCAACATTGCGTCGGGATAAACAAGAAGCTTGTCGACAATGTTTGTAATTTTTTTCGTGCAATAGTCGACGTTGATTGTCGAGTCGGGCAAAATGACGCGCTCAACGGAGCTGTGAGAAATATCGCGCTCGTGCCAAAGGGTGATGTCTTCCATTGCGGCGATTGCGTTTCCGCGAACGAGACGAGCCATCCCCGCGACGCGTTCGCAGTTAATCGGATTTCTTTTGTGCGGCATGGCCGAGGAGCCTTTTTGTCCCGGCGAAAAATATTCTTCGGCCTCGCGAATGTCGGTGCGTTGAAGGTTGCGAATTTCTGTGGCGATTTTTTCCAGCGTGCTCGCAACGATTGCCAAGGTCGTCATGTATTCGGCGTGGCGGTCGCGCTGAATGACTTGAGTTGCCAAACGAACGGGCGTGAGCTCCAATTTTTTGCAGACGAGTTCTTCAATCTTCGGGTCGATGTTTGAATAAGTTCCGACCGCGCCCGAAAGTTTTCCGACGCTGACAATTTTTTTCGCGTGTTCGACGCGTTCAATGTCGCGTTCGACTTCCGCGCTCCAGAGCAAAAGTTTCAAGCCGAAAGTCATCGGCTCCGCGTGAATGCCGTGCGTGCGTCCGATACAGGGCGTGTGTTTGAATTCGACGGCGCGGCGGCGTAAAACTTCGCGGAACTTTTTTAAGTCGTCGAGGATAATTTCTGCCGAGCGTTTCATCATCAGACAAATGGCGGTGTCTTTCACGTCGCTGGAGGTCAAACCCTTGTGAATATATTTCGAGTCTTCGCCGACGTATTCGCCGACGCAGGTAAGGAACGCAATGATGTCGTGGTGCGTGACGCTTTCGATTTCGTGAATGCGTTCGAGATTGAAATTTGCTTTGGCGCGAATATTTTTTGCGGCGGCCGCGGGAATTTCTCCGAGCTGTGCCATTGCGTCGCAGGCGGCCAGCTCCACGTCAAGAATCGTTTGCCACTCGTTTTCAATCGACCAAAGCTTTCCCATTTCGGGCAAGGTGTAGCGTTCAATCATAAAAACACTTCCTTTTTAAAGTTATCGTCTTGATTATTCAACACACACAAAAAAAACCCCTGCGCAGTGCAAGGGTTTTTAATTTACTTGAAAAATTTCAAGCTTGCGGCGTGTGTTGGAAATTCCACGTCGAATCGGCAAGGACAATCGTGCCGCTCGAACTTTCGGAACTTTGTATGTTGACACTGTTGCCGTTTTTAAAAGTAAAAGTAATCATGTCGTTTTCTTTCTTAACGCCGGAAAGATCGTTAAAAGTTACGTCGCTCAAATAAACTTTATCTGTTGAAGAAACATTGAGGAAAGTGTCCGAGCCTTGCTCCTTGCCGCCGTAGAAAATATCTTGCCCCGCGCCGCCGACCAAAGTATCATTTTCAAAACTGCCCCAAAGTTCCGCGCCTTCGGCGGGCGCGTAAATGTATTGGCCGGGAGATTGTTCACTCGTCACGGGAACTTCTTCGGCAACGACAACCGTTTGAATTTCGGCTTGAGTTTCGACTGCAGGCTCGGCTAAAATTTCGGCAACGCTCGTCGACGTACCCGCCACTGCAGAGTTGTCATTGCTCGAAGGCGTGCTTACGCTCGAAGTTGTACTTACGCTCGAAGACGTGCCGCTACTCGAAGACGATGTTCTTTCTGTGCGAGCCACTATGTCATTAAAGTCTTCCCTTGATTCTTCGTCTTCATCACGGTTAGCCTGTTGCTCCCAATAAAGTTCAGTCTCTATGTCAGAAACGCTCATAAAACCGGCTCCTTTCCTTAAAACGAAAAACTCTTAATCACTTCCCACGGCAATTATAATTGTTTTTTTTGTCAATTTCTCAACGCGAATTTTAATAAAAAAAAACGCCGAGGTTTTCGACGTTCTTTAAGTTCAAAAAATATTTCTCTTATAAATTACAAGTCTAAATAGTAATGCGTCGACAACTCGACAAGCTCATCGGCAACGAGCGAATGGAAGCCCGCGTAAGATAAATTTTCGGCTTGCGCGGAAAAAGTGTAGTGGCCGACAGCCCACGCCGCGACTTGTTGAGTGTCGGAAATTTTCGCGATGTAAATCGTTGTGCCGGTCGAAGTGTCCACGCGCCACTTCACGCCCGTGACGCCGCTGATGTCTTGAAGCGGTTCGCCGTCTGCGCGCTTGTGAGTTCTAACCTTCAAAGAAACCGTCGGCTCCCATCTGCGCCCGTAACGAATTTCGGCAATGCCTCGTCCCGCGTAAATCCCCGTGATTTCGTAGCCGGACTTGCGCGGCATGTACAGCGGAACGAATCCCACTGCGCGCGCGACTTCGGCGAAGTTCGCGTAGACGACGCTTTGATTGGGCAGAGCTACCGTCTCGACTGTCGGCGGCGGTTGCGGCTTAGGCTTTTCGACAATCGGCTGCGGTTTTGGTTGAGGCTTGGGCTGTTCGACAATCGGCTGCGGTTTTGGTTGAGGCTTGGGCTGTTCGACAATCGGCTGCGGTTTTGGTTGAGGCTTGGGCTGTTCGACAATCGGCTGCGGCTTCGGTTGCGGCTTGGGCTGTTCGATAATCGGCTGCGGTTTTGGTTGAGGCTTAGGCTGTTCGACAATCGGCTGCGGTTTTGGTTGCGGCTTGGGCTGTTCGATTATAATTGCATCGTCCTTGCGTCGGTTGTCTTTTTTGTTCGTGCTTTCTTTAAGTTTTCGTTCGTTTTCTTTTTCTTTTTCCTTGCGTTCCTGGCGAAGTTTTTTCTTGCGCTCTCTAATTTCTTTGTCGGTCTCTTGCGTTCGTTCCGTCGACAAACTTTCTTTCAACGCCGGATTTATTTCTTCGAGCTGTTCGTCCTCGGCGGATTTTTCCTGCTCCGCCGCGATGAGTGAAAGCTCTTTATCTTCTTCCGCCGCGAAGGTCGCGCACGGAATTTGAATCGTCGCCAAAATCATCAGCAACGCGATTTTCTTTTTGAACTTCAAAAATTATTCCTCCTCAAAAATTTTTCGTCACGTTGCGTCGATTATAATTCAAAAAATTTTTTATCGCAAACACCGCGCTTAAATCATTTCGTCGACGCTCAAAAAAAAACACCTCCCAAAAATTTTTTGGAAGATGTTTTCGTTCGCGGCTCAACCTTTCGGCTGAATCTTTCCGCTTTGATAAGCCTGCAAAAGTTTGTGCAAGCCGACAATCTCCTCGCGAATTCCTTTTCCGTGGTCGGTGTCGCCGATTGTCATTCGCCGCGACAAAATTTCAACGGTCTGAACCGTCGACTCGATGTCTTTGTTTTCGGCAAGGGCAAGTTTCACGTCGGCAATTTTTTGGTGGCGCAAAAGTCTCAAGCCGCGCGAATTTGAAACGAGCGTGTAACCCGAAATGCCGGTCTTCTCGTGGTAAGGAGTGCTGAAGCCTCCGTCGATGACCAAAGCTTTGCCGCCCGCTTTAATCGGAGTCTCGCCTTTGCGGACGCGAACGGGAACATGGCCGTTGATGATGTGGCCGCCGGAATCAAGCCCGAACTCTTCCAAAATTTTGTCGCAAATTTTTTCGTCGTCAATCAAATTGTAATACGGGTCGGCGGGCTCGCGTTGAAGTTCTTTGTCGTCGACGAACGCCCGCTCGAACGTCCGAAACTCTCTGCCGGCCGTCGGCGACAACAGCCCGCACCAAAGAAAATACATGAAGTCCAAATCTTCCTGCCGCCGTTCAAAGTAAGCTCGACGCGCGCGCTCGTCCACGTAATCGAAATATTTTTTCCCGCTGAAAATTTTTCCGCCGAACGAAATTTTTTTAAAGGAGCCGTCCTCTTCCAGCGGAACGTTCGCGTGGAAAAGCAAATTTCCGTTGTGGCAAGTGTAAACGCCGCCCTTCTTGTAAAGATAATCGACGTGCCTTTGAAGATTGACGCTCTCCAAAAAATTTTGTTGCAAGCCCGAAATAATTTCCCGCTCGTCGTCCGTCAAAGCGCACGGATTGTTTTTGTCGACCGTCGGAAAAATTCCGTTGAGCTTGAAAATTTTTTCGCCGAATGAAATTGTTCCGTCGTCGAAATTTATTTTGTCGAGGAGGAGCCGCGAATCCATTTTGAAATCGGGATTGCGCCGAATGAGTTGCGCCTCCAGCTTGAACATAATCATTTGGCTCGCAAGTTCGGCGGCGCGAATCGGATTTTCATTCGGGTAGAGCTTCGCGGCGAAAATCGTCAGCGGCCGCAAACTTATTCCGTAGCCGCGCTCCAAAAAATCCGTGTTGCTGTAGTGCAAAGAATTTTTCACGGCCGCCGCGATACAAACTTCGCTGCCGAGAGCCGCGCCCATCCACAGCACGTCGTGGTTGCCCCATTGGATGTCGACTTCCTCGTAATAATTCATCAGCAAATTTAAAATCGCGTCGGGTCTGTCGCCTCTGTCGAAAAAATCTCCGACGAGGTGCAAGCGATGAATCGCCAGCCGTTTAATCAGCGCGGCGAACGCGTGAATAAAATCTTCGCTGCTGTTTATCTCGACGATTGAGCTTAAAAGTTTTTCGTAATAAATTTTCTGCGCGTCGTCGGCCGTCGGGTGCGTGTTGAGCAATTCCAAAATCACAGTCTCGTAACGATTCGGAATGAGGTCGCGCATTTTGAAGGAAGGATATTTGTAGCTCATGATTTTTGCAAGCTTAACGAGCCGCGCAAGATTTATTCGATACCACGCGGGCGAAATTTTTCCGAGCGTTTTGAGTTGCGCGATTTTTTCTGTCGGGTAATAAATCAACGTGCAAAATTCTGCAATCTCTTCCTCGCCGAGCACGTCGCCGAAAACGTAATCGACCTTCTCGCGAATGACGCCGGAGCAGTTGTTGATTATGTGCAGGAACAAATCGTACTCGCCGTGCAAGTCGCTCATGAAATGTTCGGTGCCCTTCGGAAGGTGCAGGCGCGATTGAAGATAAATTAATTTTTCGTAGATGGATTCTTTGGTCGGATATTTTTCGGAAAGGATTCGCATCAAGCTCGCCGCGAAATCGTAATCGTTTGCCATAAAATCACCTCGTTAAAGAATCGAAAAGCACCTTTCGTTTTGGAAGGTGCTTTTGGTTTGAAAATTTATTTTGCCGATTTATTTTCCGCCGCCTCGACGAGATTGGAATATTTGTCGGCGCGCGCTTCAAATTCGTCGGCTTCCTTTTGATATTTTGCTTTGACGTCCGCGCTCATGTCTTTAACAATCGGGTCGGAATACAAAATTGCGCCGGCCATGATGGAGCGCGCGACATTTACAAACGCAGCTTGAATTTCGGGTTGAGCATTTAATTTCATCAAGCGTTCCAAATTTTCTTTGTCTTCGGGCTTGCCGTCCTTGTCGAGGTCGACCTTCATAAAAAGTTCGTTCACGTTGTCCAAGATGTATTTGTTTTGCGCGGCCTCGTCGAGCTGAATGTATTGGCGAAGTTGCGGCTCCTTTTCTTTAAGAAATTCGTCCGCGACTTTGTAAGTGCCGTAGCCCATGAACGCGACGAATATCGCGCCAAAAATCACCAAGCCGATTAAAATTTTTTTCAACACTCAAATCACCTTCCAAAAATTTTTATTCTTGAGCGGCGGGAAGTCTTCGGCTCAATTCGTCGCGAAGATTTTCAAACGCCGCAAGATATTTTTCAAAAATTAAATTGACGAGTTCGACGGCAAAATTTTTTTCGTAAACGTGAATCGATTGGTTGCGACGCTTGAGCATGTCGAGCCAAGTTTCCTCGTCCGAAATGAAATTGAATTCGTAGCCGGCTTTGAGGATTTCTCGCGGCGAACCCGTCGAAGCTTTGCTCACGCCGTGAATCAAAAGGACTTCGCGCAACGCCTTCCACGAAAGCCCAAAAGTCAAATTGAATTGCCCGATGATTCCCATGCGATAAATTTCATCGCCGATATTTTTTTCCGCCGCAAGCAAAACCGACAAGCTCTTATCGAAGTTCTCAAATTTTTTCACGGCGACGCAAACCTCCTCATATAAAATAATTCCTTCGCGGACGATTTCGGCTTGAAAATTTTCGTCGACAACTTCATCAAAGTTCACGATGTCGAACGACAGCAAAGTTTGAACTTTTTCTTCGACGGCCTCGGCAAAATTAAAAACGTCGCCGCCCGCAGCCGCAAGGTCAATGTCGCTGCGTTCGCGATTCGTTCCGCGTGCCCGCGAGCCGAAGAGAATTAATTTTTTTACGCCGAAAATTTTTGCTTGAGAAATAATTTCGCGCTCAAGTCGTCCGTCCAAGTTGTAATTTAATTTTCCCACAGCAGAGCAACCGTCACGCCCTTGAAAGAAGTTTTCGGCAGGGCGAAGCGCGAACTTTCTGCGCAACAAAGAGCGGCCGCCTCGCACACGTTGCCGACGCCGACCGAGCGCGTGACGAATTTTGATTCTTCCAGTTTGTACTCGTCGATTTTCTTTTGCAGTTCGGCGGCGGAGAAAAATTTTATCTCAAGCCCCATAACTTCCGCCAAAGACACGAGCCCGGCTTCATCTTTTTTCGCGTCGACGCTCGCCAAAAGTTTTACGCGCTCAATCGGCTGACGAATCATCGCGCACGCTCTTTCAATCGCCTCAAAAATTTTCAGCGAAGAAGTCCCGCGCCTGCACCCGACGCCCGCGATTAAATTTTGCGGAATTAAATTCAAGCGCACGTCGCCGGCGGTCACGAAAACTTCTTCGCCGCGCAAAATCGCCGTGTTAATCGCTTTAATCGCCTCTTTCGGTTCGGGCACGAGTCCGAGCCTGGAGGCAACTGCGTCGACAGAAAATTTTCCTTCAACGTCGGTGGCCGTCGTGATGACGGGGTTGGCCTCAATCGCGTTGGCAATTTCCAAAGTCAATTCGTTGGCGCGCCCGACGTGTCCGCTTAAAAGGCTGATGACATTTTGCCCGCGTTCGTCGACGACCAAAACTGCGGGGTCGCTCAACTTGTCGACGAGATGAGGCGCAATCATTCGCACGGCAATTCCGCTCGCGCAAATAAAAATAAGTCCGTCGAACTTGCCGAAAATTTCTGCAACCAGCTCGGCAAGTTTGTTAAAATCTTTTCCCTTGGAAAAAATCTGCCCGCCGATCTTCGAGGAAATTTTTTCGGCAAGGCGGGCACCTTTCGCCGTCAATGAAATAATCGCCGTTCTCAATTTAAAATCTCGCCTGCCTGAACATATGACTGAAAGTTGGTGAATAAAGTTTTGACTTCTGTCGATTCTCGGAGTTTAAACAATGCCCGATGACAATCATGGCGGTGCGGTCGATGTTCGCGTCTTTGACTTGTTGAACGATTGTATCGAGCCGCCCGCGGATAATTTTTTCTTCGCCCGGCCACGACGCTTTGTAGACGACGGCAACGGGCGTGGAAGATTTGAAGCCCGCGCTCATCAAGTCTTGTTTGATTTCGGGCAAGAGACTTACCGATAAAAATATACAAAGCGTCGTTTGATGTTGAGCAAGTTTTTTGAGCGATTCGGTGTCGGGCACGGGCGTACGTCCGCCGCGTCGCGTTATCATGACGGTTTGCGTTATGCCCGGCAAAGTGTATTCCTGCTTGAGAGCCGCCGCCGCCGCCAAAAAAGAACTCACGCCGGGCGTCACGTCGAATTCGATGCCGCGCGCCTGCATGGCGTCCATTTGCTCCTGCGTCGCGCCGTAAAGTGACGGGTCGCCCGTGTGCAGTCGGACGGTCGTCTTGCCTTCTTTTTCCGCCAGCGTTATGACGTGCAGAATTTCTTCGAGCATCATTTGCGCGGAATTGTAAATTTCTGCTTCGGGCTTACAAATTTTTAAAATCTCTTCATTGACCAGCGAGCCCGCGTAAATCACAACGTCCGCCTCTTTTAAAAGACGCTGCCCTTTGACTGTGATTAATTCGGGGTCGCCCGGTCCCGCTCCGACTATGTGAACCATTGCCCTTACCACCTTTCCGTTTACAATGATTTTATCACGCAGAAAATTTTCACGCAACGATAAATCAATCGGGATTTTCGGCGGAGTGTTTCCTTGATTGAACTGAAAAATTTTTTTGAGTTGAAGAATCTACTTTTCTTTGCGCGTCCAAAGACCCGCTTTAAAAACGGGGGAACAGTAAGGGCGCGGCGAGCGACTTAAAAAATTTTTACGGCTCAAGCGCACCCGTTGGATGCAACGTCACGTTGCCGGCCTCAAAGTTCGCGGCGTGAAAAAATTTTCGTTTTCAGGAAAAATTTCTTGTGCAAAAAAATTTTTTGTGCTATTCTTTCCGCAAGATTTTCGGAGGATTTTTTTGATTCACGGAAGATGAAAGGGTGAAACAAAATGGCTATGACAGTGGGCGGCGTCAATTCCTACGTGAGCAACTACAACCGAATCAACACTGCCGCGCAGAACACGACGCAAAAAATTTCTACCGGCTCCAATTATCCCGGTGCGGCTTTCGGCGCGTCCGAGTACGCGATAGGCGCACGCTTGACGAGCAACATCGGAGCCACATCGCAATCGATTCAAAACGTGCAGAACATGAGCTCAATGGTCAAAGTTGCCGAGGGCGCGACGAAAAATACGATTAACAATTTGACGGAAATTCAATCGCGCCTCATCAACGCGGCCAACGACTCGAACGCAAACCTTGACCGCGAAGCGATTCAAAAAGAAATTAATCAGCTCGTCAGGCAAATCGACTCCAACGCTTACGTTCAATACAACGGAATGAATTTGCTTGACGGTTCGCGCGACGCTTTGACGGTTGCCGGCATTGACGGCTACAGAGAACTTCCGCTCGGCGACTTGCGCGCACAAACCTTGGGCTTGACGGACGCGGAGGGCAATGTTACAATCGACGCGACGACAGTCGAATCAGCTGAAGTTGCTTTGAAAGCTGTTTCGGGCGTGCTGACTTACGTTGAACAACTCGACGGAAGTATGCGCGAAGTTATCGACGGCGGACTTTCTCTTGAGGCTTCACTCGACGAGGCGACGACGCAGGGCGCGTTGCTTCAGCGGCTCGAATTCCAACAGGCGAACTACACGACCATGGAAGAAAATCAACTTGCCGCGCTGTCGAACTCGAACGACGCGGACATCGCAAAACAAATTACGAATTTGCGTAGCGAACAAACTTTACAACAGCTGGCACTTTTCGGAATGCAAATGTTCAATCACAATCAAGCAAACGCTTTGAGATTGTTACAATAATTAAGCGCGGGCATAGTTCATCGGTAGAACGAGAGCTTCCCAAGCTTTAGAGGTGGGTTCGATTCCCATTGCCCGCTCCAAAAGAAAATTCCGGGGCATGCTTCGCGGCGTGTCCCTTTAAATTTTGCCGGCTTGCTTTTTTTGTAAAGCATGGTATAATCGGCGCGTATCGATTCGGGGCGCAAGTTCCGTGTCGAACGAGAAGAATTTTTTTATGTTGTAAGGAGATTTTTTTAATGGCTTTCGAAGACAAAACTCTCGTGTGCAAGGACTGCGGAAAAGAATTCATCTTCAGCGCGGGCGAACAAGAATTTTACCACGAGCGCGGATTCGAGAATGAACCCGTGCGCTGCCGCGACTGCCGCGACAAACGCAGACGCAATCGCGACGGCGGAGAACACCGCCAAATGTTTACCGTGACGTGCGCCGAATGCGGAAAGGAAACGGAAGTGCCGTTCGAACCCAAAAACGACCGCCCCGTTTACTGCCGTGACTGCTTCAGCAAACACCGTCCTGCGCGGCGAGCTCAATTCCAATAAAGTTTAAAGCAAACGAAACCTTTTGCCCGAAGAAATTTTTCGGGCTTTATTTTTTTTCGGCGGCGTGATAAACTGTGCAAAATATTTTTGAGGAGGAGTACAAATGAAAATCGCAATGGCGAACGACCACGCGGGCACCGCGCTCAAGAATCAAATTAAAGCTTACCTTGAAGAGCAAGGCCACGAGGTTAAAGACTTCGGCACCTACGACGAGGAAGGCTGCGACCTTTCCGATTTCGTTTATCCTGCGGCTTTGGCGGTTGCCAAGGGCGAATGCGAGCGCGGAATTTTCGTTGACGGCGTGGGATACGGCAGCGCGCTCATCGCCAACAAAATCTGCGGCATTTACGCGGCGGTTTGCCAAGACCCCTTCTGCGCGCAACTTTCCCGCGAACACACCGACTCGAACGTCCTTTGCATCGGCGGAAAAATTATCGGCTCGGCAATCGCAATGGAAATCGTCAAGACGTGGATGAAGACCGAACCTTTGACGGCCGAAAAATATCGTCGCCGCGTAAAAAAAGTTGCCGACATCAACGACAAACACTGCGTTCCCGTCAAATAAATTTATCGACACGCAAAAAAAAATCCCCTGCAAAAGTGCGGGGGATTTTTCGATTTTAAGATTGAATGAGATTCAAAAGATTTTTGTAATTGTTCGCGACCTTTATGACGTAGTGGACGGTCTCGGAATAATTCGGAACGCCGCCGTATTTTTCTACCGCGCCCGGCCCGGCGTTGTAGGCGGCAACCGCGTCGGTGACGGAATACGCGCCCCAATCTTGAAAACGCCCAAGCTGATTTTTGATGTAAATCGTTCCGCCGATAATATTTTCAAGCGGGTTGTGAGGATTGACGCCCAAACCCGCAGCCGTCGAAGGCATGAGCTGCATTAAACCGATTGCGCCGACGGGACTGACGCAGTGGAAATTAAATTCGCTCTCGGCCTCCATAATCGACGTGATTAAAATCGGGTCGACTTGATATTCGCTCGACGCATAGAGGATGGCGCGCGTTATCCAATCGCACTCGACCTCGTTGCCGTTGTAGCGATTGACCGTCTGATAAATCGCGCTGTAGTAATCGGCCGCCTCGACCTCGCTGCCGATAAAAATTGTCGCGCTCATCAACACTGCTATAAAAAATTTTTTTAATGTCTTCACGGTCTCACTCCTTGCCAAAAAATTTTTCCCGATTATACCACAAAATTTTTTCGGACAAAATTTTTATCGCAAAAAATCCGAATAAAGTTAAAGCCCCTCCAAATTCCTCGGAGAGACTTTCGGGCGAAAAATTTTTTTGCGGCTCGTGATACGATAAAAATTATTCCTCGGTGTAAAATTTAATTTCATTGCCGAAACGCAGACGCGGCGGGCGAACGCCTTGAACTGCAATTTGTCCGGGCATCATCGCTTCGCCATTGACGACGATTGTGCAGTGGCCTTCTTCGCGCAGATTTTTGTTGACCGCGTCGCCGACCTTCACGACATCGAATTCGCTCTTGCCGACTTTGAGTTTGTCGCCCGCGACGATATCGGCCGCAAGCTCTCCGACGGTGTGTTCGACGACCATGTCCGCCAACGCCGGGCGAATCTTCTCGTTAATCAAAATAAAAGAACTGTTGCTCGAAAGGTACGCCGTCGCGTCCTTGCCGATGCTCGTCATCTTTACCTCGTATTTTACCATCATAAATCGACCTCCTCGCCGTGCATAATACCACAGTTGCGCCGAAATATTCAAGAAAAATTTAAAACGTCGTTGGCTGAAAAAATTTTTTACGCGGACTGAAAAATTTTTTTGTACAAATTTGACAAGCTGTGTTATTATGACAGAAAAATTTTTTTGCGATTGCGGAGGGGAAAATGGCAAAGACGACTTTTTTGGGCAAGAAATATTTGTACGAGGTTTTGCCCATGTTAAAATGGGTCGCCGAGCAAGTTCCCGGCGGATTCTTCGTTTATTCCGCCAAAGAGCCCTACGAAATTTTTTACGCCAACAGCGCGGTCTTGGATATTTACGGTTGCGAAAATCTCGACGAGTTCAGAGAGCTGACGGGTTACACCTTTAAAGGCATGGTTCACCCCGAAGACTTCGACGCGATTCAAGAATCAATCGAAGAGCAAATCGCCGACCCCGAAAACGACCACCTCGACCACGTGGAATATCGAATCACGCGCAAAGACGGAAAAGTTCGCTGGATTGACGATTACGGGCACTTCGCGACCTTCCCCGAACACGGCGACGCATTTTACGTTTTTATCAGCGACATCACCGAAAGGCGGCAGATTCAGGAGGAGAAGCTGCGCATGGAAATGGAATTGGAAAGAGAACGACAAGCAAGCGAAGTCAAAGCAGCATTTTTATTTAACATTTCACACGACATCTTGACGCCGCTCAATTCGATTATGGGTTTCACGGACTTGGCGCGCCGACATTTGAACGAGCCCGAACTCGTTGGAACTTATTTGGAAAAGGTCGACGAGAGCAGCCGACAAATGCTCAACCTCGTCAACGACCTTTTGGACATGAGCAAGATAACTTACGGCAAGACGCAACTGCGCAACGAAATTTGCGACTTGGAAGAGCAGGTGCTCGTTGTCGTCCACGCCTACAAGCAGCGGGCGGAAGCAAAAAATATTTCGTTCGAGTGTGTGACAAATCTTCCGCGAGTAATGGTTTACACCGACGACGTGAACTTGAGGAAAATTCTTTCAAGCTTGATAGACAACGCGATAAAATTCACGCCGTCGGGCGGCCACATAAAACTTTCCGCCAAGAAGAAAAAAGTTTCCGACGCGGGATATTTTCGTTGCGAGTTTATCGTTTCCGATGACGGCGTGGGCATGTCGCCCGAATTTATGCGGCGCATGTACGAAACTTTTGAGCGCGAAGAAACTTCCACGAAGACGGGACACATCAGCGCGGGTCTCGGTCTTGCCATAACAAAAAAACTTCTCGACGCCATGGGCGGTTCAATCGAAGCCGTCAGCGAAAAAGGCAAGGGCACGACTTTTACCGTCGGCTTGCCGTTCAAAATTTATCGCGAAGGCGACGAGAATAAAAAAGACGCGCCGATTGAAAAAATTTCCGACGACGACAGCGGCAGCCACAGAATTCTTTTGGTCGACGATATCGAACTTAACCGCCTGCTTGCCGAAACTATTTTGGAAGAATCGGGCTTTTCGGTCGAAACGGTTGCAGACGGCGTTGAGGCGGTCGAAGCTTTCACCAAGCACCCGCCCGGCTACTACGACTTGGTTTTGATGGATATTCAAATGCCGATAATGAACGGCTACGAGGCGACGCGCGCGATTCGCGCACTCGACAGACCCGACGCAAAAGTTTTGCCGATTATCGCGCTCAGCGCAAATTCCCGCGACGAGGACAAGCGCATGAGCATGGAAAGCGGAATGAATTATCACATTGCCAAACCGTTTGACGTGGTGCAACTTATCGCAGCCGTCAACAAATATATTGCCGCAAGGAAAGAAATTTAAAGGAGATTGTAAAATGGAAATTAAGAAGGAACAAAATGGAAGCGCATTGACAATCAAAGTTATCGGAAGGCTCGACGCGGGCAGTGCGCCCGAACTGTCCAAAGAATTGACGACCGCCCTCGACGGAGTGACGGATTTGACGTTCGACTTCGCGGAGCTGAAATACATTGCGTCGGCGGGCTTGCGCGTTTTGCTCGTCGCCCAAAAGCGCATGAACAAGCAGGGCTCGATGAAACTCGTCAACGTGAGCGAAGCCGTCTTGGAAGTTTTGGACATGACCGGTTTTGCCAGCTTGATGACGATTGCTTAACGGAGAAAATTTTATGGAAAAGATTACGGTTGACGCCGTGCTCGAAAATCTTCAGGCGGTTATCGACTTCGCAACGGAAAAACTCGAAGAGCGCGATTGTTCCATGAAAGTCGTCATGCAGACGGAACTCGTCATTGAGGAAATTTTCGTCAACATTGCAAGCTACGCTTATCATCCCGAAATCGGCCCCGCGACTTTTTGCATTGAGTTTGAAGAAAATCCTCACGCTCTGTTGATGACTTTCATTGACGCCGGCAAACCCTACAACCCGCTCGAACAAGACGCACCCGACACGACGCTCGACATTAACGAACGCGAAGTCGGCGGTTTGGGAATTTTTCTCGTCAGGAAAAACGTCGACGAAATTTCTTACGAGTACACAGACGGAAAAAATATTCTGCACATGAAAAAAATTCTTTGAGGACGTTCGATGAAGTGGAACATACAAAAGAGGCTGCTCGTCCTCGTCATGGCGGCGGGGATATTGTCATTCTTGGCTATGAGCGGCCTTTCTTTTTACGGCTTGTCGGTCGTGCGAAAAGAAATGCGGGATATGGGCAACGACTTGGCGAGGGCGGGCGCGGACTTCACGCAAAGTTTGGTAATGTATCATCTGAAGAAAACGCTGGGCGAATTGGCAAAAGCCCGCGCGGAATTCATTGACCACGAGACCGCACTGATTCGTTCGGACGTGACGATTTTGGCCAACACCATGACCAAAATCGTTTCCAACCCGAACGACTACAAGCCCGTCAAACTTCCCAATCCGCAGTTCGCGCCGATTTTAAACACGCAAGCTTATTTTACTTACGGACCCGACGTTAAGCGAAACGGTTTGTCGCCCGAAATTGAACGGGAAATTGAACTTGCCGGAAACATTCGCACGCTGTTGGAGCCGCTTGCAAAATCTTTTCAAGATTATAAGTCTTCCTGCTACGTCGGCTCACGGAACGGCTGGTTTATTTCTGCAAGCGTCTTCCCCGACGTGAAAGGTGCTTTGCCGTTCGACGAGAGCGAGTTTTTCGATTACGACCCGCGCGAGCGTCCCTGGTACAAATCGGCGATTGAGGCGAAGACGGCTGTTTTCTCCACGCTCTACACGCACGTAACCACAGGCAAATATCAGCTTATCGGTTGCTCCGCTCCCTTCTACGACGCGGCGGGCAACGTGGCGGGCGTCGTCGGCATTGACGTTTCAAACACCGACATTTACCGCTCGATTGACGAAACGAACATAGGAAAGAACGGCTTCAGCTTTGTTTTGAACAACAAGGGCGAAGTGATTTTTTCTTCGCGCAAGGCGGGCAGTATCATCGCTGCGGCCGGCGGCGGCGATTTAAGAAATACTTCGGGAGAAAGTTTGGCTTACGCCGCAAAGCAAATGGTAAACGGCAAGAGCGGAATTTTGCCCGTAACGGTCGACGGCGAAGAATATTTTTTGGCTTACGCGCCGATGAAAACTGTAGGCTGGAGTTTCGCCACGCTGACTCTGCGCAAAGACGTTGCCGCCGTCGCCGACAGAAGCAAAGCTTATTTTTTTGCACAGGTCGAAGACTTCAGCACGCGCCTGCAGGACGAATATATT
>CAMJQS010000009.1 GCA_946408105.1 uncultured Selenomonadales bacterium | reverse complement strand
GCTTGCCTGTATCAAAAATCGCGTCGGACTTTATCTTTAACGTCTTGTCGTCAACTTCAATAGCCGCCGTAAGTTCCTCGACTGTCACGCCCGTTTTTAAATTCTCAAGCGTAAATAATGCATTGCCGCCCGTCGCCGCAGTGTAACTGACTTCTCCAGCGTTCGTAGTCCAGCTTGAGGCAGTCTTCTCGGAAATGTAAGTCGTGCCGTTCCAATGCGCATCAACTTTAGCAGTCATCGTCAACTCGGAAGTGTCTATCACGCCGCCGCCTGTAATTGTTATCGTCGTCGGATTTTCCGGCAAAAGTTCATCAGTCGGCTTGAAGGTAATGACATTGCCGTTACGGGGGAACATATCCTCAGTCAAAGTTGCGCCGTCTTTCAAGCCCGTTATCGTCAACGTTTCGCCGCCAACTTGTTCTTGCCACTCGTAAGCGTCACCGACTTTGGCATAGCCCGCCGTCGTGCCACTTAACGTAACCGCATTGCCTGTTTGATTGAAGTTAATCGTCTTGGCAAGCGAAGCAGTAAGTTGCAACGTGTAGCTCGAATCTTTAACGGAAATTTTATCGTGTGTGGAAGTCAACGCGCCGTCGCTGATTGTTATCGTCTTGCCGTCAATGATGACGTCCGTGCCGAGTGTCGCACTGTCAGAAATACCGCTGATTGTGAACGTCGTCGGAGCGGTCGCTGGTGTAAATGTGTACTTCTTGCCGCTACCCGTGAAGTATGCGGGCGTGTAAGCCGAAGTGTACGTTCCATTAACCAACGTTGCAGAAGTTTCTGCGTTGTTCGTATTGCCATTAAATATAAGCGTGAAATCGTTGCCGTTAAGTTCGACTGTATAAGCCGCCGTCGCCGTCATGTCCAGAGCACTCTCGGCAACAGTAACTTGCTTGCCGCTTATCGTCACGCCGTCCACAGATTTAATTCTGGTCAATGTGAACGTCTCGCCGCCGACTTGCCCCGTGTAGGTGACGCCGCTATCAGTCGCCGTGTAGTGTTCGCCTGTGCCCGATGCCCTGTAACTCAACGTGCCGTTCGCCAAAGTCTTTGATTCGGCAATCGTCTCGGCTGTCGTGTCAACGTCACCATTGAGTTTGACGGAGAAATTGCCGCCCGTTATGCTGACCGATTTTTTATCGAGAGCCGCCGCCTTGAATTCAAATTCGGTCGTGTCGCCGTCCGTGACGAGAACATTGGTACCGAGACTCGCCGACGAATTTAAGTTGGTGATTGTGAAAGTTTTGGCGGTCGTGGCAGGGTAAATCGTTAAAGTTTCGCCGTTCAAATCACTCCACGCTTGCCAAGTCTTTGAAGTGTAGGTGCCATTCGTCAAGCTCGCGTTGCTTGCAATCGTCTGCGACTTATTACCCGTGAATCCTTCCGCATAAGCAAAACCCACGTCGGAAGATTTTTTATCAAGCGTGATTGTTTTCTCTGCGTCGTAATTCAAGGCGGAAATGTTGACTGTGTACTTGTCGCCACTCTTGCTGACTTCAAAGCCGCTTGCCGAATCAACGCCGCTTAAGCTGAACAATTCGGTCGCCGGCGTCGTCGGTGTGTAAATAATCTTCTTGCCGCTAACCGCATAGCCCGCCGCGCTGACATATTCGGACTTATAAGTCGTGCCGTCCCAGCCTTCGCCGATGGTCGTTGCGGGTGAAACGTTATCAAGCTCAAGCGTAAAGTCGCCCGTAAGTTCAACGTCCGTTGCGTTTAGCGCATCGCTTGAAATTTTTACTGTGCCGCTGTCAACCGTAACGCCTGAAGGTAAGCTCGCGTTATTTTCCGTCGTCAAAGTCGTTGCCAAGCCGCTGATTGTAAACGTCTCGCGATTATCCGACTTGTGGACTATCTGATTGTCGACGACGCGATAACCTTCCGTGTCGCCCGCTGAACTGTAGCTGTATTTAGTTGCGTCGGTCGTGTCCTGCGTCCAAGAAAGTTCTTTGTGCTCACTCGGAACAATGTTATTGCCCAAAGCAAGCGTATAGCCCTCAGCAACCGTGACAGTCTTGCCGCTGTCAAGAATCGTGGTGTCGGTTATAGTTATCGTCGTACCGTCAACTTCAACAGCCGCCGCAATCTGCGCGGTCGTCACGTCTGACTTCAATCCGCTGAGTACGAACTCTTCATTGACCGCCCGACTCGCGCAGATTATCGCTTTATCCTCAACGTTATACTCTATTCCCGAAGGTATGCCATAAATAGCGTTGCCTTCCGTGACAGTCAACCACGTAGCCTCAATCGGCGCAGACAAGCCCGTTAGCTGAACGACTTGCTCATCTGTCAGCGTAACCGTCAAGGCTCCGTCGCTGTAGCTGTAAGTCGAAATGCCCGCCGCGAACTCCAATCTGTCATCGGTGCCAAAGTCCGTTATATTGACTGCCTCAACGTTGCTCGTTATCTCAATCGTATCGGAACCGTCGCCCGTCGTTATCGTCACGTTCGACGCCGCAAAGTTGGTAAGCTTGTCATTGCCGTCGCCGAGTGCAATCTCAATGTTGCTCGCGCTGTTGGTGATAACGTCGGCATTGTCGGTGGCGGTAAAAGTCTTGCCGCTCCAATCGCCTTTAAGATTAAATTGATAGCCGTTGGAGTTCAAAGCAACCGTCGCGCCCGAATCATTAACCGCACTGCCGTCAACTTCAATGACTTTGCCCACGTCAGCGATACCGTCAAGCTTGCTTATGCCGCTAATGGCAACCTGCGCGGATCCGACTGATTCAACTTGATAAGCTATCTCGCCGCCGTCCAAGTACGCGCCCGCGAGTGTCGTCGGGATAAAGTTCGCAGTGCCGCTTTCCAACGACCAATTATTGACTGTCTTCGATAAGTTCAGCCCGCCGATTGTAATGTGGCTGTCGAAGTTAGAGCCGTCAGTTCTGTAGCTCGCGACAACGCCGTCATTGGTGACAGTGAGATCTTTGAAATTGCCGCTTGCAGGTTTAATCACGTCGCCCGCGCCGAAGCCCGTAACCGTAAAGCTGTTTGTGCCCGCAAATTCGATAACGTCATTGCCTTTGGAAACGTCTATGCTGACGTTCGCGGCGGTGTTGGAAATGGTATCGTTGCCTTCGCCGCCGTCAATCGTGACCTGCGCGGCGGTGTTGCTGATTGAATCGTTGCCCGCGCCCGCCGAGATTGTGACGTTGGTGCCGCTGTTGCTGATTGTGTCGTCGCCCGCCGAGCCGAGCACGCTGATATTGTCTTCCGCGTTGGTGTAGGTGTCGCCGCCGTCGTGCAGTTGAATATGATATGCGGCATCAAGCACGGCGTCGCCCGTCAAGTTCACGGTGTAGACATTGCCGTTTTTCTCAATCGTCGCGCCGCTCAATTCGTCGATAATGCGTCGGTCGTCGTCTGCCGTCAACTCAAATGTAACTTGTCCCGTCGCGAAAATTCTGCCGCGATAATTTCTGAACCCGTCGGTGTTGGTAAAGGTGAAATGTTCAGGCTCCGTCAACGAGTAAAGTCCGCCGCCCGAAGAGCCGCCGCTCTTGAGCAAGCCGCGTTTGGGCGTAACCGTTTCGAGGTGATAGTAGCAATCGTTTACGGTGCCGCCGCTGTTGTTGCCGACAATCGCGCCGTTAGTGCCGCTGCTGATATAGCCGTCGAAGAAACAGTTATCAATCGTGCCGTCGCTGATTGTGCCGACAATGCCGCCGACGTTCTCGTTGCCGCTGATATTGGCATAGAGCAAGACGACGTTTTTAATCGTGCCGCCGTTGACATAGCCGAACAAGCCGACGTTACTGCTGCCGTCTTTTATCGTTAAATTGCTTATCGTGTAGCTGTCCGTGAGTTCGCCGTCGCTGTCGTAAATGCCGGCGTCGAACGTGCCCATGAAATGATTCTCCTCGTTGCCTATCGGCGTCCAGTTGCTTTCAGCGTCGAGGATAATTTCTTCCGTCTGCTTGAACTTCAAGCCCGCGCAGGTGTTGCCGTCGTTGACGTAAGTCGCCAAAACTTGCAAAGCCTCAACCGAATCGATTATGTAGGAGTCATCGCTTGCGTCTAAGGTAAGCCCCGCGATAACAGGTAAGCCGCTAAATTCGGGCGTCGAATTTTCTGCGGGCATGGTGTAAGTAAATGTTCCGTCGTTGTTATCGGTCGCGCCGATTATGCCCGTGATTTTCGCAAAACTGTCGTCGTGAGCCGTCGCGCTTATGTTGAGCTTGAGGTCGCCTGCAGGAGCGTAGAGCTTGCCGTTGTATTTGACGCCTTTATCCTCTGCAATCGTAACGCCTTCGGGCAACGTCAATTCGTAAGCAAGCGGAGTGGAATCTGCCGGCGTGGCGTCTCCTGCACGATAGCTGTTAGCAATAGAGCCATTGTTCTTGCCGACAATTGCACCGACATAAGAATTGCCGCTTGTCTTGGCTAACGTTAAGCAGTTTTGAATCGTGCCGCCGGACATATTGTAACTGACAATGCCGCCGACCCTATAATCGCCGCTGATAGTGCCATCTACCGCGCAATTATCAATCGTGCCGTAGTTTAAGTAGGCAATGCCGCCGGCATAAGAATTGCCGCTGATGTTGGCATTAACCAGCGAGACATTTTTAATCGTACCGCTGTTCCAATGGAACAAGCCGACTTTATCGCCGCTCGTTATCGTCAAGTTGTTTATCGTGTGCCCTTGCCCGTCGAATATGCCCGCGAAAGGTTGCGTGTACGGGTTGCCGATTGGCGTCCAGTTCGCTACGTTTCTAAGGTCAATATCGTTCGTGAGCTTGAAGGTTTTATTTCTGCAGTTGTTGCCGCTGTTGACGATTGTTGCAAAAAGTTTCAGTTGCTCGGCATCGCTTATTTCGTAGGTGTCGGCAGTCAGATTGAATTTCAAGACAGAAGTATCGCCCGCGTAATTGGCAAGGAAGGTGCTCAACGATGCAAAGCTTGCGGCGTTGTCGAGGTTGTAGGAGCCGTCGCCGTTGTTGTTCGGAACGAACGTAAGCCCGTCAATCTTCGGGTAGCAGGTGAACTCATTAACCTGCGCGGAGGCGTCGTCGTAGACGGTATATCTGTAGGTGTTGTCGCCGATTTGCGTAGCGTTCTTGACAGCAATTTTCTCGTAAATGCTTTCGCTGTCGAGTGTGTCCGTGTCAAGCGTGAGGTCGAAGGTCGCGCCGCTGAGGTAGTAAATTGTGCCGTCGACAGTTTTTGATTTGCCGCTAACATGATTTGCCGTGACGCCGTCGGGCAATTCAAGTTCGTAAACAGGAGTGCCGTAGCCGCCCGCCTCGCTGTGATAGTAGCAGGCGATGACTTTGGCGTTGTCGTTGTTTTCGCCAACGATTGCGCCGACAAGTGCTCCACCTGCGCCGTTAGTCTCGATTGTGCCGTCGACAAAACAGTTATCAATCGTTCCGTAATTGGTACCGACTATGCCGCCCGCTCTGCCTCCTTTGACATTGGCGTTAACCAACGAAACGTTTTGAATCGTGCCGCCGTTATCGTTATAGTCGCCGAGACAGCCGAATAAGCCCGCTCTGGTGTAGCCGCTTGTTTCTACTTTCAAGTTTCTGATGATATGTCCTTGCCCGTCGAACGTGCCTTTGAAATATTTGCCTCCCTGATCGTCGTTGCCGATTGGTGTCCAGTTCTCTACGCCGTCGAGGTCGAGGTCGCTCGCAAGCTTAAACGTGTAGCCCGCGCAGTTGTTGCCCGCGTTGACGTATTCCGCCAACTTTTGCAAGTCTGCAACCGTGTTGACGAGGTAGTAAGCATTGCCCGCCGCGTCGGAGCCAAATGTCATATCGCCGATTTTCGGTAAGCCGTCAAAGGTCTTGCCTGTCGCGTCGAAGTCGTCAGCGAATTTAAACGTGTAGCCGCCCGCGTTGCCGAGCAGTTCGATGTTGTCGCCGTTGAAGGAATCCTCGCTGAGCGTGAGGACTTTGTTATCCTTGTCGATGGTTGCAGCATCGTAGAAATTCCATTCTTTATTCTCGTCATCATAAACTTCTTTTATAGTTTTTATGTTTTCAAAGGAGAACAGCGGCTTGATACCTTCGGCGTATTGCCATTTGCCGTCGTCGTCTTGCGTCCAGCCTGAGCCGTCGCCCGCCGTGTCGTAGTAAGCGTAGATATTCCTGTCATTGTCGATAAGGTTCCAACCCGTCGTGACTTCGCGTTGGAGGAGGGGGCTGTCGATTTCAATTCGACCGCCGCTAATCGAAGGCGATTTGGAAGTATCGAGGACGCTCTCGCTGAGGATAACCTTACCGCCGTTAATCGTGACGCCCGCCGCGATTTGATTTTCCGTCAAGCCGTCTTTCAAGCCGCCAAGCGTGAAGAAAGTTTTATTTTCCGCGTAGGCGATATTGCCGTCCTTGATGTATGCGCCTTCCGTGCCGACCGATTGACCGTAAGTCCAACCGTTCGCGTCTTTGCTCCAAGTGTTGGTTACTTCGCCACTTGCAAGTTGGCTGATACCCGCAATGGTAAACGTGCCGCCGTCAAAGCTTGCAACGAGGTTGCCGCCTTCAACGCTGAGATTAGTAATTTCGTAATCAGAATCGATAACGTCGCCCGAATTGAAATTCTCGACGGTCAAGGAATTCAAATTGCCTCTGATTGTATTGTTGCCCTGCGCGTTGACAATGACAGCCTCAGCGGTTTCGATATAAATTTGGTTGTCGCCCGTGCCGCCGTTGATTGAGGTGTTGCCGCCGTTCATGAGGTTAATGTTGTTGTCGCCCGAACCTGCAACGATTGTCGCGTTGTCGGCGTAGTTGTCAATCGAATCGTCGCCGCCGCCGCACAAAATTACAAGGTTATTGCCGCTGTTCTGAATTATATCGCCGATTTCTCTGTCGCCGGTGTATTCGTCATGCAAAATATTGTTGGCGTCGGAGCCGACAAGCGTTTTGCCCTCGAAGTCACCATCCAACCTGACAACCGCGCCGCCTTTTTCTTGGACAATCGTAAGAGTGTTGCCCGCAAAGTTTTCGGGGCTGATTTCAACCTGCGGATAGCCGTAACCCGTGTGGTATCTGGGCGAATCGTCATTTACTATTTTTAAGCCGTTGAACTCGATAACAGGCGTCAAGTCGTTTGCTTGCACGTAGCCGATATACATTCCGCTTTCGCCCACGCCGAAGCCGTTCGCATTGCCGACGTAGTAAGCTTTGCCGTTGTCGGTATCTTGCCAGCTGCTTAAATTCGTTGCAATGTTGCTTATGCCGCCGATTGTAACTCTTTTAATGGTACCGGTACTGGAAGTTTCAGCAACCAACGATTGATTGCCCTCTTCGCCGATAGTCTCAAGTTTGTCAATCGTGCCGCCGTAAAGATAAATGCGGTCGTCCTCTCCCATGTCGGTAACGGTGATGTTCGTGACGTTCAATCCGAGCTTAATCGTGTCTGCACCGCCGCCGCCCGTTATCGTGACATTGCTCTCGTCGACGTAAATATATTCACCGTTGTCGGAGCCGGTAAAGTGCACGCCGCTAACGCTGTCGATAAGCCCGAAAGCATAGCCGGCGTTGTTGCTCGTGACAGTGATACCGTCGCCGCCCGCGAAGTGGTTGCCGTTGAGGACAATAGTTTCAGTGCCGGCTTTCAATCCGCCGTAGCCGTCCAAGTTATCGGTCTGAATCGCAAAGTCCGCACCGATACCGCTTAGCTCAACATACATATCCTCCGGCTTAATTTCGTTCAGACGATATTTAATCTTGCCGTCCGTTTCGTCGAGGTAGACGCCTTCAAGTTTCTGCTTGCCATATTTAGCCGTGCGATTTGCCGCGTCGAAACTCCAGACAGTGCCGTCTTCGGAGAATTTCACGCCGTCAAGGGTCGTGTGGACGTATTCGGAAACGATGACGGCTTTTTTATCGCTCTCGTTGTAGCCTTCGGAGCCTAAGCTAAATTCGCCGTCGAACTCGATAACGTCACCCACGCCGAAACCGTCCAACTTAACGCTGTTGTTGCCGTTGCGAAGTTTAATCGTGTCGTCGCCGTCGCCCGCCGTAATCGTTACGTCCTTGCCGAAGTTGTCGACAGAATCATTGCCCGCGCCGCCCAAAATCGAAATGTTATCCTCGCGGTTGGTGTAGGTGTCGCCCGCGCCGTTAAGCTGAATGTGCCAACTGCCGACAACTGCAAGATTAGCCGCGTCGCTGGTAAGCGTGACTTTGTAAGCGTTGCCGTCTTTGGTAGCCGCAACGCCGCCGACCGTCACGCCGTCGACTACTCGCCGCGTCTCATCGTCACGAGTGAAAGTCAACGCCGCGCCGTCCTTGTAGTAAGTCGTATTGCCGAACGTAAATTTATCGGCGTCCGCGCAGGTCAAGTTGAGTTGTCTCGGCAAGCCGCTCAACGTGTGAACTTTGATTGCGTCGTCGCCCGCCGTGCCCTTTGTATAGTAGCTGTTCGTGACGGTGCCGCCGAACGCCTCGCCGCTGAAGTCGCCTTTTGGAGCAAAGACGCTGTTGCTGATTGTCGCATTGCCGCCTTTGACAAAACCGTTAGTCGCATTGGTGAGCGTGCCGACAAAGGCGCAGTCGTTAATCGTGCCGCCGTCCGCATTGCCGATAAACGCGGAGCCGTCAGCTATCGTGCCGTCAATCGTGAGGTTGCCAATCGTCGCGCCGCTTGTGTAGTTGAAAAGCGTCTTGTCCGTCGTGATAGTGTAGCCGTTGCCGTCGAACTCGCCCGCGAACTTGTAACCGCTCGTGCCAAGCTGAATATTCTTGCCGCTGATGTCAATGTCGTGCGTGAGCTTAAATTTATTCGTCGGCGCGTTGCCGTCGCTGATAAAGTCAGCCAAAGCTTTAAGTTCTTCCACGCTCTCAATCAGATAACTGCCGTCGCTCTCGTCGTAAATCAAGTCCGCAATCTTCACGCGCCCTTCCGCCGCGATTGTCGGATAAGTTTCGCCGATTGTCACGGTGTAGACGCCGTTTTGACCCGCAACGTCGTTGCCGTCAACTTTAAAGCTTGCAAACTGCGTGAACTGCGCGGCGTCGACTGTCAGCTTGAGTTTGGAGCCTTGCGCAATGTACTGAACGCCGTCGAACGTCAAAAGGCTGTTGTCGTTGGCAAGCTTTGTATTCGCGGGCAACTCGAATTTGAAAGCCTTAGTCGCGCCGTTGCCCGTGCCCGTCGTGTAGTAGCTGTTCGCGATATTGACGGTGCCGCCCGCGTAAGCATTGCCGCTGTAGTTGTCGGGAACTGAACTCGGAGCAAACATACTGCCGCGCACACGAACCGTGCCGCTGTTTTCGCCGACAAAGCCGTTGCCGCTGAGGATTTTGCCGTTAAAGACGCTGTTCCTTATCGTGAGCGTGCCCGAATTGTTGTAGACGAAACCGCCGCGCTCCATATCCCACGACGAGGCAACGCAATCGCTGATTGTGTTCGTGCCGCTCGCGTTGGCAACAATGCCCTTGCTCTTGACTGTGAGATTTTTAATCGTCGCGCCGTCAATGTAGCTAAACAGCGCATCCAATGAACCGGCAATGTCGATTGTCTTGCCGTTGCCGTCGAACGTGCCCGCAAACGGAGTGTCCGCCGTGCCGATTTGATACTGCGAGTTTTGAATGTCGTAATAGTTGCCGTTCTTTCTCTCGGCAGTGACTTTGAACTTCAAGCCCGCGCAGTTGTGACCCGCCGCAACGTAGTTTGCCAACGTTCCCAAGTCGCTGTAGTCTGCTATCAGATAGACGCCGTTTTGGTAAGTCAAGCCGTCAATAATCGGGTCGCCGTTAATCGTGACGGTCGTATTTTGCCCGTCGAATATCAGCGCATAATTGCCGTTGGCGTCCGCAGTCAAATCGGTATCGCCGACGCGCAAGCCCTTGATTTTATGATAGCCCGTCACACCCGCCGTGCTGAGCAATAAGCTTGAGCCTTGCAGATAATAATCTTTGCCGCCAAGAGTAATGGAGTCGCCGCCGCCGCTGTTGAAAGTCGCCGTCACGCCTTCGGGCAATGTCAACGTGTTAATCTTGCTCGCGTATTTGTCATTGCCTTTAGCGTAGTAGTTGCCGCTTAAGGAGCTGAAGGACGATTTATAGCCGACGACCGCCCCGACAAATTTACTGCCGCTGACTGTTGCGTCGGTAAAGCTTTCCTTAATTGCGCCTCTGTCGTTGTAGCCCGCAATGCCGCCGACATAATTGCCTGTACCACTGATTTTGCCTTCAACTGTGCAATTATCAATCGTGCCGCTGTAACTGTGACCCGCAATGCCGCCGACTATCCAGCCGCCGCTGATGTTGGTATTGATGAGATTGACATTTTTAATCGTGCCCTTGTTTTCACCGAACAAGCCTTGACGATCGCCGCCCGTTATGGTTAGGTTGCTTATCGTATGGTTTCCGCCGTCAAAGGTGCCGCTGAAATAATTCGGACTGTTACCGATTGGCGTCCAGTTCACGCCGTCAAGGTCAATGGTCGCCGTGAGTTTGAACTTCAAACCCGCGCAGTTGTGCCCCGCGTTGACGTAAGACGCAAGAGCTTGAAGTTGTGCCGCCGTGCCGATTTCGTAAGCGTTCTCGGCGTGGTTGTAGGTTGCGCCCGCGCTTGTAAGTTCCGCAATCGTCGGGACGCCGATAATGTCAATCGTCTCGTTGTCGCCGAGCGTGTAGCTGTAAGTGTCGCCCGTCTTTGTGAGAGCCTTGCCGCCGACACTCAAGCCCGTTATCGTTTGGTAATTTGCATTGGTGCCGACGCTGAGATTGAACGTCGCGCCCAATTTGTAGTAAGTCTTGCCGCCGACAGTCTTCTTGAGGTCGTCGCCGCCCGTGTAAGTCGCCGTGACACCTGCGGGCAAGTCGAGAGTGTAATATTTAGTCGCGCCCGTGCTGTCGTAGGCGTTTGAGACATATCCGTTGCCGCTATATCTGCCGTAGTTGTTGCCGACAATCGCGCCGACATACTGATTGCCGCTGACTGTAACATCGGCGAAGCTGTCCTTAACGGTGCCGGCTTGGTTTTCGCTCGTAATGCCGCCGACATATTTATCGCCGCTGATTATGCCGTCAACAAAGCAATTACCAATCGTGCCGCCGAAGTTGTCGCCCGCAATGCCACTGACCCATCTATTGCCGCTGAGTTCGCCGCTGACTGCGCAATTTTCTATCGTGCCTCTGTTGTTGTAGCCGACAATGCCGCCGACATTCCAATAGCCGCTAATATTGGCATTAACCAGCGTGACATTTTTTATCGTGCCGTTGTTATAACCGAACAAGCCGCGATAACTGCCGCCCGTTATCTTGAGGTTGCTGATTGTGTGGTTATCGCCGTCGAACGTGCCGCTGAAACGGTTATTACTGTCGTTGCCGATTGGCATCCAGTTCGCTATGCCGCTAAGGTCGAGGTTGTCCGTGAGCTTGAACTTCAAACCTGCGCAATCGTGCCCCTCGTTGACGTAAGTCGCAAGACTCTGCAAATCGTTTACGTTGTTAATAAGGTAAGTGCCCGTTTCCAAGTCTAAACTCATTGTGCCGATTTTCGGAGTGTCCTCAATTACTATCTCCGAATTGCTCAGCGTAAGGGTATAGCTTGAAGTCGCGCTGTTATAAGTCGCTATGTTGTTGCCCGACTTAAACATCTTGCCGGTCATATCATTTGTTGTCGTGAGCGTCAACGTCGCGTCGGGCTTATAGTAAGTCTTGCCGCCGATTGTCTTTTTGTTGGCATCGTCTGTAGTAATCGTGACGCCTTCGGGAACGTTGAGAGCGCAATATTTCGTCGCGCCGCTGTTATCGGATGCGTCCGAGCAAAAAGCGTTGTCGCCGGTGGTGCCGTCGCTAAAGCCGACGACTGCTCCGACATACTGATTGCCGCTGACTGCAACATCGGCGAAACTGTTCTTAACGGTGCCGCCGTTGTTGCCGGCAATGCCGCCGACATACCGATTGCCGTTGATTGTGCCTTCAACAAAGCAATTATCAATCGTGCCGCTGTTTTCGCCGACAATGCCGCCGACATACCTGTTGCCGTTGCCGTTGATGTTTACATTTGTCAACGTCAAATTCTTAATCGTGCCTTCGTTTATGGTGAATAAACCGCTACCCTGAGGGTGACCGCTCGTTTTGAGGTTGCTAATCGTGTGACCGTTGCCGTCAAACGTGCCTTTGAAATACTTCCAAGCTGATGTGCCGATTGGCGTCCAGTTGTCTATGCCGCTTAAGTCGAGGTCCGTCGTCAATCTTACTATCTTGCCTTTGTAGACTTTGCCGTTGTTTACTTGGTTGCGGAAGTTTATAAAGTCGTCGAGGCTGTTAATGTTTATGACGTTTTCGGCGTTGGCAATCTCGTCTTCAACGGTTGGAGCGTCCCCGACAACAAGCGAATCGTTATCGGTGCTGTTGAAATCGTTCGGGAAAGTGTAAGTCAACGAGCTTGAGACCGTGCCCAAAACCGTGTTGCCAATCTTGAGGACTTTACCCTCGTTCGCCGCGACGAAATCATCATCGAGGTTGATAGTAATCGCCGAGTCGGTGTTGTAGTAAAGTCTCTTGTCAAAGATGACAGCCTCTCCGCCGGTGACTTTGATATTAAGGTCGCCGATTGAAACGTATTTGGTTAAGCGCGTGCCGCCCGTCGAGAAAAAGCCTCGCGGCGGTGAATAACGAAGAACATAGAGGTTATTGATGAAACTGCCGCCCGCCGTCGCCGCAAAGCCGCCGAGATTTTCAGTATGGATACCCGTCATTATCGAGACGCAATCTTTAATCGTGCCCGTGTTGAGATTGACGAAGCCGCCGCACTTGCCTTGAACCGTGCAGTTATCAATCGTGCCGAAGTTGCGCCCGACGAACAAGCCGCCGTCCGTCCAGATATTATTTTCGTTGGCGGTGCCCGTGACGTTCAAATCTTTGACAAAGCCGCCCGCGCCGATTGTGCCGAATAAGCCGACGCCGATAACGCCTCTGTAGTTGTTGGCGATACTGCTGAGACTTTCGCCGCCGGTTACCTCTAAACCGTCTTTAAGCGGAACGTTTTGGATTGTGTAGCCTTGCCCGTCGAAGGTGCCCGCGAACTCCGGAGACGATACGTTTCCTGCATTCTCTTTTTGCGCTATCGGTACCCAATAATCGGTTACGCCGCTCAAGTCGATGTCGTTCATGAGTTTGAACGTCAAGCCCTTGCAGTTGTGCCAGCTGTTGACATATTCGGCGAGGGTTTGCAAGTCTTGGACGCTTTGAATCTTGAAGTAACCGCCCGCCGCGTCGTAGGCGAGATAGTGCATGTAGACGCCGCCTTTATCCGCGTCGTATATGGCAGTTCCGATTTTAAATTGGGCGTCGAAGGAAATATTTGCGCTTTTCGTCAAAGTGAGCGTATAGGTGCCGTCGTCATTCTTGGCAAGCTCGTTGCCGCCCGCGCTGAGCGTCAAAGTTTCGGGAGAATAATTGAATTCGTCGCCGATTGTGAGCTTTAACTTCGAGCCGGGCTTGTAATAAGTCGTGCCGCCGACGCTTATTGTTTCGCCGCTTAAAAGTTCAGTCGTAATGCCTTCGGGAAGATTTGAAACCAAGCAAATTTCGTCGCCCTGAATCGTGCCGAGTGCGCGAGTGTAGCAGCTGTTTTCGATATTGCAGACGCCGTTGCCGTTCGCGAAAGTCGCCGCGTTCTCAACGGTTGATGAAGTGTTCGGAGCAAAGACGCCGTCGCTTATCGTGAGCGTGCCCTTGTTGTCGCCGACAAAGCCGCCGAGCTGTTCGATATTGCCGCTAAGCAAGCCCGTAAATTTGCTGTTGGAAATGTTGAGCGTTCCGTTGTTGACGGCGACGAGACCGCCGACAGTGCCCGTGCCGCTCCTTATGGCGACATCAGCAACGCAGTTATCAATCGTGCAGGTGCCAAAGCTCTGCGACACGATACCCGCCGCGTTGTTGGTGTTGCCGACGTAGAAATCGCCGCTTACCGTCAAGTCTTTAATCGTGGCGTCCTCAATGAACTTGAACGGCGACATGTTATCAATCGTGGCGGCGAATTTGTATAGATTGAGCGTGTGACCGTTGCCGTCGAACTCGCCTTTGAAGTGGCAATTCTCTGCGCCGATATTGTAGCCCGCTCTTATCTCAACGTCGTCCGTCAGCTTGAACTTGTAGCCCTTGCAGTCGTGAGTTCGCGAGTAAGCCACAAGCTCATAAAAACCTGCGGTGCTGTTTATCTCGTAACAGCCCGTCTCGGCGTTATAGTTTATGTTGTTGAAAGAATCATAGCCGTAAAGCTTGAGATCGGTGTTGCCGTCAATCGTCAAGGATATGTTGGTGCCCTTCTCGTAAAAATTATCGCCGTAACGCAGATAAGTCGGAGTGTTCGCCACGCCGTTATAAGTTTTGGTTACGTCGAGCGTGATTGTCGTGCCGGGCTTGTAGTAGTTGGTGCCGTTAAACGTGCGGCGGTCACTCGGCGGAGCGTCTGCCGATATTTCTATGCCGTCGTCCAAGTTCAGCTTGTAAAGACGTGTCGCGCCCGTGTTGTCGCCGGTCTCCGAACAATATTCATTGCCGCTGACTGTGCCGCTGTTGTTGCCAACGACCGCGCCGACATAACTACTGCCGCTGACTGTGACATCGGCGAAACTTTCCTTAATCGTGCTATTGATGTTTTTGCCGACAATGCCGCCGACAGAATTAAAGCCGCTGAGTTCGCCGCTGACCGCGCAGTTATCAATCGTGCCATTGTCGTTATAGCCCGCGATGCCGCCGACAAAGTAATCGCCGCTGATATTGACATCAATCAGCGAGACGTTTTTAATCGTGCCGCTGTTGTAGCCGAACAAGCCTACTCGATAATCTTTACCCGTTACCTTGAGGTTACTGATACTGTAGCCTTGCCCGTCGAACGTGCCCTTGAACATTTTACCGTTGCTTTTGCCGATGGGCGTCCAGTTCGCTATTCCGCTCAAATCTATGTCGGTTGTCTGTCTGAACTTCAAACCCTCGCATTTGTGCCCGCTGTTGACGTAATCGCGGAAGGTTTGCAAGTCTTCAACACTTCTTATCAGATAGTAGCCGTTTTCGAGCGTCAAGCCGGCAATTTCCGAAGCGTTGGCAAGCGTAACCTGCGCGGAGCCGTTGAAAACAAAATTATACGTGCCGTCATCGTTTCGGGTTAAAGTACTGCCTTCGCCCGCAACCAATTTGTAGCCGTCCGCAACTTCGCCGTCAAGTTCAAAGGTCGTGCCCTGCTTGTAATAAGTTTTTCCGTCGAAAGTGAGCTTGGTGCCGCTTACATAGTTCGCCGTGATTCCTTCGGGCAAAGTCAATTCGTCTTCGCTGAAGATTTTTTCGCCCTGAGCCGTGCCGAGTTGCGTCGCGTAGTAAGTCGTGCCGTTTATCGTGACGTTATCGCCGTTGGCAAAGGTGGCGCGAGTAACGGCGTTGCTCTTGATGTCGAGACCGAAGGGAATAAATACGCCGTCGTTTATCGTGAGTGTGCCGGTATTTTCTCCGACAAAGCCGCCAACCTGCGCGGCGTCTCCGCTCTCAACGTAGCCGCTGAATTTACTGCCCGTTATCGTGAGGTTGCCGCTGTTCTTGCCGACAAGTCCGCCGAACGAATCAGTCGAGGTGTTTTTGAGCCGTGCGCTGACCGTGATATTGCGGAGCGTCGTGTTGCCTGTGGTTTCTTTCGCCAAGCCCGCCCCGTCGACGCTTGAATAACCGTAAGCACTGGCATTGGCGATTTCGAGGTTGCTGATTGTGGCGTTGTTGAGCGTCCCGAACGTTATACTGCCGTTAATGAGTTTGTAGCCCTTGCCGTCGATTGTGCCCGCGAAGTTGTTCAACGTGCCGCGTGTCGAGATGTCGCGAGTAAATTCAAACGTCGTGCCCGCGCAGTTGTGAGGGTTGCCTGCCCATTTGCCCGTGCCGTTCACGAAGTCGCAGAGGAGTTGCCAATCGTAGGAAGTCGAGAGCTTGTAATATTGAACATAGCCGTTGCTGTCTTTGACGTAACTCAAGCCCGCAATCCAATCCGTGCCGTCAATCGTAATGCCCGTGCCTTTTTCGTCCAGCGTGAAGGAATAATCGTTGCCGCTGATGAGAGTTGCATTTTTTAAGCCGCTGACTTTGGCATAATTGGCGAGCAAGTCCGCGTTGGTCTTGTCGAGCGTCAAAGTGAACGTCGCGCCGGGCGTGTAGTAAGTTTTGGAGCCGACAGTTTTAACGTTGCCGCCGCCGGTATATTTTGCCGTGACACCTGCGGGCAAGTCGAGCGAATAATATTTTGTCGCGCCCGTTTTGTCGTTGACTCTGACTTTGGAAGTAATATATCCGTTGTCGCTGTAGGTGCCGCCGCTCTTTCTGCCGACGATTACGCCGAATTTGTTGAGTGTGCCGCTTACTGTGACATCGGCAAAGCTGTCCTTAATCGTGCCGCCGCTGTTGTAGCCCGCAATACCGCCGACATACTGACCGCCTTTGATTGTTCCTTCAACTGTGCAATTATCAATCGTTCCGTTGAGGTTGTAGCCCGCAATGCCGCCGACTTCGTTCCCGCCATTGACGTTGGCATTTATCAGCGTGATATTTTGAATCGTGCCGCTCACGTTGTAGCCGAACAAACCGCAAGGCTCTTCGTTGCTGTTTATTTTGAGGTTGCTGATTGTGTGCCCGTCGCCGTTAAACGTGCCTCGAAAACTTCTGCCGTTTTTAGCTATCGGCGTCCAGTTATCAAATTTTTTAAGGTTGAGGTCTTTTGTGAGCTTGAAAGTGTAGCCTTGACAATCGTGAAAGTCGTTGACGTAATCGCGGAAGGCAAGCAAATCGTCTTCGGAGTTGATTAGATAAGTGTTTGTCTCTTTATCAAAGCCGAGCGAGCCGATTTTCGGGAAACCGACGAACTCAACCTTATCCGAATCGCCGAGCACGAGATTATAGACGCCTTCGCCTGTGCGGGTGGCGGAAGTGTTCCCTGCCTTGAACGTGTAGCCGCTGAAGTTACTGCCGTAGCCGTCGGTTGCCGTGAGCGTGAACGTCGCGCCGGGCTTGTAATAAGTTTTTTCGCCGATAGTTATAGTCTCGCCGCTAACGTAAGTAGCCGTGACACCTTCGGGCAAGTTCAATTCGGCAAAGATTTGTTCGCCCTGAAGAGTGCCGAGCGTCTTTGTGCAGAAAGAATCGGTGATGTTGTTGCTGTTGCGTGCAAAGGACGCGGATTGATTTGTATTAACGTCAATCTGCGCGGGCGCGAATAAACTTCCGGTAATTTCGGTTTTGGCAAGATTTGTACCGACGAATCCACTCCAACCGTATGTATTTTGTCCGATAAACGAGCCGTCAAAGGTGCTGTCTTTTATCGTAAGCTTGCCGCCCATAACCGCACTGACAAAGCCGCCGTTAGCTGAGCCGCCGTTATAGGTGCTGTTAATCGTTACGGAGCTTGTGCAGTTGTCAATCGTCGTGTTGCCGTAGCTGTAACCGATTAAACCCGCCGTGCTGTAATTTGACGTTTTAATCGTGCCTGCGACAGTGAGTTTGCTGATATTTGCGCCGTCAACGTAATTAAACAGTGCGCACAAAACGTTATCGGTTTCGTAGCTGACAGTGATTTTTTTGTTGTTGCCGTCGAGAGTGCCCGCGAACTTACTGTTCATCGTGCCGATATGGAAGGTGACGCCGCTGATATTGTCGCCGAGTTTGAACTTGTAGCCCGCGCAGGTGTTGCCCGCCTCCACAAAATCAGCCAAAGCTTGAAGGTCGTTTTTGTCGGCAATGGTGTAAGTGTTCGTCGTGCCGTCGAAGGCAAGCGAGCCGATTTTTGCGTAGCCGTCAAGTTCCAACGCCGCGCCGCCGATTGTGTAGTTAAACGTGCCGTCGTCGTTTGCGGTCAAGCCTTTAAAGCCCGTGATTTTCTCAAAAGTGTCGTTGCTTGCAATGTTGAGCGTGAGTTTGACGGTTGAATCGGGCTTGTAGTAGTCGGTGCCGTCGACCGTGACTTTATAAGCCGCGTTTTCTGGCGTCGCCGTGATACCTGTCGGCAATGTGAGCCATTTAATCGCGCCCGTGTTGTCGCCGACGTTCGAGGCATATTCGTTGCCGCTGTATTTGCTGAAAACGGTGTAGCCGACAAGTGCGCCGACGTTTTCATTGCCGCCGCTGATGTTTGTTGCGGCAAAGGAATTTTTAACGATGCCGTAGTTATAACCGACAAGTCCACCGACCGCTTGATTGCCGCTGATTGTGCCGCTCACCGCGCAGTTTTCTATCGTGCCGTAGTTGTAGCTGACAATGCCGCCGATATTCCAATAGCCGCTAATATTGGCATTAACCAGCGAGACATTTTTAATCGTGCCGTAGCTTTTGCCAAACAAGCCTTGTTGATCGCCGCCGTTCGTTATGATGAGGTTGTTTATCGTGTGGTTGCCGCCGTCGAACGTGCCTTTGAAATATTTATTTCCATTGCCGATTGGCGTCCAGTTGTCTATGCTGTCGAGGTTAAGGTCTTCCGTGAGCTTGAAAGTTAAACCCGCGCAGTTGTGCCCCGCGTTGACATAATCGCGGAACTCAGTCAGTTGCTCCTTCGTGGCGATTGTGTAGGAGTTATCGCTTGTGTCGAAACCGAGCGAGCCGATTTTTGCGTAGCAATCCAATTCCAAGCGCGTGCCGATTGTGTAATTAAACGTGCCGTCGGAGTTTTTGGTCAAGCCCTTTATGCCCGTGATATACGCAAATTCGTCGTTGCTTGTTTCGGTGAGCGTGAGCTTAAAGGTTGCGTCTTTCTTGTAGTAAGTCGTGCCGCCTAAAGTTACCGCGTCGCCGCTTACAAGTTCAGCCGTGACACCTTCGGGCAAGTTGAGCGCAAAAACTTGTTCGCCCTGAACAGGTTTAAGTCCGATATTATCTCTGAAATAAGAATCGGTGATGTTGCCGCCGTTGCAGGCGAAGTTCGCGGAGTTGTTTGTGGTTAAACTAAAACCTTTCGGCGCGAATAAACCGCCGCTAATTTCGGTGTCGCCACCGTTCCAACCGACGAACCCGCCCCAATGTGAAGTTTTTTGTCCGATAAACTTTCCGTTAAAGGTGCCGTTGCTGATTGTGAGCTTGCCGCCGTCAACCGAACCGACAAAGCCGCCGTGATTGCCCGCGCCGTTAATGGAGCTGTTAATCGTGACGGAGCTTGTGCAGTCGTCAATCGTCGTGTTGCCGTAGCTGTGACTGATTAAACCTGCCGCAAATTTCTCGGACGTGTTAATCGTGCCCGCGACAGTGAGCTTGCTGAAAGTTGCGCCGTCAACGTAATTGAACAATGCGCCGCCGTCGTCGTAAGCAACGGTTATCGTCTTGTCGTCGCCGTCGAGAGTGCCCGCGAACTTTGAATCAGCCGTGCCGATATGGAAGTTGACGCCTTCGATATTGCCGCCGAGTTTGAACTTGTAGCCCGCGCAGGTGTTGCCCGCCTCGACAAAATCAGCCAGAGCCTTAAGGTCGGTTGCGTTGTTAATGGTGTAAGTGTCCGTGCCGTCGAAGGCAAGCGAGCCGATTTTGGGAAAGCCCTCAAATTCAAGCGTCGTGCCGATTGCGTAGTTAAACGTGTCGTCGGAATTTTTGCTTGCGCCCTTAATGCCCGTGATTTTATGCCAGTTGTCGTTGGATGTCGTGTTGAGCGTGAGCTTAAAGCTTGCGCCTTCCTTGTAATAAGTTTTGTCGCCGATTGTGACGGTTTCGCCGCTCGAAAAAGTGGCAGTAACTTCTGCGGGCGCGTCGAAGTCATAAACGCGGGTATTGTTTTTGGTTGCTCTTGAGTTATCCCAACCGATCGCGTTTGCATTGCTGTGAAAGGTGTTGTCGCTTACAAGCGTTAAGGTTGAGGTATTATAGCCGACAACGCCGCCGACGTCTCCATTGCCGTTGACTTGTGCGTCGACCGTGCAGCCGGTGACGTAACCTTTGTTGTTGCCGACAATGCCGCCGACAGATTGATAACCGCTGATATTGCCCGTGACTGTGCAGCCGCTGACTGTGCCTTTGTTCGTGCCGACAAGCCCGCCGATATTATTTGCGTCGCGTTTCGTGATGTCGACGTTGAGGAGCGTGACATTTTTAATCGTGCCGCTGTTGTAGGCGAACAAGCCTTGACACCAATCTCTGCGATTGATTTTCATGCCGCTGATTGTGTATTCGGAGTTGTTGCCGTCGAAGGTGCCCGCGAAGGAATTATATTGGTCGCCAATGGGTTGCCAGTTCGCGACGCTGCTCAAGTCGATGTTCGCCGTGACAATGAAATATTTGCCGTAGTAGTTGTTGCCGCCGTTTACGTCGTTTGCGAGCTGCTGCAGGTCTTCGACGCTTGCAATTTGGTAGGGATTCGTCTGCGAGCCGTCGCCGCCGCCAAACGCGCTGTCGAACCTCTGCAGGTCGAACTTAAAATCATTCATAACAAAGACTTTATTCTTCATGATTATGAAACCTCCTTTGTACTTGTCGCGACTTCCTTGTCCGCGTTGTGGCTAATAATATTCGTTCGCGCAACTTATCGATTCATTCTACCACGCATTTTTATTTTGAGACTGACCACTTTTTGCAAAATCCGCCCACTTTTTCGGAGCGGCGTCTCAGATGTGTATGTCCAGCTCGTAGCCGATAAGATTAGTCACTACATTTGCGATTTTCTTTTTCTCAGAGTGGATTACAGGCGGCTCATCAGGAATTTTTTCCTCTGCAGGCGGCTTTTCAATCGGCGATGCAGTCGGTTCTGAAATTTCTTCCGCCAACGGCTCAATTTCTTCGACTTGCGGAGCATTTATTTTCTCAATCACTCCCAAGAGCTTGTCGGCTGTCGTCAACACGAACGGGATAGTCGAAAATCTTTCGTCAGACGAAATAAACTTTATAATCTTAAATCCATTTATAAATTCCATGTCCGCACAGGCGATTATCAAGTCAAAGTCCGTTTCGCGCAGAAATTTCGTTGCGTCGTCGAAATTGGCGGCTGTCAATGCCTCATGATCAAAATTTTCTTCGATTAGCTCTTTCATGCCGCACAATTCGCTTTCATCGTCGCCGATTAGCAAAATCTCTTCCGAATGTATCTCCGACAACTTTTTTTCGACGCGCTTAATCAAATCTGCCGGCATGAACGGTTTTTTTATGTAATCCGTCACATCGAGAGCCATTGCCCTTTGAATCAAATCTTTTTCGACGGTCGCCGTCAACATCATGACGGGAACTTTTTTTATACGTTCGTCTGCGCGAATTTCCGACAAAGTTTCCATGCCGTCCATTTCCGGCATTAAAATATCGAGTAATACCAGATTCACGCGCTCATTACGTAGAATTTCCAGTCCGTCGACGCCGCTCGCCGCGCATATCACTTCGCACGACAATTTTCTCTCCAAAATCATCTTCGCAATTTGCAAATTCATTTCATCATCGTCGATTACCAATATTTTTTTCTTCCGCATACCTTTCACTCCCTAAAAAATCTTTTCACACTCGAATTTTATTCTGACTGCCAAATTTCCCTCAAGTCGCGATAAAATTCTGTCCCGCACGATTTCTGATTCAGATTCACTCGCATTTCTATCGCCTCCGCGCCGCTCGTCGCCGTAACCACCTCATATTTCGTAGCCAATATACGCCGCGCAAGCATTATCATCATCTCATCATCGTCCACAATTAAAATTTTGCTCATATTTTCCTCCAACGTTTCAATTCTCATATTTTGGAATTGGTCTTTTGCGCCTCCAAAATCACTTTCAAAACTCATTTCAGCTCTCGTCGAGCCATTTTTTTCTCCAATCGGATTTTTTCGTATGAACTCATCATTTCTCCGTGATTCGCAAGGATTTCCTCGATTTTTCCGTCCTTCGCTGCCATTTCCATACTTTTTGCCTGCTCACTCAACTTTTCCGCGCCGATTGACAGCGATGTTGACTTCAAAGCATGTACGAGTATCTGATAATTCTTCCAATCAGCCGAATCGAACGCATTTTGTACTTTTTCAGCGCGTTTGGCGTCCGTGAACGTCTCTAACATCTGCGTTAAGAAACTTTTGCTGTCCATGCAGTATTTCAACGCCGTTTCAAGGTTTATTTCGGGGCATATCTCCGCAAATTTCTTTTTTTCTCGCTTACTGAACTCGTCTTCGCCTATTTTTTCTTCTTCAACAATTTTTTCTTGCCCTTCGACCTCAAACGAAACAATTTCGGCGGGCAAATGCCTCTCCAATACCGATTCAAGCTCCGAAACGTCTATCGGCTTGCTCAAATAGTCGTCAAAGCCCTCGCGCAGGTAAATTTCTCGCATTCCTGCCATTGCGCTCGCCGTCAACATTATTACTCGCGTCTTTTCGCTCAAAATTTTTTCTCGTCGCATGATTTTTAACGTCTCGAAGCCATTTAGTCCCGGCATCATGTTATCAAGAAAGATTATATGGTAAAAATTCTTTTTCGCGAGTTCAATTCCAGCTTTTCCGCTCTCCGCAAGGTCGGGAACTATTAAATTCCGTTTCAAAAGCCCGCTGATGACCTTCAAATTCATATCGTTATCGTCCACAGATAAAATTTTCGCCTTTTCAGCCGTCAAATATCTTTTTTCTGCAATTTTGTCCTCTGTTTTCTGTTGATGAGCCGTGTAATCGCCTATCGGTGTCTTATCTATCACTTTTTGACGCAGTTTGAACGAAAATTCCGAGCCGTGACCGTATTCGCTTGCAACTTCCAGCCGACTGTTCATCATTCCTAGCAATTTTTGTACTATCGCAATGCCTAAACCAGTTCCTTCAATGTTTCGGTTCTTTTCTTCGTCCAATCTCTGGAATGATTGAAATAATTTGCCCATATCTTCGGCGCGAATACCAATTCCCGTGTCTTTTACGCTGATTTTTAGCTCCAACGTATCAGAATCTACCTCTTTGCCGCTGATTTTCAACTTAACCGAGCCGACGTGCGTATATTTAACCGCGTTCGTTAAAATGTTCGTAATTATTTGCCGCAAACGCACATCATCGCCATATAAACTGCGCGGCAACGTCGAATCTATCTCCATTTTGAACTCCAAGCCCTTTTTACGCGCCTTTTCCGAAATCATATTGCTTAAATCGTCTATCAGCGTCGGAATTTCGTAGCGCACGGGCACAATTTCCATTTTACCATCCTCAATCTTGCTAAAATCGAGAATTGAATTGATTAAAGTCAACAAAGTCCGCCCTGCACTCTGAATATTGCTCGCGTAGTCTAAAATTTCTTCCGATTTACTTTCGCGCAGTATCATTTCGTTCATTCCGAGCACTGCATTTATCGGCGTGCGGATTTCGTGGCTCATTTGCGCTAAAAATTGCGATTTCGCCTTGCTTGCCGCCATTGCCGTATCCGATGCCGCTTTTAATTGCCCGTTGACCGAGTCTTGCCACTTCAACAGCCGATTTATCAGCGCGTTCACAATTAAAATACAAATTACAAGCAAAATCATGAAGAAAACGCCGAGTAAGATATTATTCCCGTAAATATTCCACCAATTATTTGCTACGACGACCGTAAAGTTGGAAGTTTTATTTTTTTTCGCAAGGCAAGCAACAAAATCGCCCGTATAATCACGAAAAGTACCGACTTCGACGCTTGAATAAATTTTTCCGTATTCCGTGCCAAAAATATCAGTCATGCGGCTCATTGTCAGCTGATAATTGTTATTCGGGTGATTTATTATGATTCCATTGCGGTCAACGAGAAATGCGTAGCCATCTTTAGTGTAACTTTCGCCTAAAACCTGCGTCAATCGGTCAATGTAAAAATCAATGCCGAAAATCCCTAAAAACTCGTTATTATCGCCGTAAACAACCTGCGCGAGCGTCACGCAATACAATCCTGTCTGCGCGTCGTAATATGGAGCCGAAACGCTGAATCCGTCCGCAGATTTTTCCGCATCTATGTACTAAGGGCGAGTTTCGGGGCTAAAATCGGGCGGCGGCACCCAACCGTTGTTCATTATTACTTTATGCTCTTTATAAGGGTTCGTCATGTAGCAAACCGAGATTTCTTTGTAATTTTTCGCCAATCCGTCCAAAAATTTCACTGCCGAAGTATAATCGTCCATAAATTCGGGGTGTTTGCTTATTAAATTCGCGAACATACTCAAAATACTGCGCTGTTTTTCAATCCAATTCGATAATTGGTGCTCGTAAGTGTCAACTTCGCGGTGCATTTTCGTATCGCCCCAATTTATCGTCGTTGAAAAGCAAATTCCGAACGCCAATGTCATTGCACAGACCAAAACCGCTATAATTCCTGTCCTTGCGTAGCGGCTGACCTTCGATAACTCCGCATCTTGGAAAATTTTCTCCGATTTTAACTTCTTTTGGTCGCTAAAAACCATTGTCGAGAACGAAAACAGATTATTCAGCATGTCTGAGAGTTTCAAAGCCGATTCTCGGACTTGCGCGGCACATTCGGCGGGGTCGGCATCACTTTCTACTGTTTTTGTGCTTGATAAGTCCAAAATTCTGCGCAAAGGGTTACGCAATTCGTGTGAAAGCCGCGATAAAAATTCTTCCTTGACTCTTAACGCATTTTCGGCGCGTAAACCTTTCCTCATCGCGTTCAGATAGAAAAAAATAATCGCCAACATCATCAGTAGGCTTAAAAGCGTTGTAAATATGATTTGAACGTAACTTTTTTTGTAAAATGCCCAATTATCTATGCTTAAAATCATGTACCAGCCGTTATTCGTCGCCGAACTGAAAATTGTATGCTCGCTACCGTCAATTTCAGCCGTAAAACTCTCGTGTTGTGTCATTTGCACAATTCGATTTAAAATACTCTCGTATTCGGGCATATTATCAGATATTTTCTTGCCGACGAGACTCATATCCGTATAACCGATTATCATTCCGCTTTTCGTCACGATTAGCGAATTTCTGTTGCCAATATCCGCCATTCGATTGATTAAACTTTGCACTTCCGAAAGATTAAAGTCCAATGCGACGACCGAACGCCCGTCCGACAGCACTTTTGACATCGTATAGCACATTGCGCCCGTCATCGCGTCGATATACGGTTCACTTATGTAAATTTTTCCTTGATTTTCCAACGCGCCCTTGTACCAGAGCCTTTCCGTCGCGTGATATTCCGGCGGCATTGCAAAATCGGGAATTATCGTCCAATCTTTCTCGCCGACGTAAATATATGTGTTAAAACAGACGCCGTTCATCGATTCTTTCTGTTCCCGCTTGCGTTTATAGAAAAATTCTTCCAATTCAGCCCGCGTCGCACCAGATTTTATCATTTGCTCCGATTCCATTGCCATTCTCAGCGTCGCGTCTTCCGACATTTGTAGCGTTCCTTGAAAATCGCTCCGAATTACTTCAAGTTGCGTGTGTCCTATCTCTTCCGTTTGATTCGACGTAATTTCAAATATCAACCGGTCGTTTAGCACTATCACCAACAAAAATATCGCCGTTATCGCCGTGATTATCGCGAAGTCTGAATGTTTCCCGCGTTTTAGTATCTGCCAGTCCTTAAGATTCATACTTCCAAAATATTTTTCATCATTATACATTGCAACGAATCATTTGGACTGCTCACTTTTCGCGATTTCCGCCCACTTTTTGTCCAACGCTTTTATTTCAATGGCTTGTATGCTTTAATTAACTTACTCTGACACTACTTTACTACCAACTAAAAAAGTCGGGCGATTTTCTGCCCGACTTCACTCGACAGGTGATTTTTCATGAATATAGCCATCGTGGACGACTTATCAGACGATTTACTCGCCGCCAAAACTTTTTTGACAAATTACCTCGCTAAAAATTTCGCTGAAGTTGCTACTAACGTCCAAATCAAAACTTTTTCCAATCCCGCAAACTTTTTAAGCGTTTTCAAGCCCGAATCTTTCGACTTACTGATTCTCGATATTTTTATGAAGCCGTTAAACGGTATTCAAGTCGCTCAAATTGTTCGCAACCAAGACAGAGATGTTTCTATCATATTTTTGACGACCAGCGAAGATTTTATCCTCGAAGGCTATAAAGTTTTCGCTGTCGGTTACTTTCTCAAGCCACTGAGCGAAAACCTCGACCAATTTGCCAAAACTTTTCAATATATCTTCCCAAAACTCGTTGATAACCAAAAAAAATTGTCTGTTCGCGTCGACAGCGGAGAAATTCTCGTTCCATACAAGAATATTCGCTACATCGACCTTGATGAACGCCACAAATTGCAAATTCATCTGCCGAACAAACAATTTTCTGCCAATATGACTTACGACGAGTGCTTTAACGTCCTAAAAAATGATTCGCGCTTCGTCGAATGCTATCATCGAATACTTTTGAACATGAATTTTATAAAACTCATGGACGCCGAAGACTTTATCTTGACTGACGACACCAAAATTCCTATCAGCAAGCGCAAAAGTAAGGAATCCAAGCTTAAATACATGAATCACTTGATAAATCTCAACTCTGCCAATACATGGTGACCTTAAAAATCCCTCCCGACTGTTCAAAATCTGTATAGGCGTCGTATTTCTCCGAAAAAAGCTTAATCGACGCCATACCAAGCCCGTGACCTTCCTCCGAAGTTCGTGGGTAATTTTTTTCGTCAAATATTACTTCCTCGTCAATGAAATTTTCAATTTTGAGCACGCATTGACCGTTCACAGTCTGAATCGCGATTGAAATTTGTTTCTGCGACGAATTTTTTTGTCGAGAGCTTGCGTTTATGGCATTTTCTAGTAGATTCGAGACTAGCAACGCGAAGTCGCCTTCATCAATCGAAATTTCCGACGGCAAATTGATTTTATGATTTATTTTTATGCCCAATTTCTCGGCGCGGCTAATGTAAACACTCAACGCGGCATTTATCAGCGGTTGCGAGCAAAAATTTTTAACTTTAGTCTTGTCAAGCAATTTTTCTTCCTTGCCGATATAATTTTTTGCTTCCTCAAGTTTGCCCTCCTGCAACATCAGATAAATTATTCGGAAATTGTGTTTCAAATCGTGGCGCATAACCAAAATTTGTTCGCGACTTTCCTGCATGATCCGATTATATTCACTCAGAGCGGTTAATTGCTCCTTCATCAGCCGAAAATTTTGCTTCGCGAGCTTTTCTTCCTGTAATTTCTCGTTCGTCTGCAAAATATAGCGATAGAAGAAAAAAAACACGAACGGCAGATAGAATCTGGAGAATCTTTCCTGCCAAGAATGGATTAACGGCTCCTGCGACCAAAGGAGAGTTACACTTAACGTCATTATAATCGGCAAAAACGCGACCGCAACTCCGTAATCGACGAAAAATCTTCTTGGCGGAAGTAAATCCACAAAATAACGCCACTCAAGCGGCAAACATACTGCGAAAAGTAACAAATATATTATTGCGTGGGAAAAAAGTATTTCGTGTTCGGTGTAGAAGAGCAACACTATAGTTATCGCGGAAAAATTATGCAATATTATGCTCCAAACCCGCGACATCCCGAAAATAAAGACGTGTTGAAGAATACTTCGCCGAACAATCAGCATAAAAATTACCAAGTAGGGTATCCAGCCCAACATCAACAGCCTTTTATAGACGTAAGCAGTAATTCCGCAGTGTTCAAAGACTAAAATACTCCCGACACAGCTTATCATTCCGCAAGCCAGCATTCCGAGCAGTAAATTTTTTCGTTCAGCGTGCGTCATTCCTTTGTGAAACGGAATATACATCAAATAAAAATCGGAAAGCTGAATCGACATGACGAGCAGAGCCAAAGGTATTGACATTTCATTTCTCCGAAAGATTTTATCATAACGATTATAGCACAAAAAACGTTCTGCTCCTAACAACTTGTATTTAAAGAATCGCGGATTGCTTTCAACGCTCGAATGGTTTCGTCAAGCTTTGTATCGGCGACGGTCTGAATCAGCGTAGAGATTTCGTCCAGTAATTTTTGCGTTTCTGCACGTTTCTTTTCCAACTCGACACGGAGATTTTCTTCGTCAGCAAAAGATTGAATCGACTCATCGGAGACGACATCAACACTCTCGTCACTATCCTCCGTTGGTGTCAAATTCGATTCGGAATTTTGTATCGGCATGGATTCACTCTCGATAATAATATCCTCTTCACTCTCGCCGACACTTTGAATTTGCTCGGCTACTTCATCCTCCACAGCGAAAAGACTAAGCTCATTATCTTCTGTTGCAGAAACCTCTTTGCTTTTGGTTTCTTTCCACTGTTTGACAGCCTGCTGAACTTGCCGCGCAGATTGAGTTTCGACCGGACTGCCTGCTTGCGCTTGTGCCTCGATAAAAGCTTCTTCGTCGCCTTCCGGCAATGCCAACATTTTTATCAGCGTTGTAGTCGTCAAATCGGAAATCGATTTTCGATTTCCAAAACGTTCCGCTATCGCCATAAAATTTCGTGCAGTACGATCTGTCCACTCAAATTCTTTCTCAAGCCAATCAGTCCAGCCACCGTGTCCGATTTCTTTCTTTGCCGCGATAAGCTCAAAACCGATTTCGATAATGCCGCGTTGAACATCAGCCTGCAGGCGACGGATTCGCTCGGCACGGATTTCTAACGTTACCGGTTGAGAAGATTCAATCGGCAACTCAATCAGCTCGGTAGCACTATCATCGCCTTCAGGCTCCCGCGTAGGTTTATCATCAACGACAGGCTCAATCGGTTGCTCGACCACGTCCAACTCACAAAAGTTACCGTGCTTAACGAGCTGATAATGCTCTCCATCGTCTCCCACGACCTCAAAGGGAAACTGCGACAGGAACTGCCGCACTCGATTTAAAAACTCTATATCCTTATTCGTCATCAAGTCGGAGATAAGTGACTCGGTGTCAGCAATATTCAGTTTCTCGTGTAATTCTCGACGCAAGACAGGTGCGAAGTCGTGTTGACCGTTGCTGATTTTTTCCGCGTGCAATAATATCGTGTTGTAGTCGGCACGTGAAATTTCCGCCACTTTATTCATAGCGCATTCCTCCTTACATTGAACAACATTGTTCAATTTGCTATTACTCTCTTCATAAGTAGCTTTGGCAGAATCATAAGCTTGTTGGTAAAGCTCCTGCAAATAGTGCGGTAATCTTTCTACTAACGCCCCAAAATGATACAAAAGAACCTCGCCGACAAGCGACACGACGACAGAAAACACTGCGGCGGTTGAGCAATACAGCGTATCGAACAGCTCTTTGTTTCCTTCGTATCTAAG
The DNA here is from genome assembly GCA_946408105.1 of uncultured Selenomonadales bacterium. Lineage (GTDB taxonomy): Bacteria > Bacillota > Negativicutes > Selenomonadales > Selenomonadaceae > Quinella. The sequence goes on along the minus strand of CAMJQS010000009.1, from coordinate 3,685 downwards.
TCCCTCTCTGGCAAACTCAAGAGCAAGTCCAGATACATAAGGACGTTCCTCTTTAAAGCGCATATGGGCAATAGAATAATCATCGGGCGGCGTAGAATAACCTTCAAAAATTTGATTGACGGCAATGGAGAACGTTTTGTTCATGCCGTCTCCTTCAAAAAGAGAATAATCGCATTCCTTCTGACGGGCGTCGGTGGCGTTCATCAAGCCCAGAATAATCCTAAACGTAATTTGGTCGTCCTCGTCAATATGATGTGATTCAGCTTTTTTCAAAGTGCCAGCGACGAATTTTTTCAACGACCGCCAATGATTTTTATTGATAGCATCCATAAAGTTTCTCCTTTCAGCTATCGCAACGTAGTAACGTCCTACAATGCGCCTGCGCAGGGCGATATTGACAACAATTATCAACGCAGCTCGCGGGGGTTACATTTGCAACATCCTACCTTAAAAAGAGTAATCTAAAGCAAGTCGGAACGTCAGATAATTTTTGACGCCAACGGAATTACGGAGTCGGAAGTATTTTTTTAGAGAGCAAGTCGTCAACAGAATTGGGCGGGCGCGGCAAAGCAGTCGGGTCGTCGCACAAGGCGGAGACACCTAACTCAACGAGCTTTTCTTTCACCCAACGGGACAACGCTTCATAACCTTCAGCGGCTTTTTGACGCAACTGCGGAATCAGGAAGTTCCGATAAAACAGGCGCAGAATCTCAAAATCCATGTGCGCAATAACTTTACTCGGCGGCAATTCGCAAGTCACAGGATTTTTATCGGGATGCGCGGCAAAATACTCGTTGATTTTCTTGATAATCGGGCGGGAGAACTGCAACGCCGGCAAGCCCTTCGTCGCGATTGCATATTCCGTCCACAAGTCAATATTCCCGGCACTAACCTCACGCAACAAGTCAAACGGAATCTTGCTGTTCTTGATAACGTTCGCCGAGACCTCTTTATCTATACCGTAGACATGCAGATGGTCGTAACCTTCAATCTTATCCAGATAAATGCTGTCCTTAACGGGACGAAGTTCACCTTTACGCTCACCCTTGTTGTAGCGGCTAAAATGCAGACCATGCGCCTCAAACGCGGGCATATACGACGGGTCAATCTCTTCGCCGAATTCTTTCTTGAACTGCGCGGCGACAATCTCAACCCAGTCATTCTTCAGTTGAGATTCCATGTCGGAAACGGTTCCAAACTTACCCTTCGGCACGAACAAAATCACATGGAAGTGCGGATGCCAACCTGCATTCGGCAAAATCTCACCATCGGGAGTAATTAATCCGTCGTTAAGCGTGATTTCCAAGCGGCGGACATAACCTTGCAAGTCCATCGCCGCCCGACGCTTCCTCGCAGACCAACTGGACACAAAGAAATTATCCCACGAGTTCTGCAAGACATTGAGCAAGTTCTTCAAGTGATGCCAGCGGTGGAAGATTGTCAGCGTCATCATAAAAGGCACACAATCGTTCAAATACGCCCACGCAATCGCCTTCTGGATACGCAACCGCCATTTATACAATTCTTTTGGCGCGTCGACGGGGTCAAGCCAAATGGAGTGTGACCGACAAATATCATCAAGCCGGACACTGGTATTACCATTCTTCTCAGACGCAACAACATCAACGTAGTCGTAACGGAATAAGTCTCTTGCGGTTGGGATTTCGGGGGATTTAAGAACCTTCTCGGCGTCAAAGAACAGCGAGTCATTATCCCGCACGGAATCATGCAGATATTGACGATACCACGGAGAATTCTTCCAATCAATAGACTTCGGGTCAATACCGCGCTTACGCAAACGCGCAGTCAACGGCAACATAGATTCGTGCGCAAACTTCAATGACGGAAACAAATCAAGCAAAGTTTCAACGACGCGATGTTCTTGGTTCCATTCACGACGCCAATCCAAGCCCAACAACGAGTCAAAATCTTCAACGGAACGCAAGGCAAGATACAATTTCGCCCGCCTGAGCATTTCAAACGACTGATTGCGCTCCAAAATCTTCGCGCCAAGCAATGCGTCGGGGAGTTCGACGAAAAGTGGGGCACCCGCAGGACAGGTTCTATAGTTCCGAGACCTCTCCGGGTTCAAATTTTGAACGCCGACGCCCAAGCGAGAGCGTCGCTTACTATTATAAGTATTTTTTTCAAATAAACTAAGTATCCGTTTTCTAAAGTTCATAAAGGTTTCCTTCATTGCCACGACGCTCTCACCTCCTTGCCACGTAACGAAAAAGGCGACACTCACCTTTTCCCAGTGAATGTCGCCTTTCTCTGCTTTACAAAAACCTCGTAAAGCTTTATAATCAGTTCAGTTCTTTGATAAAAATCATCTGAACCCGTAGCCGTGAGTCGTTTCTGAGTGGGTGCTGGCGGCACTCACGAGGAGTTAAGACCTTCGGGCGAATGATTTGGGCATTCACCGGTTGAAGCTCTGCAAGTCTCGTAAACTTGCAGGGCTTTCGCGTTTCTATGCTATAAAATCACTCCTAAAATTGTTATGTGTATTCGTTGCTCTAATGATAAACTTTTTCTCTGGAAAAAACAATACCTTAAACAAAAAAAATCCTGTATCGTCGTGAGGCGACGGTACAGGAAAAATTATCGTTGAATTTCTCTTTGCAATGTCGATTGTACTTCCTCTTGAATTTTCTCAGAAGCCAAAATCCATTCCAGAGAATCATCCCTGTAAAGATTGTCGTCAACGCCGCGCTCTGCCGCCAGTTTCTCTGCCATTTTTTCTGCGCGACCGGAGTACGCCGTCTGGTAGCCCGTCAAATACTCTTCCAACTCATTCTTTTCGACCATAAGCTCATACAACTCCGGCTTATTCGTTTTCAGATATTCTTCGCGAAGATGCCCCCATACTCCACAAAATTTTTCTTCCAAAATCTTCACCTCCCGCAAGCTCTGACTTCTTGCATAATCTCTTTCCCGTAATTTTTATTTTGGCGACCAAGCGGACTCAGGTCTTGTATTACCTGTTCAACTGTGGCGGACGAATATTTTTTACTCAATTCTTTTGCTGACTCGATGTCGAATCGTTTTTGCTTTGTCGGTGAATATTCGTATGGCGAATGAAGTGCGGTTGTTAAAATTTTGTAGCCCGTAGAGTTTTTTGACGCTTTGCCGTCTTGCATACTGCAGACGTTTTCATCAATCCGCGTAACAAAGGCTTTGAACTGTTTACTCGACAACGTAACTGCCGGATATTTCTCGCGTACCTCTTTCGCTTTGAAAAATTTCTTAACGCCGTCGAGCAATTTTTGAGTAAATGCGGCTAGCCTGCCCGCTAAGCTCCGATTTTCTTTTGAAATTTTTTCAAGGACGCGCCGACCCGTCTTCATGTCGGCAAAAGCATCGGCAAGCATTTCTTCCATTACCTTCGACTTGCTCATTTTCGGCTGTTTGACCGCTTGGCGATAATCTTCTATCTGCTGAGTGCTAAAAATTTCGTGACGTTCAACATGAGCAAGAATATCCTCGTAAAGTTCCGGCTCGTGCTTTTTCATCACATGAAAAGCTTCATGCCAAAACGCCCAATCCAACGATGTTTCTGTCTTCCCGTTCAGATACATGATGTCTCTGTCGTCGTCATATCTGCCGTGTAATTCCGGCGTACCGTCAAAATGGATATATAATATAAAAGTGGACACAAAAAAAGACGTATATTAGTGGACACGAA
>CAMJQS010000008.1 GCA_946408105.1 uncultured Selenomonadales bacterium | reverse complement strand
CAAGCGGCTGCTTCGACAACATGCTTGATTGGATTTATAAAAGCGTCAAAGAATTGCCCGCAAAAAATTTTGCGGCCGATGCTTGCGGCGTTCGTGCAAAAAAAATTGGCACGACATTTCGGCGCGGGAAATTGGTGGCGGCTCGGCGTGCTCGATGTTCTTTTCGACGACCAGAAAAGATTTTTGCCGCGCGAAGGAACTTACGAGGAGCTGACGGATTCGCTGGACGTGTCGCTTTGTTTGTTGCTGATAAAAATTCATTGGCGGGAAATTTTTTCTGCGGGCTTGCCGAGAAATTATTTGAGCTACACGGAAGAGCTGCGGAACACGCGCAACACGTGGGCGCACGAGCCCGAAGCGTTCGACGATGCGACGACGATTCACGCGCTGGACACGATGGCATTAATCGGCGCGTCGTTCGACGAGGAAGCGACAGAAAAATTGCGGGCGATGTGGAACGCGCGACTTCAAACGGAAAAAATAATCGAGCCGCCGAAAATTTCTTTGCCGACACTCGGTGCATTAAAATCTTGGCGCGACGTAATGGAGCCGCACCCCGATGTTGCGCGCGGACTTTACAGGCAAGCGGAGTTCGCGGCGGACTTGGGGCAAGTCTTTCACGGCGAAGGCAGCAGCGAGTAGGTCGACCCCGTGGAATTTTTTTCGCGAACGTATTTGACGGGCGGGCTGAAAACTCTTTTGGTCGAGACGCTCAAGCGATTGACAGTGGGCGCGGGCGAACCCGTCGTTCAGCTGAAGACCTCATTCGGCGGCGGCAAAACTCACAGCCTGCTTGCGTTGTATCATTTGTTCGGCGGAAAAATTCGCGCGGAGCAATCGTCGACGGTCAAAGAAATTTTGGACGCGACGGAAATTTCAAGCCTGCCGAAAGTTCACACGGCGGTAATCGTCGGCACGTGGGAAAATCCTTTGCAAAAAACTTTGTGGGGAGAAATCGCAAGTCAGCTTTCGCGGTCGACAGGCAAGCCCGAACTCTACGAAATGATGCGCGAGAACGACGAGAAAAAAATTTCGCCCGGCGTCGAGTTGCTGAAAAAAATTTTCGACGAGGCGGGCGCGTGTCTGATTTTGATTGACGAGCTTGTTGCTTACGGTCGGAAGTTGAGCACGGGCGAAATCGATTCGGGCGGGACGTTCGGAAATTTGTTGAGCTTCATTCAAGAACTGACGGAGGCGGCCAAGGCGAGCAAAAAAAGTTCGGTGGTCGTGTCGATACCCGAATCGGACGCGGAAGTAGGCGACGATTTGGGCAAGAAAGTTTTAAAGCAAGTGGAAAAATTTGTCGGACGCGTGGAATTTGTTTGGACGCCGATTGGTGTCGAGGAAGGCTACGAAATTGTTCGCCGTCGACTTTTTAAATCGTGCAGCGATGAGCAGGCGCGAGAAAAAGTTTGCGCGGCGTTTTTTAATATGTACGCGGCCAACCCGAATGATTTTCCCTACGAGAGCCGCCAAAATAATTATCGGAAAAAATTGCTTGCGTGCTATCCGATTCACCCGAAGCTGTTCGATTATCTTTACGACAAGTGGACGGGTCTTGAAGGTTTTCAAAAAACGCGCGGCGTTTTGCGGTTGATGGCGAACGTGATTTATCATTTGTGGGCGAACAGCGACGCGAGCACGATGATTATGCCGGGCAGCATTCCGCTGAATTTTTATCCCGTGCGCGACGAACTTGCAAAACTTTTGGGCGGGAACTGGGACGCAATAATAAATGCGGAGGTCGACGGCGAACACTCGAAGCCGCGCGAGTTGGATTCGCAAAATTCGCGGTTCGGAAGATTGACGGCGGCTCGGAAAATTTCGCGGACAATTTTTATGGGAACTGCGCCCGGCGGTCGTCAAGGAGAGGTTCGCGGCGTCGACGAAAACGAAATTTGTTTGGGCGTGATTCAGCCGCAAGAATTTGAAAACATTTCCGCTTACAACGACGCGCTGTCGAAACTCAAGACGAACTTGTATTATCTTTACTCGAAAGAAAATCGGCTTTGGTTCGGCGTGAACCCGACGCTGCGCAAGTTGGTCGACGACAAGCGCGAACAATTTTCTGATGACGATATTTTTTACGAGATTGAACAGCGACTGAAAAGTTGGCGCGGTCGAAATTCATTCAAAGGGATTCACATTTGCCCGAAAAATTCTGCGGAAGTTCCCGACGAACAAACGGCGCGCCTCGTGATTTTGTCGCCGAAATATTTTTTCATCGACGGACAAAGAAACAATTTGGCGACAGCGACGGCGAAAGAAATTTTGGACAATCGGGGAACGGTGCCGCGGCGTTGGCGCAACATGTTGCTGTTCATGGCGGCGGACTTGGAAAAGTTAGGCGTGCTGAAAGATACCGTGCGAAATTTTTTGGCGTGGCAGGCGGTCAACAAGGAAGCGCGTCATTTGAATTTGGATTCGCTGCAAAAGGAAGACGCCGCGAGCAATTTGAAGTTGGCGACGGAAAATTTCGCGATGAAAACTTCGCAAGCCTACTGCAAAATTTTCGCGCCCGAACGTTCCGAAGACGGCGAGTTGAATTGCCCGATGGAGGTCGAAAAAATTGAATGCACCAAAGAGGACAACATTTCGGCGGCGTCGGAAAAATTTTTCGGCGAGGACATGTTGATTGGCGCGCTCGGCGATAAAGTTTTGTGTCGGTTCATGGATAAATTTTTGTGGCGCGACAGCGACGCGCTCAAGTTCAATCAGCTGTGGGAATATTTTTCAACGTACTATTATTTGCCGCGCCTCGTCGACGTGAATGTTTTGATTGACGCGGTTAAACTCGGCGTCAAGGAAAAAACTTTCGGCTTGGCTGAAAATTTTCGCGACGGAAAATATTTGGCGTTAAAATTTGGCGACGCGGCGTGCACACACGTTTCGCCCGAATATTTTTTGGTCAAAGAGGACGTCGCACGAGAGCAACTGAAAATGGAGCCAACGCCTCCTCCGCCCGACACGTTGTCGCCCGACGACGGCGACGACGGTAACGGCCAAAAAATTCCGCCGATTGAGCCGACACCTCCGCGTCCGTTGTCGAAACATTTTTCGATGGACGCGAAGCTCGATAACATTCGCTTTTCCAGAGAGATAAAAAATTACGTCGACGAAATCGCTTCGCACTTGATGAATTTGCCGAACGCCGAAACGTCGATTCGAGTCACCGTTGATATTTCCGTTCCCGAAGGCGTCCCGCAAAATTTGGAAGAACTCGTCGAAAAAATTTGCGCTGACTTCGGAATCGACGCGGAACATTTTCACTTTGAGTCGTGATTAATTTTTTTGCCGCCTCTCGTCAGTAAATTTTTCGCCCACGTTTTTACGGTCTGCTCTTGAAGAAAAAAAATCATCGGCTCCAACGCTTGCCGCTTATCCCAAGCCTCCAACGCCTCGAAATATTTTTTTCTGTCCTCCTCGTGGATTATCACAGGCGGATTATTTTTTTGCAACAAAAAATAATTCAAAGCCAGTCGACCCGTTCTGCCGTTGCCGTCTGCGAACGGATGAATGTTTTCAAACTTCACGTGAAAGTACGCTCCGACTTTTAAAATCTCTTCGCCTTGATAGTCATTTATTTCTTTGAGCAGCTCTGACATTTCCGACGGCACATCTTCCGGCAACGCTCCCGCTTCTTCGCGGCCGACGACGTAATCATTAATTTTGAACTTGCCGGGGCGTTCGCCTGCGTCCCAACGATTTATGTCGTAGGTGTTCTTTGTCAGTTGATAATGAAATTTACAAATCAAAGCTTCATCGAGTGGCAAATTTTTTTCAAACGCTCCGAGCAACTCGTCGAAGGCGTCTTTAGCGTTTCGGATTTCAAACAGCGTCCGCAGGTCGCCCGTGTAGCTGACCACTCTGTCATGCTCAAAAATTTCCCGCGTGTCGTTGTAAGTTATCGCCGCGTTCTCCAGCTTGCCCGAATGATATGCCAGCGAAATTACTTTTCCGTTTATCGCCGACGCCAATTCACTGACCGAAAAAATTTTTTTCGCCTGCCAAAATTTAATGACATCTTTACAGCTAATCATAAAATCAACTTCGCTTTCTATCAATGCCCGCGCAGACCAACGACTTACTCGCCGAAATATTTTTCGCTCAAAATAAACTGCAGCAAGTTCAAAATTTCACGTGGCGCAGCGCGCGGCTGTACGCGGGTTACTTTTGCAACATCCTACGTTGAAGGTAAAAATTACATCAATCAACAGACAAAGGTCAAAAAGTCAAAAAGACCCCTCCACACTAAACAGCAAATATTTTTTTCGAGAGCAAATCATCAACGGAATCAGGAGGTCGCGGCAAAACAGCCGGGTCATCAAGCAAAGAAGAAACACCCAACTCGTCGAGCTTGTCTTTCACCCAGGTAACCAGAACCTCATAGCCTTCAGTAGCTTTCTTCCTCATCTCCGGTATCAAAAAGTTACGATAGAACAAGCGATAAATTTCAGTCTCCATATGCGCGACAACTTTACTCGGCGGCAAATCAGCAGGTGCAGGATTCTTCTCGGGATGAGCTTCGTAATAAGCGTTAATCTTTTTTATCAGCGGCCGAGAAAACTGCAACGCCGGCAAACCTTTCGTAGCGATGGCATACTCACACCACAAGTCGATATTGGCAGCAGTAATTTCACGAAGCAAATCAAACGGTATCTTGCTGTCCTTGACAACATCGGACGAGACCTCCTTGTCGATGCCGTACACATGCAGATGGTCGTAGCCTTCAATCTTATCCAAATACATGCTATCCTTAACCGGACGAAGCTGCCCTTCGAACTTTCCTCCTCTATAACGACTCAAATGAAGCCCATGCTCTTCGAAAGCGGGCAAATACGACGCAGGAATCTCTTCGCCGCATTCTTCTTTGAATTGCGAGCAAACAATTTCGACCCAATCTTTTTTCATCTGAGCTTCCATATCTGAAAGAACACTGAATTTATCCTTCGGCACAAAAAGAATCACATGAAAATGCGGATGCCAACCTGAGTTCGTCGCAGGCTCACCGCTATCATCAAGTCGATTATCACGACCGTCGTTAATCGTAATTTCGAGTCGACGAACATAGCCTTCTAATTTCATCTCAGCTTTACGACGCGCAGCAGGACGACCAGAAATCAAAAATTTCTCCCACGACTTCTGCAACACGCGCAAAAGATTTTTCAAAAGATGCCAGCGATGAAAAATCGTCAACGTCATCATCACAGGAACAAAATCATTTTCATACGCCCAACAAATCGCCTTCTGAACGCGCAAACGCCACTTATACAATTCTCTCGGCGCGTCGACAGGGTCCAACCAGATACTATGAGACCGGCAAACATCATCAAATCTCGCACTCAAATTACCGTTCTTCTCGGAAACAACCACGTCGATATAATCACGCACAAACAAATCTTGCGAAAACGAAACATCGGGACGAGAAACAAAATACTCAACCTCAAAAGATGACGACTGCCCCTTCGTCACATAATTATGCAACGCTCGACGATATTGCGGAGAATCCTTACGGCAAACACACGACGAATCAATACCACGCTTCCGCAATCGAACCGTCAACGGCAAAACACATTCATGAGCAAATTTCAAAGACACAAACAAATCAAGCAAAGTTCTAACAGGACGATTCGGATTCCTTTTATTCCACTCGCGTCGCCAATCAAGACCAAGAAGCTTCTCAAAATCTTTAATGGTACGCAAAGAAAGAAAAAGCTTAGAACGACGAAGCATTTTAAAAACTTGATGACGCTCCAAAATTTCAGCACCAAGCAACTCGTCAGACAAAGCAACAGAAAAAGAATCGGAAGAACAGCTTCTATAGTTCCAAGGTTTTCTCCCAGCAAAACTTTGAACGTTAATTCCGAGACGAGACCGCCGCTTATTATTAGGTTGATTCTTGAACTCGTTATTGTATATCGTTACAAACGAACCGCTTAAATTCTTCTGTAATTTTTTCATTACCTTTCCCACGACGTTCTCGCCTCCTCTTGTTGTAAAAAAATGACATCCACCTTTTCCGGTGAATGCCGTTGATTTTATTTTTCTCTTATCCCGTGCTCTTTGATTCCCTCAATAATGATATACGCGTAAGTTGCAAGCTTTACCCAGTAGCAAACCTCTTCGACACTGAAAGCAGGTAGTTTTCTTGCATTACGTTCCATGGTGTCCATAGTCTTTTCAGCAAGTTTTGAAGCCGCTTCTGCCTCTTTAGGATATTGCATTGCAAGGGCTCCCCAAACATACGTACTCATTTCTACATCAGCCGAAATGTGTTCAATCATGACATCACCACCTTTTATAACTCCGCAGGTTCGATAACCTTGCAGAGCTTTTCGCTTTTGTTACGCTTCTTCTATAGCTCGTCCTCCTGCTAATTTTTTATCGGTAATTTTGACGTGTATAAAAAAAATCCTTCAACGTAACGAAAAAATTTTTTCGGCTTAATTTTTGGCTCATGCAAAACTTTAAAGAACGCTGCGCAAACAAAAAAATATTCGCCGTTGGGCAAAAATTCCTTGAGCCGTCAAGCGAATACTTTATGGCTGTTTACTGCGCAGGATACAGCTTTAACAGAGAACGACAGAAACGCCGTCGGGAATGAGCGACACGGTTGCATTTCCTCCTTTTATCTCGAAGGCGCGGGCAAGTGCCTCGTCAAAAGTTTTCGCGTGCTCCATGTGCATTCCCAATATCAATTTCTCGTCACACATGTCCGTTACGATTATGATTTTGTGCTTGCTTAAAATTCTGCAAAGAATTTGAGCTTCCCATTGGTCGGGCTTAGTCTTATCGCGGGGAATGAGGGAAAATTCTTTCAACAATTTTTTCGGACTTTGAGCTTCTGTCACCATTTTGCAGAAAGATTCGCCGCCGTGCCCGTCACTCAATCCCGCAACCATTATAATGACGCCGCCCGCCTTGCAATTTGCCTCCGCCGCCGTCATGCCCTTCACCGATTGATAAATATTTTGGTCTAAAGGATAGCCGCCGTTGGTCGTGATTACAATGTCCGTCGGATTTTTTTTTACCCGCGACAAATTCAAAACAAATTCGCAACCCTTAACGTGAGCTTGCTCCGAATCACCCGCAAAAGCGGCGATGATTTGTTTTTTTGCGTCAATGACGACGTTAAGTATGAAAGCCAGCTTTGCTTGAGCGGCGGCGTAGAGCATGTCTTTATGAATCGGATTGTTTTCAAGAATTCCCGTGCGCGCGTGAGGACTTGCGATAAATTCGCTGCAATGATTCGCCATGACGGTTGTTGCGGAGGCAATGCCCGGCAAGACCGCCTTTCTGCCGCCCGAAAACCCTGCAAAAAAATGCGCCTCGATAAAACCTTCTGCAATCAAAAGGTCGGTGTCAATTGCAATTCTATTCAACAAAAGTTTTCCGCCCGAAGGCAGCGTCCCCAAATCTGCCATCTCGTCATCACGCGAACGGTGCACGATAATATTTTCCTTCGCGACAATTTCCGCGCCGTAACGGTCAATAAGTTCTTGACGAGTGGTCGGACGATGAAAGCCCGTTGCAATTAAAATTGTAATTTTTATATCGGGGTTCGCCTCTCGAATGCGCCGCAAAATAATCGGCATGGTTACACGGCTCGGAACGGGGCGAGTATGGTCGCTGGAGATAATAACCATATTTTTTTTGTCTTGAACGAGATTTTCAAGCGATTTTGAACCGATTGGATTATCCAAAGCGCGTTCGACAATAAATTTTTCGGTTTCATTGGTTTTAAAATCTTCGGAATGCGAAACGAGACTGCAAACAAAATTTTTATCGGGAATTTCGATTGGCATTTTTGTTTTGTGATAAGGAATTTCCGTTTTCATGACAGTTCCTTTCAAAAATTAAGGCGCGCAAAAAATTTTTCCGGGATTTAAAATGTTATTCGGGTCGAAAACTTTCTTCACGCCGCGCATTATTTCCAAATTCGTTTTCGGCAAAGATTCTTTCAAATACGGCTGCTTGACCAGACCGATGCCGTGTTCGCCCGAAACTTGTCCCTTCAGCTCGCGGGCTTTCTCGTACATGCGATTCATTGCCGCGTTCATAAGCGCGTGCCATTTATCTTCGGGCAAATCGTCGCGAAGAATGTAAACGTGTAAATTTCCGTCGCCCGCGTGCCCGAAAGATTTTATCCGAATGCCGATTTCTTCGCGAAGGTCGTGAACGAATTCGACAAAATCATTTACGCGGTTGCGCGGAACGACCACATCGACTTCATCCATCATCGTCGTGCTTCCCTTGATTGCCTCCAAAAATGCGCCGCGCGTCTTCCAAACGGGAGTGCTGCGCTCCTCCGTGTCGGCGATTAGCAAATCAATCGCGCCTTGGTCGAGACAAATTTTCGCAACGTCGTCATAATACTTGGCGATTTCGTCTTTGGTGTTGCCGTCGAACTTCAGCAAAAGGTAAGCGTTCGCCCGATTGTCGGGAAATTTTTTGCCCAAATATTCTTCGGCGTCCAAAATAACTTCGCGCTCCATAAATTCAATCGCGGTGGGCACGGCCTTTGATTTTATGATGAGCGGCACGGTTCGAATTGCCTGCGCCAAAGTCGGGAAAGGAATCAGCAAACTGATATTGCATTTGGGCAACGGAATCAGACGAAGAATCGCTTTGGTTATGAAAGCCAGCGTCCCTTCCGAGCCGATAATCATATTCTTCAAGTCGTAGCCCGAACTGTTCTTGACGACCTTGCCGCCGAACTCAAGTATCGTGCCGTCCACCAAAACAACTTCAAGCCCGCGAACAAAATCCCGCGTGACGCCATATTTTACGGCCGTCATGCCGCCCGCGTTCGTGCTGATGTTGCCGCCGATTGTCGCAGATTTTTCGCCGGGGTCGGGCGGATAAAAAAAGCCGTGCTCTTCCACGTAAGCGCGAAGTGTCATTATCAAAACGCCCGGCTCAACCGTCAACGTTAAATTTTCTTCGTCGAGCTCCAAAATATGATTCATCAAAGTCGTGTCAATCATGATTCCTTTTTCGACGGCGACGGACGCTCCGACAAGACCCGTGCCCGCGCCGCGCGGCGTCACGGCAATTTTATTTTCGTTTGCGTACGCCAAAATTTTTGAAACTTCTTGCGCAGAGACAACACGCGCCACCAAGTCGGGATAGGAACGCTCAATCGTCAGCTCGTCGTGGCTGTACTCCTCGTTAATCTCGTCGCGCCAAAGAATTCGTTCGCGGTCAAGAAACGTGGAAATAATTTTTAAGTCCTGCTCGTCCGCTCTCTTGTAATTGCTCATGCGATGCCCCTCCCTTGCTTAATTTTTTCAATCAACTGCGGAATGATTTCGTAAAGGTCGCCCACGACGGCATAATTTGCAACTTTGAATATCGACGCTTTCGGGTCGGTGTTTATCGCGAAAATTTTTTCGGAATGCTCCATGCCCGCCACGAATTGGACGGAACCCGAAACGCCGCAAGTTATGATGAGCTTCGGGCGAACCGTGCGCCCCGAAAGTCCGATTTGTCTTTTCGGCTCAAACCAACCGTTTTCAACCAGAGGGCGCGTGCAAGCAAAGTCGCCGTTCAAAATTTCGGCAAGCTCGCGAATAATTTTCAAGTCTTCTTTTTTCTTCACACCGCGCCCCGCCACAATCAGCACGTCGGCATTTTCAATTCCGACTTCGCGCGGCTTTTCGGTCAAGCTCAAAACTTCAACTTTGCTCGTGAATTCGGTCGAATCAATTTCCAACGCCTCGACGCTGCCCGAAATTTCTTCGCTGCGTTTCGGCGCGTCCATGATTTTGTAGCGCACGGTTGCCATTTGCGGACGATGATTCGGCGTGAGAATTTCCGCCATGATATTTCCGCCGAACGCCGGCCGAATTTGCACGAGGTCTGTATTTTCGTGAATGTCCAGGATTGTGCAATCGGCGGTCAGCCCCGTATGAAAGTGAGCCGCAACCTTCGGCGCAAGCTGTCGACCGACGGGCGTCGCCCCGACCAAAACGACTGCGGGCTTTACTTTGTTTATAAAATTTTCAAAGGCCGCGGCGTAATTCTCGATGTTGAAGCCGCGAAGTTCTTTTTTGTCGCAAACGTAAACTTTATCAACGCCGTAATGAAGAATTTCCCGCGCCTTAAGCTCGATGCCTTCGCCGAGAAAAACTGCGTACACGGGCTGATTGATTTTTTTTGCAAGCTCCCTTGCCTTGCCGATAAGCTCGTAAGTGACGGGATGAATTTTGCCGCCCGCGTGGTCGACGTAAACCGAAATGCCGCGCCAAGCAGATTTATCAATCCCAAAAAATTTTTCCTCGACGAATTCAAAAACGCCGCCACCTTTTTTGACGCACAACTTGCAAAGGCGGCAGCCGGAATTGATTTCGATTTTGCCGTTTTTATTTTCCATTGCTCCGAACGGACAAATTTTTATAAGCGCGGCGATGTCTTGAATTTTTTCTTGATGAACGATTAATTTTCCCATGATGTCCTCCCGTCACGCAGTAAATTTCATTTTCTTCAGCGCACTGTAAATACGATCGGACAAATCTTCGCCGTCGCCCGTCCACACCTCTTGAACTTTGTCGGAAGTCGGCGGGAAGATTCTTTGAACGCATGTCGGCGAACCGTCAAGCCCGTAATGTTTTTCGTTTTTGTCTTCCATGTCGTTCAGCGAGTAGCGGCTGATTTCTCTGGCGGCCGTCGCCTTTTGCTTTTTGTATGACGGCAAGCGCGGCTCGTAAATATCTTTCTGAACCGTGATGAGGCACGGGAAAGGAACTTTCAACTTCTCGATGTCGTCGCTCATTTCCATATCAACAATTATGTGGTCGGCCTCCACCTTGTCGACGGCGCGGACGTTGCACACGCAGGGAACGCCGAGCATTTCCGAAACTTCGGGTCCCACTTGAGCAGTGTCGCCGTCGGTCGTCTGCAGTCCGCAAATTATAATGTCGAACGTGCCGAATTTGCGAATGCCTTGCGAAAGCGTGTAGCTCGTGGCGAGAACGTCCGAGCCGCCAAATTTTCTGTCGGTGATGAGTGCGCCCTTGTCCGCGCCCATGGCAAAAGCTTCGTAGAGGATAGCCGCCGCTTGAGGAGGCCCCATGGTCAAGACGCTTAAAGAGCCGCCGTACTTTTCACGGAGCCTCAACCCCGTCTCCAATGCAAACAGGTCGTAAGGATTCATCTTTGCATCCGCGCTGCTGCGTTTCAAAACTCCTGTCGCCGGGTCAACTTCCACCTTGTTGGAGCCGGGAACTTGTTTAATGCAAACCAAAATTTCCATCGTTGCCCTCCTGTCAAAAAAAATTTTATTTTTATCGGCGTTCAATCGAAATGACCGGCACCAAAATTTCTTCGAGCGTCGCGCCGCCGTGAATTTCGTTGCCGGGCGCGCCCTTCTGCATGAAGCGGGAATAATCTGCGAAAATAATTTTGCCGTCGTATTCGAGAGCCGTCGGAAAATTTTTCGTGTCGTTCGGCAAGGCGTCGGCGAATCGTCCGCTTTTATAAACCTTGCGATTTTCTGCGGGATAAGCCGTGTCGAATTCGCTTTGGCGGGCAAGCACGGCCAAACGACTCGTGCCGTGGTCTGCGCAGAGAATTATTTTTTTGTGCACGTTGAGCGCGCGCCGAATTTTTTCTTTGAGCGACGACAAAATTTCCAGTTCGCCCAAAATATTTTCGGGATAAGTTCGGCTTTCGTGCTTGAGCGTGTCGAGGTCGAGTACTTCGCCCGCAACGTTTCTGCCCTGCAAAAAATCTTTGTTGAGCTCCGTGACGGACGGCAAGTTGCAACGACCGACGCGATATTTGACGGAAAAATTTTTTTCGAGCGACGCGAACTCTTCCGCGAAAAAATTTATGTACTCCGCGCCCAGCCCGTCGACAAAAAAAATCGCCGCAGCGTCCGAATATTCTTCGCCGACGATTTCATTTCGCGACGGCAAAGCAAAAATATTTTTGCCCGCGTCTTGAGCAATCTCCGTGACTTCTGCAAAAAAATTTTCCGTGAGGCGATTGGTCACCTTGAGCCAACGATAGCGGCGAAAATATTCCGCCTGCTCCTCCGTCAAACCCGCTGCGCCTTCGGATAAATAGTTCGCCAACGTCGGGAAAGTCCGTTGCAAAATTTTTCTCGCCGAATCAATTTCGCTGAATCTGAATCGCCGTAGCGTCTCAAAAATCATCAGCCGTTCGGCTTGAGAATTACACGTCAAAATTTTCAGCGCGATTTTTTTATCCGCTTGCCGCACCTGTTCAAAAAAATTTTCGAGCGGCAAAATTTTCATCAGCGATAAAATTTCTCGGCGTTCGTCGCAGAGGTCGTCGAAAAATTTTTCTTCGGCAAAAGAAAAAATCAGCTCGTAAATTTGCGCGATAAAATTTTCCGTCGAGTCGGACGCCTTCGCGCAACGAGCCAGGTAACCCGAACCCTGCAACTTGCACCGAAGCCACAGGAGCCATTGCCGAAAATTTTCAAGGCCGCCGAAATTTTTCAATGAAATCAGACTGAAGCCGTCGACCTTAAATTCTCTGCGAAAGGCCTGCTCAAAATTTCCTGTCGACGAAACCGACTCGGCAAGCCGCTGCCAATTTTCCTCATGCCCAAAAGATTTTTTGAACTCGTCGGGCAAGTCGTAACGCGCGTGCAACAAGTCGAAAGCGTCAGCGATGACTTGCACGTTGTCGAAAAATTTTTCGTCTTTGAGATAAACGGCGTTCCGCGTGAACAAAGTCAACGACGCGGCGGGCGTCTTTTCCCACTGCTCCAAATATTTCTTGAAACCGTCGACGCCTTCGCCCGAAATTTTCAGCCGCTCGAATTTTTGAATTATCGTCAAAGAGTAATCGTCGGCGGCCTCCGCAGAAGTCATCAGCACGCAAAATTTTTTTCGCGGGTCGACGATTTTCAGCGACAGAAAAAATTTTTTCAGCCGATACATCAAAAAATAAATTCGGAACGAAAAAATTTCTCCGCCGAACAAGTTCAAAAAAAAATTTATTTCTTGAGCCGCCCGCGCGGGATTGACGCGCAAAAATTCTGACAGCGGCAGGATACAGACGCTTCGAGTTTTTCTTTTCAGGTCGTTGCGCAATTTCCGCAGATTCGGCAGGGTGTCATCGTCGGCGCAGCAGTCTGAAAGAAAAATAAAATCCGCAGCCAATGTGCGCAAAAATTTTTTCATCTCGAACCAATCGGCCAACGACTCGATGTTTATAAATCGGACGGGCTCCGAAGAATTTTTTCCGCAGTCGTTCTGCAAAAAATTTTTCAGCGCGTCCAAGTTTTCAAAATTAACCATTGCGCTTCCCTCGCGAATTTTTCAGCACGCGAATTCCCAACAGCGTGTCTTTTTCGATTAGCTCCTGCAAATATTTTTGCGCTTCCTCGGCGGACATCTCATGAACTTTTTCGCGGACTACAGGCAAAAATTTTTCGCGATAATTTTTGTCCGCCAAAGATTTAATGCGCGTATCGAAAGCTCCTTTTTTCTCGAACCAAGAGTAAACGTCGCTGCCCAAACGCCGTCGCAAATTTTCCCGCAACTCCTCCGCCTCGATGACTTTGGAATAATCTTCGCCGCAAAAATATTGCACGAAGGCTTCCTCACAAGATTTTTTGTCGGCAAGGCGCGAAAATTTTTCGTCGCAGATAAATTTCAACGCGGAATCAATCGCCGACTCGTTCGCAAGTTGCGCTTTTCTGTTGAGCGCGGAAAAGTAGCATTGAGCGTCGCCAAAATTTTTCGGGAACAAGCAAAGGATTGGAATTCCGTTTTTCTGCGACCAGTCGGCGGGCGAAGTCGTGCCCGTGATTTCTTTCCATGCCGCGAAAAATTTTTCGGTCTTTTCGTCTTGGCGAAATTTTTTCAGGCGCGAATTCATCTGCAAAACAAAATCGTCGCGCGTCTTGAAAAAAATTCCGGTGGGCGCGTCGTTGAAAAGTTTTTCGACAAGCGCGGAATCAATCGCGGCGTCGACGTGAATCGAAAGAGCTTCGGCGAAGAACGCGAATTGATTTTCAAAAAAGTCCGTGAAAATTTTTGCCGACAGATTTATTTGCTCGGTTGCTTGCGCGAAATTTTTTTCTGCCCCGCCGCGAAGGCCGGCTACGACTTGCAAAAAATTTTTCAGTTCAGGCTGAAAATCTTCGACGACGCCGCGAGGAATTCTTATCTTGTTGAGCTTGTCGCCCAAGGCGTGAAGAGCTTCGCGCAAATTTTTTTGCGGCGCGGAAAGGACAGAGTTAATCGCCTCGACCAAGCGCAGCTCGTCGAAGAGATTATCAATCAAGCGGTTCACGTCGTCCCTTTTCCACAGATACGCAGAGTCCGCCGAAAGTTTTTCGTTCAGCCGCGAAAGATATTCGCCGTCAAGAAGTTTGAGACGTTCGCCGATTGTCTTCAGTTCGGGCTTGTATTGAGTGATGAAACTCGCCATGCCCGCTTTGAAATTTTCTTCGCGCAAAATTTTTTTCAGCGCGTCGACGACGGCGGGCGTCGAGTCGAAAGCGGAAAAAATATCGTCGGCGATTTTGGTCACGTCGCGGCCTTGAGGATTTATAAATTCTTCAAACAGTTTCAAAAGTTGCAGATAAATTTCTTTGTACGGCGCGTCGGAAAAATTTTCCTCGATAAAATAATTCAGCGACCACAGAGGATAATGAATTTGCTTGAGCCGAAGTTTTAAATTTTTGGCGGCGTCGTCGACGGAATTGATTTTTTCTTTGGGCAGATTAAAAATATCGGAGGTTATGCGACAAAATTCCAGGTGTTCGAGCGTCTGCTTGACGATAAATTTTCCGCGCGCGCCCGGCAAGTCTTTGACGGTGCCCACGATTAAATTGCCCAGCAGTTCGCCCGTCAAAACGTGCGTGTTGTTGTTGAAGTCGCGGACATAAAAATTTTTGTCGGCATAATCTTTCATCAAGAGCGCGAACAAAAAAACGGAGCCCGTGCATTTGAACAGGCCGAAAGGCGGTTGCTTCAGCGCGTCCCAAATTTCGCTGAAGGCGATTTCGTTTCGTTGAGCCAAGCCGTTTTCAATTATGTTCTCGACAAGAATTTTCATTTTGGAAATCGGATGGGAAGGCGTCGTCAGCCAATATTTTTCGACGACGTGCCCGCCAAGTTCGCGGAAAGATTCGTCAATCCGATTTAAAAATTCAGAGCCGCCTTTGCCGTGTTCGCCGCGAATCGCAAGCTTCGCAACGTTTTCCGTAAGTTTTTGCGGCTGAAAAAGTGAATCGTTGATTGAAATTTCTTCGAGACCGCAGCCGAAAAATTTTTTGTTCAGCTCACCGAGCAGCTTGCGAAAATTTCCCTCGCCCGAAATTTGCGTCGACTCATCTGCGGAACTCCACACGCGCACGGTCGCCACGGCAAGTTGGCGCGTCCATTCGTTGACGAGGTCTGCCGCAGATTTTTTCGCGAGCCGCACTTGCCCCGCCTGATTCGGCGTGTCTTTGAAATAAAATTCGCGGGCTTTGTTCTGAATAAATTTTTCGTAGCGTTGCTTCGTGAAAGGCGTGCCCGAAAAATCCGCCACAATGCATCGTTCGGAAAATTTTTCGCGTATCTTTTGAATCGTCTGATTAACTTTGCCTTGCTCGTCTTCGTCGGCGGCAAAAATATAAAACGCCAAAATTTGATTGTCGGCCGCCCGAAAATTTGTCGCGCCCGTCTGCAAAAATTTTGTCGGAGAAATAATTTGAACGTCGAGACGATATTGGAGGTAATCGCTCGGCTTGAAATTTTTTGCCACGCCGTAAGTGTCGTCTTGGATAATCGCGTCGAAAGATTTTTCGCGGCTCATCTGTTCGATAATTTTTTCCATGCGTTCGGGATTTATTTGAGTCGTCGCCAAAAGATAATTGGTGTCGTCGTCCTCTTCCAGCGCGTTGACAATTCCTCTGCCGGCGAAAAAATTCATCGTCGGTCGGACTTCGCTTTCAAGCGGTGTTCCCGCGAAGCACGCGCAAATATTTTTCAGTGTCGAACGCAGAAGCGCGCTGGCTCTTTCGCGGCTGCCGATATTTTTTTGTTGAAGGGCGAACAAAATCAGCGTCGTTTTCAAAATGCGTCGTTGCCTGTCATTTTTGCAAGCGGGCGCAAAATTATTGTAATGCCCCATCGCCTCCAAAAAATTTTTGTCGAGG
The DNA here is from genome assembly GCA_946408105.1 of uncultured Selenomonadales bacterium. Taxonomy (GTDB): domain Bacteria; phylum Bacillota; class Negativicutes; order Selenomonadales; family Selenomonadaceae; genus Quinella. The sequence continues at coordinate 17,469 of CAMJQS010000008.1, read as the reverse complement.
TCGGGGTTGTCCTCTTGGAAAAAATAATCCCAAAGAAAATCCGCCGTGAGGAAATTGTCGCCGCCGTATTTAAATTCTCGGCCGTCGATAAAATTTTTAAAACTGCCGACGCCGGGCGCGCACAGAAATTGAAACATCGTCCGTTGATTCGAGGCGGTGGATTGCGCGATAAATTTCAGCAAGTAAGCGGCGTAAGGATGAATGGGCAAAAGTTTTTTCATGTCGTCGGGTTTAATTTTATCGTCGCAGCCGATAATAAAATTCGCGACGCCGCGCTGAACGCTTTCCCACAGTTCGAGAGAAATTTTTTCCCACTCGTCCTTCAAGTCGGGCTCAATCATCAAAGCTTGCGCCATGAGCTGAAAGGCCGTGTTCTCCGCCAAAGTTATTTGAGAAATTTTAAAACGGTCGGTGATAATTTTTCTTTGGTCGGAATCGGTGATGAGCTGGCTTGCGTCGCTGTGCGTGATGAGAAAAAAATAAAATTTGAGTTCGGCGGCGTGTTGAGCAATTTCCTGCAAGCCCGTGATGTTGTTCAAGTTGTTGCGAAAATATTCGGTGAACTCGTCCCAAATAAAAAAGACGGCGTAAAGATTATTTTTCTCGCGAATGTCTCGCAGGCGGTCTATAACGTCTTGCACGGACATCGACCAATTGTAAGATTCTTTTTCCGCCACGTCGGCAATATCTTCAAGCAAGTCAAGCTTCTCTTGACCTTCGAGCCTCTCCAAATCCGCGATGACTTCTTCGGGCGACGAGTACGACAAAAATTTTCCGCGATATTTTTTGAAGGCGGCGCGGAAATTAAAAGTTGCGTCGGGGTCTTTGAGCGTCGCCAAAATTTTTTCCGAAATGCCCGCCGCGCCCGTGTAAGTGAAACCGTTTTCGCGAAGAGCGCGTTTGACGGATTCGATTATCGTGTTAAAGAGTTTGTTTTGAGAATTTATGCCGGCCGAAGAGCTTTGATGGACGACAAGAATTTTTCCTTTGCTGCGAATGCCCGCAACGCGTTGCCAAAGCGAATTCATTTCGTGATGAGCAAAAAATTTTTCCACGTCGCTTAAGTCGTCTTCCAAAATGTGTTTGATGACGAACGACGCGAAAGTTTTGCCCGTGCCGTAACTGCCGCTAATCCAAATCGGGCGGTCTTTCATCGCGGAGCCTTTTTCCAGCGTGTCGACAACCGACGTCAAAATTTTTTTGAAACTGTCGTGCGGATAGAAGGCCTTCCATTTTTCGGGTTGAGTTCGGTCGCTGCTCGACGAAAAAACCGGAATGAAATCCGATTCAACTTTGATGTATTCTTTGTAAAACATAACCGCAGCCGTCACCTCGTTTCAAAAAAGTTGAAATGCATCCTCGGAAGTTTTTTCTTTGTTCAGAAAAATATTTTCTTGAATGCCTTTGTTGAAGTCCACGCGAATGAAGTCGGGATAATCGTTGGCGAGGCCTTGAAGGAACGGTCTCAAAATTTCTTCGTCGAGGCCGAACAAAATTTTCGGGCTCAAAGCTTCGCGGTCGTCGCGGTCGTCAAGTAATTCCGTCAGCGTGAAGCTGTGAAGATTTTCTGCGTGCTCTGCGAAATTGTAAAGGCTGAAGAGAATCACGAGTGGTTCGGGATTTTGCCAGGCCGTTCGCGTGACGGAAACGACGGCATTGCCTTTGACTTCGCAGACGCCCTGCCCAAACTCTTCGCCGACGGGAGAGGCGCGCAAAAAATTTTTCAAAGCACCCAGCGCATTTCTTTTCGACGTGTCCGAATAATCATCGCCGAACATTTCCGCCAAAAAATTTTTGTCGTAAGGTTCGTTGAAGCCGCAACTTTTGACGAACAGATTGACGAGGTTTGAATTGTAAGCGAGGTTGACGAAAATATATCCCCAAACTTTTGCGTTGTCCGCGCCGAGCGACGAGAGCTTTTCAAAATTCGCGGAAGGTTTTTTGTCTTTGTCGAGCAAGCCGCTTTCCTTGCCCCACACGTCGAAGCTGACGTACATATCTTTTCCCAGCCGCCCGTTCGTCCAAAAATTTTTCGCGTCATCAAAAAAAATTTTAAGCCAATCTTTCCGCAAGCCGAAATTTCTGTAAGCACTTATTTTTTTCCTCTGCAAAGTTTCACCGCCTCTTATTTCGAGAGACCACGCCGCCAGACATCCGCGCGGCTTGTCCAAACATCTGTGGCAGTGCCGACAATTTTTTATCTGCACGTCATGCGCAGTCATTGTCAAGGCACCGTGCGGACATTCTATCATACAATCGCGGCAGTTTCTACAATACGCCGCCTTGTTCAAAACATTTTTCAGCAAGGAAAGAAACTTAATCTTTTTCTTGTCGAGCTCCGGCACGCGCAACGAAATAATTTCTTTGTCGGCTTGAGTGTCGACGCTGAAAATTATCGACTCGTCCTCGTACTGCAAAGAAAATTTATTTTTGTCGACCTCAACGAAATCTCCGAGCACCGGCAACCACTTGCGCCACGAATAATTTGCGTTGCTGATGATGAAATTGTATCGGTCGCCGTCGTGAAGCGTTTCGATTTTTTTTTCGCCAATCGACAAAATTTTTCCGCTACCTCGTGCCTGCCAGCCTCTGTCTGCAAGGTAGCGTTTGCTGTCGTCGTCGTCCTCAAAATTTTTGTTCGTCAAAGAGCGAACGATTTCAATAAAAGGCGCGGTCTCTTCCGAGTAAAAATGATTCGTCATGCAGTCGTACCACGGCGACGCCAACGGACAGAGCTTGCAGCCGACGCGCGGCAAACCGTTCCGATATGATTGACTGAACGGAAGATTTTCCGCGAAGAGGTACAAAAAAATTTCGGCGACCGACCATTCGAGAATCGGATAAAAATTTATTTGCGCGGGATGTTTGCGGCTCACGGAAATTTTTTCGTAAGTCGAACGTTTTTCGCTCTCTTCAGCGCGAATGCCGATAAAAGCCATTGTCCGAAAATTTTTCACGTCGGCAACGGAGCAATGACGGCGGGCGGCGATAATTTCTTTGACTTTGACGAGCGACGGAGCCGTTTTGTGAATCGGGCAGCACCAGCGAATTTTTCGGGCGGGCGCCCCCATGAATTTCCACGAGTCGAGCGCGTCGAAAGGAGCGCGCGCCGTGTGCCATTTTAAATCGGGAAAAAATTTTTTCGTCGCGTCGACGGTCTTGTACGTGTCGCTGAGTTCCATCGTCGTGTCGCCGAAGATGACTTCGAACGAATCGTGCGGCAACGCCCGCTGAATCAAATCCAACATGACCATCGAATCTTTGCCGCCGCTGAACGCCGAGTAAAACAAATCGACTTTGCCTTTGTAGTTTTTGAACGTCTCGTAAATATTTTTGAGCGTCTGCTGAATCATGCCGTTCATCAAGTTTTCGTTCTTGGCGAGCATTGCTTTTATGTTGACGGGCGACAAAGACAAATTCGGCGCGACTTTTTTCAGCGCGGGCAAGTCAAACAAATTGCCGCCTTGCGTTTCGGCAACGAGTTCGCCGCGATAAAAATATCGTCGACCTTCAGCCCAACAAAGCGGCTTGATTGACTTCGGAAATTTCCAGCCGAAATTTTTATCGAGCCCGAGAAATTTCAGCTCTTCAAAAAAAACGGGACGAACATCTTTTGTCGTCCCTTCAACTTTCGCGGCAAGCTTATAGCCGCCCGTGCTTTTGTCCCATTCGTAAGCATACATTTTTTCACCGAAAAATCTATTCGTCCAATTTGAACAGGCCGCCGTCGAGAAAAATTCGCGTGTCCAAACATTTCGGAAGTTTTTTTCCGCACAAGCCCTGCCGCTTCAGCCAATTAAAAATTTCTTTTTCGGAGCGGAAGGGTTTCTTTTCGTGTTCGGCAATCAAAATTTTTTTTAGGAAAGATTGATAGTCATCCTTTGCAAATTCTTTCGACAAAAAAATCGCGGAGGAAAATTTTGTCGACGCCGAAGGAATTTTTAATTTGGGCGGCGCGTCGTCGGCGAGCGACACCACACTTTCCAACACAAAACTGTTCCAATTAATTTTTAATCGCGGCAGCCATTCATAATCCTCAAAAGTTTGAGCCGCCAGCCGTCCGCCGTGAAGTTTGATTGCCGCACGAATATTTTTTACGACGGCAGAAATTTTTTCGTCCGTGACGCCGACGGCTTCGGCGCGCATTAAATTATGTTCGTCGACGCGAATAAATTCCGGGCGAAAGCTGTCCGCCAAAAGATTTTTCGCGACGAAAGTAATTCCGTTCTCCTCGCACAAGGCGCAAAGGTCTTCGATTTCAATTTCGTCCGTGCCCTTCAAGAGGCGCAGCAAAATTTTTTTGTTGCTCACACTCTTGATGTCCGCCGAGGAAATGTACGGCCGCGAAAATTTGAAGTCGTTGCGGAACATGTGCTGCAGGACGCCGAAAAGTTTTCCGTGATTTTGAATCGCGTTGCGCGTCATGAAATCTTTGAAGCGTTCGGAAAACGAATCGAACAGCACGCGCGAATGAACGGGCGACGAACAATTTTTGCGGAGAAATTTTTTTATCGATTTAAAATCTTCCGTCCGCAAATCCAAATGCTTGGCGTGAATAAATTTCCCGTCACCGACGCGGATGACTTCGGGGCAACGCGCGAGCAAAAGATTTATATCGGCGTGAAATTTTTCTTTAATCTCTCGTATCGAAACTTCGCCGCGTTCGGCAACGAAGCTGTCGAATTCTTTTACCACGTTAAATGAGGGAGTCTTGGTCAAATAATTTGGGCGGAGCGTGTAAGGCAACTTAAAAAATTTTATCACGCCTTGCAGAAAATAATAATTCGTGACTTGCGTCCCGACGAAAAAATTTTTCAAGCCGTCAAAAATTTCTCTGTAGGAAATGGCCGTGCGCTCGGAGCCGTCGACAAAATCTTTCACGTGGTCGATAATCTTCGGCGACACCTGAACAAAATCGGGGTGAATATATTTTCCGCAGTCGCAGAGGACGCCAACCGTTTTTATTTTTGCGTCGACGGTGCTTTGAGCGGGCAGCCTCTTCGCGGCGAAAAATTCTTGAAAATATCTCACGAAGCGCGAATAAAATTTTTCGTCGCCGATTTTGTAGCCGTCGGGAAATCTTTCTTTCAAGACGCGGGCGCAGTTGGCATTCAAAGTTGAGTCGCCGCAATTAGAAATTTTTTCGTCGTCCTCGTTTAAGGAGGCGGCGTCGGTGAAGACAAAGGCATTGAGTTTTTTGTTGAAGTGAAAATATTCGCTCGACAAATTTGTTTTGACGGAAAAGAAACAGAGGACTTCCGCATCGGCCGCGCGCAAAAATTTTTTCATGTCATCCACCGTTATAAGAGATTTTCCGTCGGTCAGCGCGTGAAGGAAATAAAAAATTTTTTTTGCGTCGTCTTGATAACTCATGAACCTGCCGACAAGTTTCATTTCAATCTGCGAAATTTTTTCGTCCGTGACGCCGAATTTTTTTTTGATTTCTTTAAGGGCGACTCCTTCGGAAAGACGGCGAACGATTTCAAGTTCTTGACGTTCTAAAGAAAGAGCGACGACGATTTTTTTTGCGGCGGCTTTCACGTTAAAGCGAATTTCCTTGGCAAAAATTTTCAGCTCGTCGTCTTTGAACTCGAACGAAATTTCGCGGAGGAATTCGGGCAAGCGGGCAAGCGTCAAATCGTCGGGCACGTCGTCGAAAAATTCGGCGTCATTCAATCCGCAAGCAAGCAGGAAAGGTCGCGCGCTTTTATTTTTGAAATCGTCGGGCAGCGCGCGAAAAATTTTTTCGGTCGTCACGGGCGCGGAAGTTTTTTTAATTACGAGATGAAATCTGTCGACGCCGAAAATTTTTTCTGTAAAGACAGGATTGCGGAAGCCGAGAAAATTTCCGTATCCGAAAAATTTTTCTCCGATGAGGCTGTTCATGAATAAAGATATCCTCCTTTCTTTTCATTCGTTAACGAAAAAATATTTGCTTGAAACTATAACACAAAATCGAAAAAAAAAAAGCCCCGTCGTTTGACGAGGCCGAAAAAATTTTCCGATTATTTTATTTTGAATCCCAGTCGAGAGTTGCACGGTTCGCAGAATATTTCGAGCCGTCGTTAAATTGATAGGTAACGTCGGCAGTACCGTCGACAGTGAGTGATCCGCCGTCTTGGAAGTTGAGGACGACGCCGCCCGCCGTGATGTTCGCGTCGGTGATTTGGTCAAGCGTGATGTCTTCCAAGCTGACGATATCGCCGTCGTGAACGTTTTGGATAACGTCGCGACCGTTGCCCATGCCGTAGAAGAAAGTATTTTTGCCCGCGCCGCCAACGAGCGTATCGTTTTCGGAGGAGTAGCCGCCCCACAAATTGTTTTCGCCCGCGCCGCCGAGGATTTTGTTTTCGAGTTCGTTGCCCGCCAAAATATTTCTGCCGTCGGCTTGCGAGGCGTCGAGGACAGCAAAGTTGCCGTCGTACATCTTGCCGTGGTATTCGAGGGAATCGTCGCTGAGCCAAACTTCCACGTCGCCCAAACCTTTTCCGACAGTGAGCGTGGCTTGAGTGCCGATGCCCGCGTAACAATTCGAGAAGCCGTCGAACTCAACGTTCGTGTCGACTTTGGCAATCAAATCGTCGTTGAGGCGGAAAGATTTTCCTTGCGCACCTTCGAGCATTAAGAAACCGTCCGCGCCGTCAACTTTAATCATCACGTCGTTGCCGCGCAAGAAAACGTCCGTGACATTTCCGTCGAGCTGAACTTTATCGGCGTTGGCATCTTGCGCGCTGTCCGCGAAGTCAAAGTTTGAAATCGAATCGCGACCTTCGCCCGCCGTGTAGAAAAATTCTGCGGCGTTTTTGTTTGCGCTTGTGCTGCCGAACATTTTATCATGCCCCGCGCCGCCGTTGATTGAAGTGTCGCCCGCGCCCGCAAGAATCGTGTCGTTTTTGTCGGAGCCGGTGATTTTCGTCGAAGCCGCGCCGCCTCTTATCGAGTGAATGTTGTTAATCCAGAAAGTTGTATCGGCCGCGTAGTCGGTGTTCAACGTGACGTCAAGGGCCTCGCTCACGCCACTGAAGTCGATGCCGTGATTCTTGCTTGCCGTCGCGCCGACGTAATATTGAGCCGCGCCGCTTTCAGCTACGTTGTACCAATCGTCGTCGGCAATAAAAACGTGCTCGCCCAATGTGTTTGAATCCGCGTAGTAAAGATTTAATTTGCTCGTCGAGTGAACGCCGTCGAACGTCAAATATTTTCTCGCGTTGTTGTCGTAGAAGCTCAAGCCGTCCGCTCTGAAGTCGACGCCGGGATCCGCGCCCGCGATGTAAACCTTGTCGACCGCGCCTTGAACCGTCGTGCGCCCGTTGAGCGCGACAGTTGCGCCGTTGCTCTTGACCAGATTTTTTCCTGCGCCGCCGTCGACGAAAGAATTTTCGTTGGCCAAAATTGTATCGTCGCCGCTGCCGCCCGTGACACTTCCGTTTTCCTTCGCGACCAAAACCAAATCGTTCGTCTTGCTGCTTGCGTCGAGTGAATCATTTTACGAAGCGTAGCCGACCTTTTGCAGTGCGCTGTAGCGGTTGAAGAAATTCATCAGCGCGCTGTTGGTGCCCATGTCGACTTGAGCCGAGCCGAGCGTAAGAGTTCCGTTGTTGAAATCAATTCTGCCGTCTTCGACCGCCGACAAAATATTTGCGTATGTCGTGCCGAAGCCCGTGCCCGTCGCCTCGTCGTGGCCTTCCAAAGTCATTCGACCTTCGATTGGGAAGAGCCACGTATTTTTTTCGGGCGTCAAGCTGACGTGAACATTTTCGCCTTGGCTGACAATCGTATCGTCGCCCGCCGTGATGTTGACTGCTTCCGAAGTATTTTCGACGATAGCCAAATCGCCGCCGCTCAATGCAATATCCGCCGCGCCGCTGACGACCGTAGAATTTTTCGGCTTGAAGTGATTGATAATCTCCGCGTTGGAAGTATTGTGCGTGAAGAGCGGATTTTTCGCGTCGTAGATGTAAGCGTCGTTTTCCAGGCCGATAATCACGTCGCCCGACTTCGCCTTGAGGGAAGTTTCATTGGCAAGATAATTGCCGCCCGTCGAAACTTTCAAGCTTGCGCCGTCGTCCAAGCCGACGATTTCTTTGTCGCGCAGCCAAACGCCGTCCGCGTCGTCCGTCAAAGTCAATCTGTTGCCGTTAAGCGTCATTGTCTCGCCCAGCATTTGCAACCAAACTTTATCGGGTTCGTAAGCCGTAATCGTTCCGCCTTTAACGTCGTGAATGTAAAGCGAATTGTCATACGCTCCGATTGTGGAAAATTTGGTGCCTTTGGTTTTAATGCCAATGCCGTTGATTGACAATGCGCCGCCGGTGCCCTTGCTGAACTCAATGTCGCCTTCAAGATTATCAACACTCATAAGTTCGCCTTTGTAGTCGAATCCGAACGTAACATTATCATCGCCCGTTACGGTGACGCCAAAGGGAACAGGTTCGGCTCCTCCAATCCAAAATTCGCCTTCCGTGTCCGTGTGAACTTCTTTTACACCGCCCACATAAATTATCGACGCGCCGTCCGAAACGTCCAAAAGCTTGGTGCCGTCCGAAGAGCCGACAACTTTAATTGAATCGTCGCCGTTAATCAAAATCGGATTCTTGTTGCCGTTGACGTAAATTTCATCGCCCGCAAAGTCGCCGCTGACAGTGCCTTCCAAATTGTTAAAGCCGCTCGCGTAAGATTTTTCGCGAAGGAATTCGGCAACAATCTCGACGTTTGAATCGCCGCTGATTGAATAAGTTTTCTCGCCGATTGTGAAGACGCCCTCGGTGTCCGTGTCAACGTAGAAATATTGTCCGCCTTGCGCGTACTTGTCGTTAGAGTTGCCGTCAACGCTCATGTCGCCGCCAAGTATTGTCGCGCCGTCAGATATTCCGCGTACTCTTCTCAAGCCGAATGTATCCGCTCGCAAGCTGTAGGTCTCGTCGCCTTCCACGACAACATTTTCCGAATCAATTTTTCCGGCATAACTGCTCGGCAAATTGTTTTGAGTGACTTCCTTCTGCGTGATTTTGTGGCTGAAGGTGTATTCGCCGTCCGCGCCCGCAATCGTCATGCCGTCGGGAATTTTTTCGGTTAATACAAAAGTGCGCCCGTCGACAGAGGTCGTGCCTCTTTGCGCCAAAATAAATTCGTCGTTGCCGAAGCCCGTCGCCGAAACGTTCGCGCCCAAAGAAATTGCCGCGGAGTTGACAGACACGTTGCCCGCGCCCGCGAAAGTTTTTCCTTCGTAAGTAATGCCGTCCGCCGCGAAAGATATTCCGCCGTCGGCAATAAAAATTTCGGTGCCGGAGTTCGCCGCAGTGATTTGAATATCGTTGAACGTGTAAGAGCCGGCGTCTTCCGTCACGACATAAATTTTGTTATTAACCGACTCGCCGTCTTTAATTCCGCTCGTCGAAACGTTCGCGCCCGCGTTTATTCCGCTGATTGTTTCAATGCCGCGCCCGCTTATCGACACGTTATAAGAGTCGTCACCCGTCACGATAAATTCTTCGACGCCAATTATCCCGTCGGCATCCGTCACGCCGCTGGTGAAGCCGTTCTTTTCGCCCGTGAGCGTGACGCCTGTCGGAACATTTTTTGTAAGCTCGAAAACTTTTCCGTCGACAGAGTACGTGCCTTTTTCCGTGAGGATAATCGTTTCGCCGTTGTTGAAGTTCGGAGCAACCACGCTGGCCGCGTCGAGCAAAGTAATTTTATCTTCGCCGAGGGAGACAACAATATTTCCGTCGCTCCTGACAGACGAGGCGCCCGACGCAATGTTGAGCGTGCTTGTCTCGTTGAAGCCCCAAACACTGTCCGAGCCGCCCGTGAAGTTTACAACCACGTTGTCGCCTGTGTTTGAAATGAAATCGTTGCCGGAGCCGGGGCTGAGCGTGACATTATCGCCGCTGTTTACGATTCCGTCGTTGCCGTAGTTGCCGCTGACAGAAACGCTGTCGCCGCTGTTAATCAAATAGTCGTCGCCGTAGTAGCCTTCGACCGTGGCATTTGCGCCGCTGTTTGAAATGTAATCGTTGCCCGCGTCGCCGTTCAAGGAACCGTTCGCGCCGCTTGAAACGATTAAATCGTCGCTCGCCTTGCCGCTGATTGTGACGTTGGAGCCGCTGTTTTGAATCGTGTCGGCAAGTTCGGTGCCCGTTATGAGCGTGTCGTTGGTCGTGTTGTTCACGTTGAGGGCGGGGACTTCGTAGTTGACGATGTTAATCGCGGAAAGGTTTGCGCCGCCTACTATCGTCAAGACGTTTTGGCCGCCCGCTATCGTTATGATGTCTTCGCCGAGCGTGACGAGAACATCATCGCCGCTGATTTGCGTTTCGTATTCCGTGCCCGCCGTGATTGACAACTGCGAAGTTTCATTGAAGCCGAAGATTGAATCGTTGCCGGAGCCGACATCGTATTTAATCACGTTGTTGTTGAGGGACGCGCCGTGCAAGCTGATGACATCATCGCCCGCGCCGCCGTTAATCGTCGAGTCGTCGCCCTCGTTAATAATCGTGTCGAAGCCGTTGCCGCCGAGAATCGACGCCGAATCGCTGAAGCCGGGGTCAATGTAGTCGTCGCCGTCGCCGCCGTTAATCGTTGCGTAGCCGCCCATCGCCCAAGTAGATTCGCCGCCGTCCAAGGATTCGCCGAGAATGGTATCGTTGCCGGAGCCGCCGTCGATTTTGGTTTGGTTGCCGATGACAACGGTTATATGGTCGTCGCCGCTGCCGCCGTCAAGCGCAACGTAATAGGCGTGGTGGTTGCGGATTGTGTCGTTGCCCGCGCCCGCGTTGATTGAAACGCCGTTGGCTGTGAGCGAATTCGTCGGGCTGTAATTTGAAATGGAGTCCGCGCCGTCCGAGCCTTCGATAACCGCAAGAGCACCCGTGTTGTCAATCGTGTCGTCGCCGCCGTAAGCTTTAATCGTCACGTTGTCGCCGTCGTTGACGATTGAATCGTCGCCGCCCGTGCCTGTTATCAGCGTGTCGTCCGTGGCATTGGTAATGACGGTTCCTTCGCTGCCGATTACCTTCACTGCTTCCAAAGTCGCCGCGTCCGTCAAAGTAATTTTCTTGTCGCCGACCGTGACAACCACATCATCACCGCTCTTTTGCGTGGAGTAGTCGCCGTCGATTTGCAAGACGGAATCTTCTTTGAAGCCGTCGATTGTGTCGTTGCCGCCGCTCCAAACGAAAACAACATTGTCACTGTTGTTGCTTATCGAATCGTCGCCGAGGCCGCCGTCGATTGTGATGTTGTCGGCGTGATTATAAATCGTGTCGGAGCCTTCGCCGCCCGCGATTGCAACGTTGTCGGCGGTGTTGGAAATGTAATCGTCGCCGTCGCCGCCGGCAATCGTGACGCCTTCGCCGACGTTGGCCAGCGTGTCGTTGTATTTTGTTCCGCGCAAAGAAATATTTTCGGCGCGATTGGTTGTTTCCCAACCTTCGCCGTTCGCTTCGGCAACGAATCTGAACACGGCGTTGCTGTAACCTAAGGGGTCAATCAAGCCGGAGCGTGCGTGGCCTGCGCCTTTGACGATGAATTTTTCTTTGTCTTCTGCGCCCGACTCGTCGTAAAGTTCGTGGAGCATACTGACGGGGGCAACACCGTCGTCGTCGCCCGAAATAAACAGCGTCGGCTGTTTTACGGAAGAGATTGAATCAATCGGGGCGGCGTCGTGCAAGTAATAGCCCGTCAAACCTGCGGCGACAGGATCTATAAGCGGTATAATTTCTGACGATATACCGAGTACTGCAAGCTCGGGGTGGTCGGCTACAATCGTTTCAAAAGTTTGCATGACATCGCTGTAGCCGCAATCCTCAACAATCGACGTGACGTTTACAACGTCTTCGCGGGCGGCGGCCATTATTGCCGTTGCCGCACCCATGCTCACGCCGTGCAAAGTTATCTTAGAATCGGGATAACGATTGGCAATTTCCTGCGTCCAAAGGGCAACGTCTTGACTTTCGGCCACGCCCATCGTCAGCCACGTGCCATCAGACTTTCCTGCGGCGCGTTGGTCAATCATCAAAACGTTGTAGTCGTTGGCAAGATAAAAAGTCGCGAAAGGATTCATAGACTCGTAATTGCAACCGTAGCCGTGAACCAACACGACCCATTTGTCGTTGGAATTTTCGGGGGTGTAGTGAACGCCGTAGAGTTCCAGATTGTCCGCGCTTGTGATAGTCCAATCTTCTTTCGCGGCGTAATTGGTCGGTTCGGGACCGGTAATTTCAGTCGGATTGAAGACAAGTCCCGCTATTACGGGATAACCCAATGCCGTGCGTTTCTCTATTGCTTCAACCACCTGCACAAGGCCATTTGTCGATTCAATGTTGGGGTTCGTCTCGTTCGCCGCGTCAATAAGAGTAATTTTGCTTTCGCCGACAGTGATAATTAAATCGTTGCCGCTCACTTGCGTGGCGTATATGTTGTCGCCGACTGAAAGTGTGGAGCTTGAATCGAAACCAACGATTGTGTCGTTGCCGTCGCCTTCCGCGTAGTTGACGAGAGCCGCGCTTCCGCTCAAAGAAATTAAATCGTCGCCGCCGCGTGCGTTGATTGTGGTTTCGCCACTGCCGCTGATAATCGTATCGTCCAAATTCGAGCCGGTGATTGTCGTTAAGCCCGCGCCGCCTTTGAGCGAATACACGCCATTAACCCAGAACGGAGTTCCTTCTACATATTCTTCGCTGTCAATGTAGGCGGTGTCCATAGTTACATTGACGTCGCCGCTTATGCCGCTGAAGTCCACACCTGCTTTGGGGGTGGCGGCGGTGCCCACGAAATAAACTTCTTCGCCCGCGTCGACGGTCAAATCGGACTCCTCGACTTCGTACCATTCACCTTGCCCGATGAACACGCCCTTATTCAACATGTCTCTGTTCTCGTGGAAGAGATTTACTTTTGCGGTGGTGGTCACGTCGCTGAGTGTCAAGCTGGCGGTGTCGTTGCCGAATGTCAAGCCGTCGTCTAAGAATTCGACGCCTGCGGGGTCGTTTTCGCTCTCAATGTAAATCGTGTCGGAGCCGTCGCCAAAGCCCATATTGAATCCTTCGACTGTGGTACGACCTTTGAGAAGAATTACTTCGCTTGCGCCCGAAAGGCTTATTTTATTGTCGCCTTCGCCGCCGTTGATTGTAACGTTGGAGCCTTCGTTGGAAATGATATCTTTGCCCGCGCCGCCGTTTATTACAACGTTATCGGGACTTTCTACAACTTCGCGCGTTTGAGCATCGAGACGAGCGGCATTCAAAATAATATCGTTGTCCGCGTCGCCGTTTATTGTCACGTTGCTTGCGCCGTAATTTATTACGGTATCGTTGCCGCCGAGCGCGTTAATCGTGACGTTGGTGCCGTGATTGCCAATGTAATCGTCAGACTCGGTGCCGGTTACGATTGTGTCGTTGTTCATTGCCAAAAGGTAAGCGGAATTTTCGCCGTTACCGGCAATGTAATCGCCCGCGTTGGCGTTAATCGTCGTGCTGTTGACGACGTAAGAATCTTTAGCGGAAACGCTCAAAAGTGCGCCGTCGTCGAGACCCGAAATTTCAAAGCCGTTTTCGTCCGCTGCGATTGAAATATTTGTATCGTCGACGGGTTGCACGGCAGAGGCGGAGCCGTTGATAGAAACTTCATACTCGGTGAAATCGCCGCTGACAGTGCCGTTTAAATCATTGAAAGACAAGACAGAAGCTTTCCCGTCTTCATAACGCGCCTTAATCTCAACTTCGTCGTCGCCGCTGATTGAGTACGATTTATCGGCAATATTGAAAGTGCCTTCGGATTCGGTGACGATATCGAATATGGAATAAGTATCATCTTCGCCGAAGGTCGCGTCGGCATTGACGGTGGAAGGAGCCGAGACGCCGATAATTTTTTGCAAGCCGAGCAAGTCCGTTTGAATTCGATAAGAGTCGTCGTTGGTGAGGAAAAATTCTTCCGTGAAAATTTTGCCGACGTTTGCGGGGTCGGGGTCGTCGAATCGTGCTTCGCTTTCTTCGGTATTAATGCGGCTGAAAATAAATCCGTCTTCCGCGCCCGTGACGCTGATACCCGTCGAAACGTCTTCAGTCAATTCAAAAATTCTCGCGTCGGCCGTGACGTTGCCCGCCTCCGCCAAGATGAACATTTTATCTTTGCCGAAACCGTCGGCCACGACGCCCGCGCCCAAAACAACGCCGCCGCTTGAAAGGCTGACATTGCCCGCGCCCGCGAAATTCATTCCGTTGTATTTAACAACGTCGTCGCTCGTCACGAACGTCATATAATCATCGGTCGCCGTCATGGAAATATTTTCGGCGGTCGTTTCAATCGTCTGCCCGTTAATCGTGTAAGTGCCCGCCTCGCTCGTCGTGAAGTAAAGCGCGGGAACAAAGTCTTTGAGGTCGGTTGCAAGGTCGGTGCCTTCTGCGATTTTGAAAGTGCTGCTGCCGATAAATACGGAGCCGCTGTTGACCGTGAAAGTGCTTTCCTCGCCGCTTGAGGATGTTAAGGTGACTTTAAGCGCGCCCGTGCCTGCGGCGTAAGTCATGCCTGTCGCGCCGAAAGTAAGAGAACCGTCGCCGCCCTGCGCTTCCAACGTCACATCAACAGCTTGTCCGTTGATTGAGCCCGTGCCCGTGAGGGAGGTGCCTTCCTCAATTATAACGGAGCCCGCGTTGTAGTAAATGGTGCCTTGAATACTTGAAACCGTCGTTGAGTAGCCCGTTGCGGTCGTCAAGTCAATGGTAAGGTTTTCGTCTTCGGAAGTGATTTTGATTCCCTTTTCGTCCAAGCCGATTGAACCCGTCGAACCTGCGGAAGTCAATTTGAGGTTGGTGCCGTCATCCGGCCAAGTGAAATTGACAACGGTGTCCTCTTCGAGTGAAATTTTTCCGTTTTCGCCCAAGACAATCGCGCCTTCGACGTTTACGTTTGCTTTGCGGTTAGCAGAAACGAAATTCAATTCGAGCTCGCCGTCGCCTGTGTTCGGAGCAAATCTCAAGCCGCCGTCAACTATATTCAACTTGCCGCCCGCGTCGCCCAGTGCAGTAATTTCTATCGCGTTATCGCCCTGCGTAAGTGTCAAGACAGTGTCTTTAGTCAAGGAAAGTTCTTGATTGGCGGTGTCGAAGCCGACCGTGCCGTTGATGACGACGTTGTTTTCAAAGACCGTTTGCTCGTCTTTGCTGACGGTGAACTTCATCGAGTTTTTGTTTTCGTTCGGGAAGTTGAGCTCAAATTTGCCGTCGCTGAATGTCGGGATAAATACAACGGTCGTGTCGTTTGTTTCCGCCTTGAAAGTGTAAGTGCCGGTTGGTCCTTCCGCCGTGAATTGGAACGAGGTATTGTTGCCGTCGCCGTGTGAAGAGTTCGCGCCCGTCAAGCCGAAAGTGCCGCCGTTTGGGTTGTAGCTGAACACGCCGTCGATTACCATTTCGCCACTTAAAACCGTTTGCCCGTCTTGAGCAATGGTAACATCAGCGGTCGCCTCATCGAGCGTTAAATAATAAATAGCATCTTCGATTTTTGACGATACATATATGTCTTTATTGACCGTGAAGGTAACAACCCGCTCGCCCGTCGTCAATGAAATTGTCGTACCTTTAGCAATGACAGCTTGTCCGTCGCCGAAAGTAATGGAGCCGCTGCTGACTCCGAAATCGCCGCTTTCAGTCGTGGTTATGGTAATCGTGCCGCCGTCGCCAATTCCAAATCGGAAGCCTTTATCCTCCGTCGCTGAAACTGTAATGCCCGCGTCCGCCGCAAATTGAACGGTATCATAATCGGGCATCAGAACTTGAGTACTGTCTTCGCTCGTGGTGATGTCAATGCCGTTAAGTGTATAGTCGCCCGCCTTCTCCAGCGTGATGACTTGTTCATCGTCATTGCTCCTGTAAGTCGAGCCTACGGACACAAGTTCTATCGCCTCTGTAGTTTCGGTAGCGTAAATGTCGCTGTAGGTGCCGTTTTGAATTTCCGCCGTCGTGCCGTCGAGATAATCGATAACAAAGTTTGCGCCTTCGTTTGCGGTGTAGACAGTTTTGTCCGTCGTGAATTGCAAGGAGGCAGTGCCGCCTTTGGTGTACAAATCAGATTTCCAACCGAAATAATATGTGATACGAGCCTTCGTGCCGTCTGTAGCCGTGACAATTCCGTTTTGGTAAGTGATTGAGCCTTTGATTGACGTGATTTTGACAACTTCTATATCGTCCGTCGTCAAGGAAACGTTGAGTGCTTTTGGCTTCGAGGGCGTGACAGTCAAGCCTGTTTGCGGATTAAAAGTGATTGTGCCGCTTGCGTCGGTCTTCGCCTCTATCGTCAAGATATTTCCGTCGTCGAAAACATTTTTAACAACGGTACCCTTCGCCAGAGAGATTGTGCCGTCAAGTTTGTAAGTGACGGAGCCTGTTACGTCGAGGGAAGCCGTGCGCGAATCATTGCCGCGTTTGACGGTAAGTTCCAAGCCGCCGTCTTCATCGTTGGGCGCGAAAGTAATTCCGTCCGCGCCGAGGGTAAGGGAGCCGCCCGCCTCGTTCGTCGCCTTGAAATTGATGATGTAGTCGTCGGAGAATTTAATTTGCAGTTCGGTACCTTTTGCAACGGTCAACGCGCCGCCTTCGCCCAAAATGAATGAGCCGCTTAAAACTTCGATGTCGGCAGACAAAGAGCCGCTTGAAGTGCCGGTAAGTGTGAGTTTCAATTTGCCGTCGTCTGTCTGCGGCGCGATTGTGATTCCGTCGCTCGTGAAAGAAATTTGGCTTGAGGCGTCGCCGTCGGCGGTGGCAGTGAGTTCATAATCGCCGAACACCAATGAAACCGCCGTGCCGTCCGTCAAAGTCATCAGCTGCGTTGACGGATTGAAAGTTATGGTGCCGCCGCTAACGCTGATTGTGTTGCTGAAAATTTCTTCGGTGCCGCGCTTAATGGTGAGGTCGAGTGCGCCGTCGTTTTCATGCGGCGTGATTGCAATGGTGCCGTCGCTTAAAACGCCAAGCCCGAAGCTCGCGTCGGCGGTCGCCGTCACGTCGAGAGTGTAATTGCCTAAAGTTATAGAAGCCGTCGCGCCCTCGGTCAAGCCGATTGTCTGCCCCATGTTGCCGATTGTAATGGAGCCGCCCGTGACGGAAATATTGTTGTAAAAAATTGTTTGGTCGCCCTGTTTAATCGTAATGTCAAGGGAGCCGTCGCCCGTGTCGGGCGTGATTTTGAAATTGCCCGCGCCGTCCGCCTCAACTTTGAAGCTTGCGTCTGCGTTGACAACTTTAAAATTATATTCCCGCGCGCCGTCTTCAAGAGAAATGGAAACGTTGGTGCCTTCGGTGAAAGAAAATTTCTGCGTGGTCGTGTCGAAAGAAATTGTGCCGTTGGTTACGTTCAGTTCGCCGTCAAAAAGGGTCGCGCCTTTACTGTCGGTTAAGGTAAGTTTTAAGCCGCCGTCGTTATCGTTCGGCTTTAAAGAAAATCCCGTCTCCGTCAAAGTGACAGCACTTGTCGCCT
>CAMJQS010000007.1 GCA_946408105.1 uncultured Selenomonadales bacterium | reverse complement strand
TCAACGTGTCAATCATTCGCCCGTAGCTTGAGCCGTCGCCGACCATTTTAACCGCAAGAAAATTTTTGTCGCCCGAAATTTTTTCTTCGCCGAATTCGGCGTGAACGGCACGGAGCAACCTGTCGAGTTCGGCGGCCAGAAATTTTATCGGCGTCGAGGAAAAATTTTTTGCGTCCTTGAAGCTGCCGTCGAAGTAAGCGGCGATGACTTTTTCAATCAGGCCGAGGTGCACGCCGCGAAATTTTTCGTTGTAGAGCCGCAAAATTCTTGAGCCGAATTTAAAAAATAAATCTTTCGGGTAAAGCTCGTGGAAGGCGGAACAATTTTTTGCGAGGACTTCGGTCGTCTCGTCGTAGGCAATGTCCATAAAATTTTTCAAGTCGACGCGGGCAGAAAAATTTTTCTCGTCACGAGAATTTATCGCCGCCAAAATTTTTTTCAATTCATCTTGCGCACCGTTCAAAGCAATCACTCCCAAAAATTTTTTGCGAACGAATTGTATCACGAGAAAGGAATTTTTGAAACGCGTTTAACTCTGGTAAAAGTTTTTGGCGTCTGGTATAATGCGTAAAATTTTTTTCGGAGGAAAATTAATGGGAAGAAGTGTCACGCCGACAATCGAGGGCGGCCTGCTGGTCGCGATAACGGTGATAATCGGGCTGGTCACGGTTTACGTTCCGATTCTCGGCATGTTCGCGGAATTTTTTTGTGCGGTGCCGCTTGCGGTTTTGACGACGCGTCAAGGAGCCGGCAAAGGTTTGACTGCGCTGGTCGTCACGTTTATTTTGTTGTCGATTTTAATCAGCCCGATTCTTGCGGCGCGGCTTGCGTTGAGTTTCGGAGCGTGCGGCGTTGCGCTCGGTTGGTGCGTGAGAAAAAATTTCGGCGCGGTGAAAATTTTTTTGTCTACGCTAATCGTCGCGTCCGCCGCGCAAGTTTTGACGCTCGGACTTTTGCTTGCCGTCATGGACGTGAACTTAATCGACGAGCAAATAGAAATGGTGCGCGAATCTTTCAACGAATCCTTTGCAATGTACGAATCAATGGGCGTCGATAAAGCGCGAATCAACGAGGCGAAAACTCAAGTCGAGCCGGCCTTGAAAACTTTTACGTTCCTCTTGCCGACGCTCATCATGTTGAGCGCGCTGATAAATTCTTTGGCGGTTTGGTTCACGGCGAAATGGATTTTCCCGAAACTTCAGCTCAAGTTGCCGACGATGCCGCCGTTCGCCGAATGGAGATTTCCACCGATATTTTTTTACACGGCGATAATCGGCGGGCTGGGAATGTATTGGGGCTTCACGCGCGGCTGGACGGAAATTTACGAAATAACTTTGAACTTGCTGGTTGTCTCTGCGCTCGTCGGGCTCGTTCAAGGATTTTCTCTGCTGTCGGCCGTCTTCGACAGATATAAAGTTTCAAAATTTTTGCGGCGGTTTCTTTACGTGATTTTCGTGCTGAACATGTTCTTCTTGCAACTCTTGGCGATAACGGGTTTGGTCGATATGCTTTTCGATTATCGGAAAAAATTTTTTAAAGATTAGGGAGATGATGAAGTGCCGAGAATTTTATCCGCGTGGCCGGACTCGGTGATAAATTTGGCGGTCATGGCGGTCATGGTCGTTACGCTCTCGCAATACAACAAAATTTTGGGCGTGATGGCTCTTTTGGTTTGGGCTCTGTTAGTTTGGTTCGCCGTTGTCCGTCGACGCGAACGCGAAAAAAGATTTAAAGAGTACGCAGAAAATGTTATCGGTAACTTCAACGACATGATGTATTATGCGATGACGAAGTTGCCCGAAGGAATTCTCGTCGCCGACGGAGAGCGGCGGCTTCAGTGGTGCAACTCAATCATGCAGGACTTTGCCGAAGTCGCTCCGCAGCAGGGCATGGACGTCGAAGAATTTTGGGAAGGACTTTTGCCCAAAGAAATTTTTTCGACAGCCGACACCGAAGAAAAAAATTCTGCGGGCGAGGGCGAGTATCGAGTTAAATCACTTCGTCGACGCAAGAACGCGGACGGCGCGCCCGAAGAATTTTATCGGCACTTCTTGGTTAAGTATCGCCACCTTCAAGCCAACGCAGATTATTCGCGGATGGTCGTGCTCTTCGCGCGGGAGACGACGCCTTACGAAGATTTAAAGATTGAGTATGAACGGAGCCGCACGGCACTTCTCTACGTGCAAATCGACAACTACGACGAAGTAACGCAAGGGCTCACCGAGGCGGAAAAAACTTCGCTCATGCTTTCTGTCAGCGAACTTTTGGAAAAGTGGGTCGAGTCTTTGGCGGGCTTCACGCGGCGCGTGTCGGACGATTTGTTTCTCGTCTTGCTTGAGCAACGCGCCTTGGAAATTGCAATCGAACAAAAATTTATCGTGCTGGATAAAGTTCGTCAGCTCGTCAACAAAAATCAACTGCCCGTGACTTTATCAATCGGCGCGTCCGTCGCGGAAAAATCTTCCGTCGAACAGACGATGAGCGAACTGGACACCAAAGCTCAAGCCGGTTTGAATTTGGCACTGGCGCGCGGCGGAGACCAAGCGGCCGTCAACGTCAAAGACAAAATGCAATTCTTCGGCGGAAGAGCAAAGGCCGTCGAACGCAACACGCGAGTCAAAGCCCGCGTCATGAGCCATTCGATTCGCGACACGATGAAGGCCGCCGACGAAATTTTTATCATGGGGCACACCCGCGAAGACTACGACGCATTCGGCGCGGCGGTCGGCGTCGCGCTCATGGCAAGGAGTTTGGACAAGCCCGCGCATATCGTCTTGAGCAATTGGCTCGACAGCGTGGAAAAAATTGTTGACCTTCTGGAAAAGGACGACGCTTACAAAGATTTGTTCGTCAGCGCAAATGAAGTTTCGATTTCTTCTTCCCTTGAGCCGATGTTGGTCGTCGTCGACACGTTCATTCCGAATCTTGTGGCCGCGCCCGCGCTCCTCGACAAGATAAAAAAAATCGTCGTCATCGACCACCACCGCCGCAGTGAGAACACGATTAAAAATCCCGCGATAAGTTATCTTGAGCCGGGCTCTTCTTCGACGTGCGAAATGGTCACGGAACTTTTAATGTACTTCGACGAAAAAATCCGTATCGGGAAATTGGCGGCGACCGCGCTTTATTCGGGCATCGTCGTCGACACAAAAAATTTTTCCGTGCAGGCGGGCGCAAGGACTTTCGAGGCGGCGGCTTACCTTCGCAGGAGCGGCGCAGACCCCGTCGTCGTGAATTATCTTTTCAAGTCGGATTACGAGACGACCGTTTCCCTCGCCAAGACGAAAGCGCAATCGGAATATTACGAGGGCGGGCTCGTCGTCTCTTACATCGAAAATCTTATCCCGAACGTTCAGGCAATCGCGGGGCAGGCGGCCGACGGACTTTTGCGCGTCGAGGGCGTGCGCATGACGATTATCCTTTTCCAAATGAAAAACGACATGATTGGAATAAGCGCGCGTTCGAGCGGCGATTTAAACGTTCAAGTCATCATGGAAAAATTCGGCGGCGGCGGCCATCAAAACGTTGCGGGAGCTCAAGTCAAAAACATTCCGATTCTTGAGCTGAAAAAATCTGTCGTCGACGCGGCAAGAAAATATATCGCCGAGACCGACAAGCCGACGACCAAATAAAAAATTAACCTTCGACATTTTGGTCGAAGGCTTTTTTTCAAGTGGGTTTCTATGAGTGGGTGGGTTAAGGTAAATGCAAATTCATCAGCTGTTGCCGTCCGTTTCGCCGCCGATAATTTTTGACACTTCGCGGAAGGCCTCTTCGTTGCGCTCGCCTTTTATGTTGAGCACCAAACTTTTGCCGGGCATGATTCCAAGGTTGACAAATGAGAGAATACTTTTGGTGGTTCCGAATTTTTTGCCCGACGCGATGCTGATTGAACAGCCGGTGTCTTCGGCGACCTTTATGATGTGCGCGCTCTCTCTGAATCCGAGCACGCCTTTGGCAACCATGATGAAAGAAACTTCCTTCGCGCGCGTCGCCTCAAAATTATTTTCGGCGCACGCCGCGATTTTATTGTTTATAGTTTTAATCTTGTAGGCACGTTTCATGTTGAACAACTCCTTTTAGGGGTTCCCGTTGGATCTTGCTGCGCTTCCTTGCGTTGATTGTATTGTAGCAGAGACCTCAACTTTGAGCAATGGGAATTCATTATTGTTTCATGTTCAAATCGTTCGTGTTTTGCGCGGAGTTGTTCCGAGTTTGATAAATTTTTTTCGGCTCCCGCTTCGATTGAGCGTAAAAATATTTTTTGAGTTGAAGAATCTACTTTCTCTTTGCGTGTCCAAAGAGAAAGTAGCAAAGAGAAAAGACACCACGCGGGGGCGTTGCAAAAATGGTCGGCGTGTCTTTCGATAAAAAAAGCCTCCCGTGTCGAGAGGCGATTCTTTTTAAGAATTTTTGTAGCCGATGCTGCGAAGTTTTTTTAAGGCGGCGGGCAAAAAGTTCATCACGTCCGAGGCGATTAGACCTTCCGCATTTTTTTCTGCCGCGAAATTTCCTGCGGTGCCCTGGAGCCAAACGCCCGTCAGCGGCGCGAAAGGCGTTTGTTTCATTAAGCCGGCAATCGCGCCCGCCAAAACATCTCCGCAACCGCCCGAAGCCATTGCGCTGTTGCCCAGCGTCGAGATAAAAATTTCTCCGTTCGGGTAGCCGATGATTGTCACTTCGCATTTGGCGACGATTATCGCGCGATATTCTTGAGCGACGCGACGAACTTCAGAGACGAGCGAGCCGCGAAGTTTTTCAACGGGAATGTTGAGCAACGCAGCAAGTTCTCCGAGGTGCGGCGTGAGGATTGGAATTTGTTTGCAAGCTTTGAGCTCGTCGGCTTTTGCGTTGAACGGATAAATTGCGTCGGCGTCGAGGATTAACGGCTTGTCGACTTCCGCGACGATTTTTTTCACCAAGGCTTGAGTTTCGCGCTCACGACCGAGCCCCGGCCCGATTAAAATTGCGTCGGCTTTTTCCGCCAAGTCCAAAATTTTTTCCGAGGCTTTGTCGCCGCCGATTATCCCCTGCTTCACTTCGTCGAGCGGAGCCGTCATCACTTCGGTCAATTTCATTTCGTAAATCGGATTCAAACTTTCGGGCACCGCCAACGTAACGAGACCCGCGCCGACTTTCATTGCGCTCATTGCCGCCAACGACGCCGCGCCCGTCATGCCGCGCGAACCTGCCACGATTAAAATTTTTCCGCAAGTTCCTTTGTGAGAATCTTTCGGGCGGGTGGGCAAAAAAGTTAAAGCAAGTTCGTCGTCGACGAGCGTTTGATGAATTTCGTCGCTCAAAAGTTCGGCGGGCAGCCCGATATTGTCGATCACAAATTTTCCGACGTGAGACGCGCCGGGGCAAATGTAATGGCCGACCTTGGGCAAGCCGAGTGCAACGGTGCAGTCCGCTTGAATGGCCGATTCGCCGACCGCGCCGCTGTCCGCGTCCACGCCCGACGGAATATCAATCGCGATGATAAATTTTTTTGCGGTGTTGGCGAGCCGAATCAAACGCGAAGCTCCGGGGCGAAGTTGACCGCTGAAGCCCGTGCCTAAAATCCCGTCGACGATTGCGTCCGAAAATTTCAACGTGATTTGCAAACGTTCCCAATCTCTCTCGCCTTCGATGTGTTGAAGTTCGACGCCCATGCCGCGCAAAATTTTCATCTGGACTTTGAGCGATTGCGTGCGGTGGTCTTTGTTACCAATCAAAAAAATTCTCACGCGCGCGCCCGCGTTCGACAGATACCTGGCCGCCACCAATGCGTCGCCGCCGTTGTTGCCGATACCCGCCAAAACGCAAATACTTTTTTTGTTGACGTTGCCAAAAAATTTTTTCATTGCCTCGAAGACACGATGACCCGCGCTCTCCATCAACGAAAGTTCGGGCAAGCCGTATTCTTCGACCGCGCTTTTGTCTATCTCGTGCATCTGTTTTGCCAAGGCTACTTTCATAAAAAATCCTCCAAAATTTTTTTGCGCCATTATATCAAAGCCCGAAAACTTTTACAAAAAATTTTCCGCGCGGCGCGTGTGTGTGACAGACAATTACAGAAAAATTCAAAATCGCCGTGAGTTGCTCAAATGTGACAATGCCTTGGCGATTTTTATTTTTTTGAGCCGAAATCGCCTTCAATCGTCGCAAAAGTCTTGCCGCGCCACAAAAATTCTTTTACAATCGCGCCAACATAGGATAAAAAAATTTTTTCGGGAGGAGGAAATTACATGACACCGGTTGAGCGCAGGATTTTAATCAAAGTCTCGACGATGTACTACCTCGAACACATGAAGCAAACCGAAATCGCAAAACGCCTCGGCGTGGAGCGCACGACGATAAGCAAACACCTCAAGCGTGCTCTCGACCAAGGAATCGTCACCATAACCGTTGCCAACGAAAATTTTGAGGACATTGAATCGGCAATGGAAAAACGTTTCGGGCTCAAGGAATGTTTTATCGTTCCGCGCAGCTACGACCTCCTCGCCGTCAAGCAGGCAATGGGTCGCGCGGGTCTCCAACTTCTGCGCCGCATCGTCGCCGACAAACAAGTTATCGGGCTGGCGTGGGGCACGTCGATTAGAGAACTCACTCGCCACGCGCAAAACTCAAAAGTTCCAAAGATTGATTCGGATTTTGTTCCGCTCGACGGCGGCCCCGAAAATATCGACAGCGAATTCCACGTCAACACACTCTGCTACGAACTCGCGCGGGCGTTCGGCGGGCGTTGCCATTACATTTACGCGCCCGTCATCACTCGCACGGCGGAAATCAGAAATGCAATCGTTCAAGACGCCAACTACGAAAAAATTTCCGACTTCTGGAAGAAACTCGACATCGGCCTCGTCGGAATCGGCGCGCCCGTAAAATCTTCCAATTTGGTTTGGATGGGCGAATTCGGGCGGCAAGCGATTGAATCACTTTCGCGCACGGGCACCGTCGGAGAAATTTGCTCGTCTGTGTCCGTAAAAACATTGCCGCGAACAGAATTTTTGTGTGCGATTGCTTTGCGCAGAAAACTCCTTGCCGCAATGAAGGCACGCGCGTATTTCGCGGCGTCTCAAAGCGGCGGCGGCGCATTCGGGCGAACAATGTTTACGATGTTTGCTCACGGCGTCCGAAAAAATTTTGCCGCAAACGGGACAAGTCTTGACTTCCTGTCGCTTGAGATATTCGCCGATACATTTACGCGAACAAAATTTTGCGTCCTCGCTCGTCGTGAATTCTTTGCCACAAACCGCGCAGATTTTAATTTCGGCAACGCGGGCACGTTCAGCAATTCTTTTGCACTTAGCAGAGCAATAGGAGTTGTTGCCACGATTGGCGGATTCGTACTCTCGACCGCAGACCGCGCAAGTGAATTTCGATTTTTTATTGGGCTTGCGTTTCGATTTGATTGCCGTGTGAATTTTTTTGTGCTCTTCTTTCGTGACGAGTTCAAGATTTGCAATGTCGTTGTTATCGTGATTGAAGTCGCGGTGATGAACGTCGTAACCTTCGGGAATTTCGCCGTTAAAGTACGTCCAAACGAATCTGTGAATGCTGATTGCGCAACAGAAATTTTTGCCGACGCCCTTGTAAAATTTCAATCCGCCGAATTTTTTCTGCGTCGCGCTGACGGTTTCAATCGGCGGCATGATACCTTCGACCTTGCGAATCATTTCTTCGACGGCGAAAGATTCTTGGGGTGTCTCGACAGACTCGCGCAACAGCTTGAAAATTTTTTCTTTGTCCTTCATGCTATCGCCTCCAAAATTTTTGACAAAGAGCCGCCGAAACGTTACAATGCAAACGGAAACGCCCCGACAGGCTCGTGACGGTTTAGCAATGTCATTGTAGCTTATCGGAGCGTTTTCAGCAACAATCGGCTGTTAAGTAGTCGATTTTTTTTTGCGGGCGTCTGCGCGGGCAATCTCCTTTCGCGCTACATCGTCCTGCCCGTTATCGGAACGTTCTTTTTCTGCAACCCGATGACACTTTCGCTCGGCAAGTTCCTGCCCGAATTCTACAAGCCGTCCTATTATGCAAGTGCTTCCGGTTCGTGCCACACGCTCAACGGCATGTTCCCGCACATCAACCCCGGCGAATTGTTCGTTTATCTCGGCGTCGCCAACGGAATCACGACGCTCGGCTTAAATCACATTGACTTGGCTCTTCGCTACTTGCTTATCGGTATCGTGATTAACTTCCTGCGCGGCTGGGTCACGGACTTCTGCACGGCTTACGTTCAAAAACAGCAGGGCATTTCGTTGAGCAAGACGCTCAAGACGGCGTGAGGAGGATTTAAAATGGCTGATTATAAAGCGGTTGTCGTTAAGGCGGGCAGCGGCGGTTTCGGCGGCCCGCTGACACTTATCCCCGACGGCAAAAGAAATAAAGTCGTCAACATCACGGGCGGCGTCATGTCCCAAGTCGCTCAACGCCTCGCGGAAATGACGGGCTGCGAACTCGTCGACGGATTCAAAACGCGCGTACCCGACGATGAAATTTTGGTCGTCGTCATCGACTGCGGCGGAATTCGATGGAGCATTCGTAACAGCAAAATTTTTGGTGACCATACTTATACGCCGAAAATTCCTTGCCGCAATGTGCACAAGTCCGCGTTTCCGCATACAAGACAAATTTTTTATAAGCTTCGAGGCATTTTTTCGAGCAGTAAAGATTGTGCCCGTTATCGGCGGCTTCGTATTCGCGCCCGCAATTCACGCAGATAAACTTGCCGCGATTCTTGCGGGTCTTCAAGCCGTTTTGCCGCGCATGAAGTCGCATGTGCACTGCTTTTGGCAACGCCTCCAAGTTCGATATGTCGTTGTTGTTCTTGTCGAAGTCTTTATGGTGAATGTCGTAACCGTCGGGAATTTCGCCGTTGTAGCAAGTCCACACCATACGATGAAGGCTCAACAGCTTGAAATATCGCCCTTCCATTCGCGGTGCGCGGCTCATGCAATAGACAACGCCGTTGAACTTCTGATGCGTCTCGTCGACAACTTCAATCGTCGGCATGTTGCCATCAATCTTGCGAATCATTTCTTCGACGGCGAACGATTCCTGCGGAGTCTCAACGCAGCCGCGCAACAGCTCGAAAAGTTTTTCTTTGTGTTTCATGGTAACGCCTCCAACTTTTGACAAACAACCTGCGAAACGTTACAATGAACGCGAAGACGCCTCGACAGGCTTGGTTGATTCAACATCACCATTGTAACTTGTCGGAGCGTTTTCTGCAATATCAGGCAGACAATAGGTCTTTTTTTATTGGCGGTATCGTCAGCGTCTTCTATCAAGCCGGCCGCGATTCGATTAACACGATTATCCGCACGATTCTTCCGTTCATGGCGTTTGTTTCAATGTTAATCGGCGTTATCCTCGGCACGGGCATCGGCGACGTTATCGCCAACTTGCTCTCGCCTCTTGCGGGCAACATCGTCGGCCTCGTTATCTTGGCTTGTATCTGTTCGTTCCCGCTCTTGTCGCCGTTCCTCGGACCTGGCGCGGTTATCGCTCAAGTTATCGGTGTTCTTATCGGCGTGCAAATCGGCGAAGGAAACATTCCGCCGCATTTGGCATTGCCCGCGCTGTTCGCCATCAACGCGCAGTGCGCCTGCGACTTCGTGCCTGTCGGTCTCGGCTTGGCTGAAGCGGAAGCGGAAACCGTCGAAGTCGGCGTGCCTTCCGTTTTGTATTCAAGATTTATCACAGGCCCTGTCTCCGTTATTCTCGCGTGGCTCGCAAGCTTCGGTCTCTACGAATCATAATCACAGAAAAAAAATATAGGCGGGCGCACTTTCGACGCTCGCCGAAAAAAATATAAAGGCAGGTAATTATACAATGGCGGAAAAGATTTATTCAAGTAAAGTCGTCGAACTCGGCGGACAAGTTAAAGACTTTATCGCGGCGGCAAATATGATCATTATGTTCGACGAGGCAATGGCTCTTCCCGAACTGCGCGACGCTTGCGTCATGCACACCGGCAACGAACTGACGGGCATGATTAAACCCGGCGACATTTACAAAATCGCGGGCACGGAATTTAAAATCGTCAAGGTCGGCTCGGAAGTTCAGAAAAATTTGATGAACCTCGGACACATCACGATTAAATTTGACGGCGGCGAAGGCGAGCTCCTCGAAGGCTCCGTTCACGTGGAAAGCAAACCTGTTCCCGAAATCAAAGCGGGCGACATGATCGAAATTTTCAAGCCCGAAGACAAAAAAGTTGCGGACGGCTCGTGGCTCGGCCTCAAAGGCAAGACGGCAATCGTCACGGGTGCGGCCAGCGGTATCGGCAAAGCTGTCGCTCAAGCCTTCCTCGACAACGGCGCAAATGTCGTCGTCTGCGACCTCAACCCGAACGAACCCGAATTCAATATCACGGAGAACAGCGGCAAAGTTAAATACGTCATCACGAACGTTTGTGAGGCGGCAAGCGTCGAAGCAATGGTTAAGACCGCGCTCGACACATTCGGCAAGATTGATATCCTCGTTAACAACGCGGGCATTAACATTCCGTGCTTGCTCATCGACCCGAAAGATCCTCACGGCAAATACGAACTCAACGAAAAAATTTACGACAAAGTTACGGGCGTCAACATCAAAGGCGTTTACCTCGTCGCGCAGGCCGTCGGCCACGAAATGGTTAAGACGGGCGGCGGTGTCATCATCAACATGAGCAGCGAATCGGGTCTCGAAGGCTCCGAAGGTCAAAGCATTTACGCCGCCACGAAAAACGCCGTCAACAGCTTCACGCGCAGCTGGGCAAAAGAGCTCGGCAAGTACAACATTCGCGTCGTCGGAATGGCTCCCGGCATCATGGAGGCAACGGGTCTTCGCACACTCGCTTATGAAGAGGCTCTTGCTTACACGCGCGGAATCACCGTTGACGATTTGCGCAAAGGTTACAGCTCGACCAAGACCACGCCGCTCGGACGCAGCGGAAAACTTTCCGAAGTGGCAGACGCGGTTGTCTTCCTTGCCAGCGACAGAGCGTCGTACATTCACGGAGTGACTTACAACGTCGCGGGCGGCAAAACTCGCGGATAATTTTTCATCGTTCAACCTTTCCTTACCACAACCCCCAAAATTTAAAACCCTCAGGCAAAACGCTTGAGGGAAAATTTTTTTCGCGCGGGCTTTTGTTCAATGCGCTGCTTATCGTCACGTTGCCAAAGTCAAACTGAAATGATATAATTTGCGCTCAAAACGGCAGACAAAACTTTTATGAGGAGTGATTTAAATGGTCTCTGCCAAAATGTATGAACTTGGCACGAAGAAATCCACAATCCGAACAATTTTTGAATTCGGGCGGAAGCGGGCGGCCGAGGTCGGCGAAGAAAATATTTTCGACTTCAGCTTGGGCAACCCGAATGTCCCGACGCCCGATTTTGTTCGTGACGCGGCGATTGAAATTTTAAAAACTTTTGAGCCGTCGGCGGTTCACGGTTACACGGTGGCACCCGGCAATCCCAACGTCCGCGAAACTTTGGCGGCCTCAATCAATCAACGATTCGGCACGAACTTTGCGGGAAAAAATATTTTCGTCACGAGCGGAGCCGCCGCCGCGATTACGATTTGCTTTAAAGCTTTGGCGGAGGCGGGCGACGAGTTCATAACTTTTGCGCCGTATTTCCCGGAGTACAAAGTTTTCGTCGAGTCCGTCGGCGCGAAATTAAAAGTCGTCAAGCCGCGCCCCGAAGATTGGCAAATTGACTTCGACGACTTCCAAAAACTTTTGAGCGACAAAACCAAAGCCGTCATCATAAATTCTCCGAACAATCCGAGCGGCGCAGTTTATTCGCGCGAGACGATAAAAAAGCTCACGGAAATTTTGGAAGCTCAAGGGCGGGAAATTTTTTTGATCTGCGACGAACCTTATCGCGAACTTGCTTACGGCGTCGAAGTTCCGTGGGTCACGAGCTTTTACAAAAATACTCTCGTGTGCTACTCCTACAGCAAAAGTTTTTCGTTGCCGGGCGAGCGCATCGGTTATATCGTCGTGCCCGACGAGGTTGCCGACTTTGAAAAAATTTTCGGAGCGGTGGCGGGCGCGGCCAGAGTTTTGACTCACGTGAACGCGCCGAGCCTGTGGCAGTTGGTCGTTGCCAAGTGCGCGGGAAAATCTGTCGACATCACGCCTTACGAGCGCAACGGAAAAATTTTGTACGACGGATTAATCGCGGCGGGTTTCGAGTGCGTCAAACCTCAAGGCGCGTTTTATCTTTTCCCGAAGGCTTTGGAGGCGGACGATTACGCCTTTTGCGAGCGCGCGAAAAAATTTGATTTGCTCCTCGTGCCCGGCGCGGACTTCGGAGCACCCGGCTACTTCCGCGCGGCGTACTGCATAAAAACCGAGACGATTGAACGTTCCTTGCCGCTGTTCAAAAAATTGGCGGAAGAGTATCGAGGTTAAACGCATGAAAAAATTTTTGAGTCTTGCGTTGATAATTTTGACGTTCGCGCTGGTCGGTTGCGGCGGAGAAAAAAAAGACGACGGCAAATTAAAAATCGTCACGTCGTTTTATCCGATTTACCTTGAGACGATGAACATCACGCGCGGCGTGGGCGGCGTGGAAGTCGTGAACATGACGCCGCCGCAAACGGGCTGCTTGCACGATTATCAGCTGACGCCCGAAGACATGAAACTTTTGGAGACGGCGGACATCTTCGTCGTGAACGGTTTGGGCATGGAAAGTTTTTTGGATAAAGTCGTCGAGGCGCGCCCGAATTTAAAAATCATCAACGCGAGCGACACGCCCGAAATCACTCCGATAATGGAGGACGGCGAACCGAATCCGCACGTTTGGTTGAGCATAACTTACGCGATAGCGCAGGTGAAAAATATTTCGTCGAAGCTCTGCGAACTCGACCCGAAACACGCCGACACTTACAAACGACACACGCTCGATTACGTGGACGAGCTGACGACTTTGCGCGACGAAATTCATCTTTCGCTGACGATGCTGCCGAACAAAGAAATCGTGACGTTCCACGAGGCGTTCCCGTATTTGGCGGCGGAGTTCGGCTTGAAAATCGCGGCGGTAATCGAACGCGAACCCGGCACCGAGCCGACGCCGCAAGAACTTGCCGAGACGATAGAAAAAATAAATTCGTTGCCCGTCAAAGTAATTTTCACGGAGCCGCAATATTCGCCGAAGGCTGCCGAGACAATCGCGCGGGAAACGGGCGCAAAAATTTTTGAACTCGACCCGATTGTCACGGGCGAGGCCAAGCCCGAAAACTTACCGGATTACATCGACAGAATGTTAAACAACGTCATCGTGCTTGCGAAAGCTTTGCAGTAAGAAATTTTCCAAAAAAAAATCCTCCCGCGTTTTGCAGGAGGAAAATTTTTTTTGCCGCGATATTATCTGACCAATTCGTAGCCGGCCTCGTCGATAACTTTTGCGAAGTCGTCGAGGGAAATTTCTTTTGTCGAAGTGACGGTCGCCGAATTTTTTTCCAAGCTGACTTCGACATCGGTCACGCCGTCCATTTTCGCCAGCGCGTCGTGAACGTGTTTTTGGCAATGCTTGCACATCATGCCGTCGACTTTAAAAGTTGTTTGCATTTGAGTTTCCTCCTTAAAAATTTTCGTTGAAAGATTTTCGACGCGAACTTCAAAATTTTTCGGAGCCGCGTCAAAATTTTTTGTGCGTTCGACTTTAAAATATCTTAAGCGCAAAGCGTTGAGCACGACGCAAACGCTCGACATGCTCATTGCGGCCGCGCCAATCATCGGCGAAAGTTTCAGACCGAACGCGGGATAAAAAATTCCTGCGGCAAGCGGAATGCAGATGACGTTGTAGAAGAACGCCCAAAAAAGATTTTGCTTTATGTTTTTCATGACGGCGCGAGAAAGTTTAATCGCGCTCACGGCGTCGAGCAAATCGTTTCGTACGAGAACCGCGCCCGCGCTCTCGATTGCCACGTCGGTGCCCGCGCCGATTGCAATGCCCAAGTCCGCCTTCGCCAAAGCCGGCGCGTCGTTTATGCCGTCGCCAATCATCGCAACTTTTTTTCCTTGAGCTTGAAGATTTTCAATCGCCTGCGCTTTGTTTTCGGGCAAAACGTCGGCGATAATTTTTTTTATGCCGAGGCGTTGAGCGATTGCGCGCGCGGTGCGTTCGTTGTCGCCCGTCAGCATGATAACATCGACGCCGAGATTTTCAAATTCTTTGACGGCTTGCGCAGAAGTTTTTTTCTCGACGTCGGCCGCCGCGATTATCCCCAAAATTTTTTTGTCGTCGGAAAAAATTATGGGCGTCTTGCCTTCTTGAGCGAGCGAAGAAATTTTTTCGCGAAGACTTTCCAGATTGAATCCAAGCTCCGTCAAAAAATTTTCGTTACCCGCGAAATATTCGACGCCGTTAATTTTTGCGCGAACGCCTTTGCCGAAGACAGCTTGAAAATTTTCCGCGGCGGGCGTTGAAATTTTTTTATCGGCGGCAAAATTCGTGACGGCTTCGGCCAGCGGGTGTTCACTTTTACTTTCGAGCGCGGCGGCAATTTGCAAAAAATTTTTTTTGTCGACGCCGCAAGTCAAAATGTCCGTGACGAACGGTTTGCCCTCGGTGAGCGTGCCGGTCTTGTCCAGGACGACGGCATCAATCGCGTGCGCCGTCTCCAACGCCTCGCCCGACTTGATTAAAATTCCGTTCTCCGCGCCCTTGCCCGTGCCGACCATGATAGCGACGGGCGTCGCCAAACCCAACGCGCACGGACAGCTTATCACCAAAACGGAAACGGCGACGGAAAATGCAAACTCGACACTCGCTCCGACGACGAGCCAAACACTTCCCGCGACGAGAGAAATTAAAATCACGGCAGGCACAAAAATTCCTGCAACCTTATCGGCCGTCTTCGCAATCGGTGCTTTGCTTGAGCTTGCCTCTTCGACCAGCGAAATAATTTTGCTGATAGTCGTTTCGCCGCCGACACGCGCCGCCCGAAATTTTACGAAGCCGCTTTTGTTGAGCGTGCCGCTCGTCACGTTGTCGCCGACGGTTTTGTTGACGGGCAAACTTTCGCCGGTTATGGCTGATTCGTCAATCGTCGTGGCTCCGTCCAAAATAATTCCGTCCGCCGCAAAACTTTCGCCGGGCTTAACCAAAATTTCGTCGCCGACAATCAAATCCTCGACCGCGATTGTAATTTCTTTTCCGCCGCGAAGAACGGTTGCTTGCTTCGGCGCGAGGTTCATCAATTTTTCCACGGCCAGAGAAGTTTTGCCTTTGGCGCGCGCCTCGAAAAATTTTCCGACGGTTATCAACGTCACAATCATTCCCGCCGACTCGAAATATAAATTGCGGCTGTATTCGTCGACCAAAGAAAAATTTCCCGCGCCGAGCCCTTGCCCGATTCTGAACAGAGCGAACGCCCCGAACGCCGCCGCCGCCATAGAGCCGAGCCCGACCAAGCTGTCCATGTTCGGTGCGCCGCGAAAAAGATTTTTGAAACCGTTGACGTAATATTTTCGGTTGAGGTACATAATCGGCAAAATTAACAAAAATTGCGCGAAGGCGAACGTCACGGCATTTGCCCGCCCGTCGAAAAGTTCGGCGACGATTGACGGCACGGGCAGCGGCAACATGTTGTGCATGGCGATATAAACCGTCGGCAACAAAAAAATTATCGACCACGTGAGCCGAAACTTCATCGCGGAAATTTCTTTGTCTATCGTTCGTTCTTCCCTGACCCCCGACTCCTGAACCCTGACACCTTTAACCGAAGCACCGTAGCCCGCGTTAATCACGGCGTCAATAATTTGCGCGACAGAAATTTTTGCCTCGTCGAATTTAACTTGCATGGAGTTCGTCAAAAGATTGACGCTGACATTTTCCGCGCCGACGATTTTTGCGACGGCCTTTTCCACGCGCGCCGAACACGCCGAACAACTCATGCCCGTCACGTCAAAATTTTCTTTAGTCATAAGCCGTCGACCTGCATGATTTTTAATTCCTTAATGCGCAGACGATTTTTAATCAGCCAGACCGTCAACATTCGTTCGCCGAGGAAACTCATCAACCTTCGCGGCGACCACGAACGATTTTGTAATTCGGCTTTTTGCACGGCTTCTTCCGTAGCGTCAATCAGAAACGAGAACAGCCACCGACAATAGGCGTCGAAAACTTTTTGGCGCGTGACGAACATGTTGCACTTGTAGAGCGTCGACGAGTTCATCACGTAATCGAAGGCGTCGAGGTAATCGGGCTGCGCCTGCATGATGTGTTTGCGCAAGACGGCCTCTCCGAAGGACGCCAAATTTTCTCCGCAGTCGTTCACGACGAATTCTCTTTGCGTGAGGCCGCCGCAATAAATTTCGGAAACGATGATGTCGTAACGTTCCAAAATTTTCAGCGCGGCGTCTTTGGTCAAAATTTTTTCGTAGGAAAATTTTTCGTCGTTCGATTCGGTAAAAAATCTGCGATAATGAGCCAAGCCGACGACCGTGTTGCTGATATTTTTCCACACCCAATAAAGCGCGGTCAGCTCGTTGATGTAAAGATTCAAACGGCTGATGTTTTCGCCGGTGTCGTCGCCGAGGCAGCCGAGGTCTTCATTGCCCGCGCGGCCGGCGTGAATAATTTCGTAGCCTTCGGGCAAGTTGTCGAGTTCAACTTTTTTGTGCGTGACGACGTAGACGCAAAAATTTTCGGGCGGCTCCTTTGGCGTGATGAAATACCAATCGACCGCGCCGCCGTGCAAGCCGAGAACTTCTTCAAATCTGTCCGCAGTTTTAAAAATGTGTTGCTCAAGTTCGGAGCCTTTCCGCGCGAAAGTTATAATCTTGTCGGAAAAATTTTCCAGCAAGACGAGCATTTGTTCAAAGGCGACGGGTTCGCGTTCGATGACAAGTGCAGCGTCGTAGTGTTTGAAGCCGACTTGCGCAAGATTTTTATAAACGCGCGTGTAAAAATTTTCGGTTATCGGCGGCAAAATTTTTTCGGACACTGCATCAATTTCCGTGAAGTCGTTGACGCGTTTCGTAAAATTTCTGCCGCGCGAAAAGTAAGCGTCCACGTCGAGCAAAGTTTTTATGCCGGAATCTTTCAGCTGATTGAGCAGGCGGACGTCGGCGCCCACGTCGTAGAGAAAATCTTTCGGCGAGGCTTTGAATTCTTCGAGCGTGACGACTTGCCTCGAAAGGTAGCCGCGCTTGTAGGCGTTGTTGCGGAAGGCGGCAAAGTCGCGCAGGTCAGTGAAAAGAAAATAATCGACCGCGCCGCTCTGAAGAAAATCAGCCAGCGCGGGCAAGTCTTGAAGTTTGCCGCCGAAAAAAATTTTCCCGTCTTTAACGAAGTCAAAATTTTTGTCGGAAATTTTCGCGCGCCCGACGAGTTTAAAGGGGCGTTCGCCGACGCGCGAAAAAAAATCTGCCTCGTTGCCGCAAAGCAAAATCTTCGGGACGAAGCCAAATTCATTGTGCATAAAAATTTCTCCTAACATTTAAAACAGCGGAGTCTTTTTGCCGTAAAGGAGCATGTCGAACGGGTCGTAAAAAAATTTCATTTGAATGACGGATTGATTGACGGTTTCCCAAATCAAAAATTCTTTTTCTATCTTCGGTTCGGGCGGCACCAAAATTTTTGTTATTTCGGGCGGCACGTAGAACGCCGAATCCAAATCCGATTCGAACGGCACGAAGCAAATTTTTTTCCCGTGAGGCAACGCGTCGAATTGTTCCAAGACTTCGGGGCTGTTTGTCATCATCGTCACGAAAATATTGTACCAATTAATTTTCTGCTTGCGCTCGTTCCATTTCTTGACCGCCTCGTCGAAGTCGGGAGAGTGATTCATTAATATCGGCACGTTCCCGCAATTAAAAGTTGCTATTTCGTAGCCGTCCCAGTCGTCGTATCTTTTAAAAGAAAAAATCAAATCCTCTTCCATGTAGACGCGCGGGCAGCGCATGAAGCGAACAAAATCTTCGTCCGTAATCGTGATGTTGATGAACGGCGAACGGAACGGCAAGCCGAGTTTGTTGCTGATGAGGCCGGCGAAACAATTCCTGGAGAAAATCGACAGGCGCGAACGTTGCAGCTTACGATATTTTTTGAGCGTGAAGCCGGGAAAAGTGACAATCCAATCGCCCAAAAGTTTTTCTTCGGGCAAGTGGAGTTGCTTGGCGGCTTTGGTTATTTCACTCATGCCGACAGGCATCGCGCCGGCGACAAGCAAAGTGTCATAATACCCCCCATCGCTGACCTTATCGAGAGGAATGAACGGAATCGTTCGCCCGTTCTTGCTTAGTTGAATCGGAGCGTTTGCCGTTACGCCGACGAGCTCAACTCCGTTGTTTTGGCGTTCCAAAATATTTATCGCGGCGTTGAAAAATCTGCTGTCATTGGAGACAACCCAAACCAAAATTTTCAACATGTCAAATCCTTTCGACGGCCAAGGAAATTTTTTCGCCGTTGATGTCCCAAACTTTTGCGGCGGCGTTCGCGGAAAAAATAATTTCGTCGGCGAGCGTGACGGCTTGAATTTCTTGCGCGTTGCGTTTGATGATTTCGGCGAGCTTGTCGTTATCGGCGGCGAAAATTTTTATTCTGTCGGTGACTTCAAAATCACTTTCGCGGCGCATGACTTGCACCTTGCTGATAATTTCGCGGACGAAGCCTTCTTCAATCAGCGCGGGCGTGAGCGTCGTGGAAAGGGCGATTGAAACGTCGCCTTCGCTCTGGCAGTTGAAACCTTCGCTTTGCGTGACGACAATTTCAATATCTTCCGCCGTCAAAATTATATCGTCGAGTTTAAGTTCGCCCGTCTTGTCGAGTTCGAGCTTTGCGGCGTGTCCGTCGAGCTTGCTCAAAGATTTTTGAACTTCGCCCATGCGCTTGCCGACTTTTTTTCCGAGCACGCGGAAATTCGGCTTGATGTTATACTTTATGAATTCGCCCATGTCGTCGCGGAATTCGACGCGCTTAACGTTCAGCTCGTCTTCGATAATTTCCACGAATAAGGTGTCTGGATTCAGGGGTCGGGATTCAGGGGCTTCTCCACTGACCCCTGACCCCTGACCACTGACCACTAATCTTTCGACGGGCTGACGGTTTTTGATGTTGGCAGCGTTACGAGCGGCACGACCGAGCACGACGATTTTTAAAACGGCGTCCATATTTTTTTCCAGTTCGGCGTCGATAAATTTTTCGTCGGCTGTCGGATAATCGCAAAGGTGAACGCTTTCGGGCGCGGCCTTATCGATTGAGCAGACGAGGTTGCGATAAATATTTTCCGTGATGAACGGCACCATGGGCGCGGCCGCCTTCGCCAGCGTGACAAGCGCGGTGTACAGCGTCATGTAAGCGTTGATCTTGTCCTGCTCCATGCCCTTCGCCCAAAAACGCGCGCGGCTTCTGCGGACGTACCAGTTAGACAATTCGTCGACAAAATCTTGCAGGGCGCGAGCCGATTCGGGAACTTTATAATTCGTCAAGGCGTCGTCGACGGTCTTAACCATCGTGTTCAGCCGAGAGAGCAGCCATTTGTCCATGACGGAAAGTTTTTCGTAATCGAGTTTGTATTTCGTGGCGTCGAAGTCGTCGATATTCGCGTACAGCACGAAGAAAGCGTAAGTGTTCCACAGCGTGCCCAAAAATTTTCTTTGGCCTTCGACAACTGCGTCGTCGTGAAAACGATTCGGGAGCCAGGGCGCAGAATTTTCGTAGAAGTACCAGCGAATTGCGTCGGCTCCGTGTTTGGCGAGCGTCTCCATTGGCGCGACGGCGTTGCCTTTGGACTTCGACATTTTCTGTCCGTCCTTGTCCAAAACCAAACCGAGCACGATACAATTTTTAAAAGACGTGTCGTTGAAAATCAAAGTGGAAATCGCCATGAGCGAATAAAACCAGCCGCGCGTTTGGTCGACGGCCTCGCTGATAAAATCTGCGGGAAAATGATTCTCAAAAATTTCTTTGTTCTCAAAAGGATAATGCCACTGCGCGAAAGGCATTGCGCCCGAATCAAACCAGCAGTCGATGACTTCGGGGACGCGGTGCATTTCCTTTCCGCACTTCGGGCAAGGGAAAGTTACCTTGTCGATGTACGGGCGGTGCAGTTCGATATCGTCGGGGCAGTTCGTCGACAAAGATTTTAATTCTTCGATTGAGCCGATTGAATGTTGATGACCGCAAGAGCATTCCCAAATGTTGAGCGGCGTGCCCCAGTAGCGGTTGCGGCTTATGCCCCAATCTTGAACGTGTTCGAGCCAGTCGCCGAAACGCCCTTTGCCGATTGTCGGAGGAATCCAATTAACCTTTGCGTTGTTCTTGAGCAGGTCGTCTTTAACGGCCGTCATTTTTATAAACCACGATTCGCGCGCGTAATAAATCAGCGGGGTATCGCAACGCCAGCAATGAGGATAGCTGTGTTCGAACGGCGGAGCTTTAAAAAGTTTTCCCGAAGTTTTCAAGTCTTTTAAAATCAGCGGGTCGGCGTCCTTAACGAAAGTTCCCGCCCAAAAAGTTTCGGCGGTCATGTTGCCTTTGCCGTCGACGAACTGCACGAACGGAATATCATATTTGCGGCAAACGCGGTTGTCGTCTTCGCCGAAGGCCGGCGCGCAGTGGACAATGCCCGTGCCGTCTTCCGTCGTGACGTAATCGTCGCAGGTGACGTAGTGAGCGGCCTTGCCCGAACGTTTGACAATTTCATCGGCGAAAGGATACAGCGGCTCGTATTTTTTATACTCAAGCTCTTTGCCTTTGTAACGCGCCAAAATTTTTCGTTCGCCTTCGACGCTCTCAAAAACTTTTTCGACGAGAGCTTCCGCCAAAATGTAAATCGTTTCGCCGACTTGAATCTTAACGTAATCGACTTTGGGATTGACGCACAAGCAGAGGTTTGAAGGCAGCGTCCAAGGCGTCGTCGTCCACGCCAGGAAGTAAGCGTCCTCGTCCGCGACTTTAAACTTGACGACGGCCGAACGCTCTTTAACGTCTTTGTAGCCGAGCGCGACCTCGTGGCTGGAAAGAGGCGTTCCGCAGCGCGGGCAGTAGGGAACGACTTTGTGGCCTTTGTAGAGCAAACCTTTATCCCAAATTTTTTTGAGTGCCCACCACTCCGACTCGATGTAATAATTTTCGTAAGTGATGTAGGGATTGTCCATGTCCGCCCAAAAACCGACGACGCCCGAAAATTCTTCCCACATGGCTTTGTACTTCCAGACGGACTCGCGGCATTTTTTTATAAAAGGCTCCATGCCGTAAGCTTCGATTTGCTCCTTGCCGTTTATGCCGATAAGTTTTTCGACTTCGAGTTCGACGGGCAAGCCGTGAGTGTCCCAGCCGGCCTTGCGCAAAACTTTTTGGCCTTTCATGGAATGATAGCGCGGGAATAAATCTTTGATGACGCGCGTGAGGACGTGGCCGATGTGCGGCTGACCGTTGGCCGTGGGCGGCCCGTCATAGAAAGTATAAACTTCGCGGCCGTCGCGGTTGTCGATTGCCTTCTGCGCGATATTTTTTTCCGCCCAAAAATTTTCGACTTCCTTCTCGCGGCTCGCGAAATTCAAATTGGTTTCAACCTTGCGATAAAGCATGAAAAAATTTCCTCCCGTTGTTTTGTTTTGTATTTGCAAACTTTATCTTTAACAAGCGAACTTGTCAACGGTTGCATTGACAATAAAAAAATCCCCGACGCTTTGTCGAGGAAAAAATTTTTCTTCGCCGATAAAATTTTAAATCGTGTGCAAGCGGATGGAACTGGTGCCGCCTTCGCCGTACTTCATGCCCGCCGTCAAAATTACGAGGTCGCCTTTCTTGACGAAACCTTGTTCGAGTGCGCCGGCCGCCGAGTAGTCAATCATCTGAACGATGTCGAGCCAAGGCGTGCCGGAAATCGGATAAACGCCCCAACGCAAATTCAAATGGCGGGCAACTTTATCGCTCTGCGTGAAAGCGATAATCGGAGCTTTGGGTTTGTACTTCGAGACGACGCACGTGGTGTAGCCCGAACGAGTCGGCGTGATAATCGCTGCCGCGCTGAGTTCGTAACCGAGCTGAACCGTGGCATGAGCTATCGCGTCGGTGTGAGAATATTTTCTGTGCATTCCCTTTTGCAAAAAAATTTCTTTGTATTCGAGAGACTCTTCAATCCTCAAAGCGATTTGCTTCATCATCGTGGCGGCTTCTATTGGATATTTTCCGCCGGCCGTTTCGCCGCTGAGCATGATGACATCCGCGCCGTCGAGGATTGCGTTGCCCACGTCCGAAACTTCAGCGCGTGTCGGACGAGGATTAATCGTCATGCTCTCCAACATTTGAGTTGCGACGACGACGGGTTTGCCGACCGCGTTGCACTTCTTGATAATATTTTTTTGGATAATCGGAACGTCTTCGGCGGGAATTTCTACGCCGAGGTCGCCGCGCGCAACCATAATCCCGTCGCTGACGGCAATAATCTCGTCGATGTTTTTTACGCCTTCGAGGTTTTCAATCTTGGAAATAATTTCCATGTGGCCGCCGTTGCTTACGATTAAATCGCGCAGAGCTTCTACGTCGGCGGCACGTTGAATGAAACTTGCGGCCACAAAGTCCATATCGTTTTCAATGCCGAAGAGAATATCTTTTCTGTCCTGTTCGGAAATGGCGGGCAGACCGAGCGCGACACCGGGAGCGGCCACGCGTTTGCGCGAGCTCATCTTGCCGCTGTTTAAAATCGTCGTGTAAATATTTTTGTCTTTAATCTCGTCAATTTGAAGTTCGACAAGTCCGTCGTTGAGCAAAAGTTTGTCGCCGACTTTAACTTCGGTGTAAAGGAGTTTGTGCGTGACGGACGCTTGAGTTTCGTCGCCGAGGATGTCGTCGTTGAGGAGCGCGAACTTGTTGCCTTCGACGAGCTGAACCGAACCTTCTTTGAATTCGCCGAGGCGCATTTCGGGGCCTTTCGTGTCGAGGATCAACGAAATGATTTTTCCTTTGGCTTGAGCTGCGGCTTTCACGGCGTCGATGCGTTTTTTGTGGCCGGCGTGGTCGCCGTGAGAGAAATTAAAGCGGGCGGCGTTCATGCCGTTGTCGATTAGCCCTTCGATGACGCCCGGCGCGTCGGTCGCGGGACCCTGCGTGCAGATAATTTTTGTCTTCTTAAACATAAGCGAACCTCCAAAAATTTTTTTCATTATACAATATTTATCCGCGCGGGCAAAATTAATTTGAAAAAAATTTTTTTAGAAGACAGCTTCAATCGTCCCGATAATTTCTCCGCGATGATTTTTCAGCACGGGCGGGAAAAGTTTATCGAGTTCGGCCGCCTCGTCTTTCGTGAGCAAGTCCAAATGTTTGAGCACGGCGATTGTCATTGGAGTGACTGCCGCATAACTTCCGTCTTCAATCTTGAAAGTTATTCCGAGGTCGCCGTCTTTTACCGCCAGACAATAAACCGCGTCGCTGCCGATTTTCGCGATAATCCTGCCGCCCGTCACTTCCGAAACCGCCAAATCGATTCTGCCCGTGCCCGAAAGAACTTGCGGGTATTTGCTCATTGCGTCACGAATTTTTTTCGCGGCGTCTTCGTAATCGCCCCAGTCGCCTTTGCTTGGCGTGGACAGTCGCGCGTAGGCCAACGACATGTTATAAATCGGCAGATAAAACACGGGCACGCCGCAGCCGTCGATTCCGATTTCCAATTTGTCTTCGGGCATATGCGCGGCCATTGCCACATGCTTGAAAATAATTTTTTGCGCCTCGTGTGTCGGGCGAATGTAACCTTCGTAGGGAATGCCGAGCATCATCGACAACGCGATTATCTGCGAATGTTTTCCGGAGCAAGGATTGTGCACGGGCAAAACTTTTTCGCCCGCCGCGATGATGTCTTTGAACGCCTTGCCGCTCATGGGTCGAACGACACCGCAATCCAAAACAGATTCGTCGAGGCCGAGTTTTTTTAAAATTCCTCTGACAAGTTCGACGTGATTTTTTTCGCCGCTGTGGCTGGAAACCAACAACGCAAGTTCCTCGTCGGTTATGGAATATTTTTCGAGGCCGCCGTTTTTCACGAAAGGCAACGCCTGGAAAGGTTTGGCCGCGCTGCGCCAGAACATCGGCAGGTGCGCGTTGCCGACAGACGCGACGACTTCGCCTGCGCTGTTGACGGCCGCCACGTCTCCGCGATGAATATTTTCCACGTGGCCGGCGCGCGTGTAATGCAAAACAATTTCGCTCATAAAAATTCCTCCTAAAATTTATTTTTTCATCTTGTCGAGAAGTTTTTGACGATTATTTTTTGCAAGCTCGTTGTTCGGGTCGAGTTCCAAGGCTTTGTTGTAATCGGCAAGAGCTTTTTCATATTCGCCGAGATTTTCATAAGCGACGGCGCGATTGTTGTAAGCGTTGCTGTCGTAATTCGGATTGAGCGCGAGCAATCTGTTGAGGTCAGCCAAAGCCTTTTCGTTGTCACCAAGTTCGTCATAGCACCACGCCCGCCAAAAATATGCCCGCTCATTTTTTTCGTCGACGTTTATCACAACAGTATAATCTTCCACGGCAAGAGCATACTCTTCAGCTTTCCGATACGAATCGCCTTGCCGAAATAAAGCATTCTTGAATTCGGTTTTATCTTTCTGTGAGCTGAAGGTCGCGTATCGAACGGGAGGGTCCAAATAGCGGATGTCCTTTGTCTTTGCGTAAAGGGCGTTTCGTCTGAATGCAAGATATTTGTTTTTAAATAGACTGTCATCGTCATAAGTAATCTTAAAAGCGGTATCGTAATCGGCAACGGCTTTGTCATAGTCGCCTTGTTTAAGATAAAAATCTGCGCGGGCGATAATCGCTACTGTTTTGGCTCTCAGACGAGTGTGTTTGAGGTCTTCGTCCGTTTCAAGTTGATAAGCCGTATCAGCTTCTTCAACGGCTTTGTCGTAGTCACCCATTTTAAGATAAAAATCTGAACGCGTGTTGTAAGTATTCAGAGCATTCGGGTCGAGTTCCGTGATTTTATCGCAATCGGCAATCGCCTGCTCGTAATTGTTCAGCTTACTGTAGCAATCGGCGCGTTCGATATAATCGGGAATATTTGTCGGGTTAAGTTGAATGGCTTGATTAAAATCTTCCGGTGCGCGAGCATAATCTTTTAGGGAGGTGTAGCAAACGCCGCGCCCCGAATAAGCCTCGGCACATCATTTGCGTCAAGCTCTGTCAGCCGCGTGTAATCTCTTATGGCAAGCTCGTAATCTTCCAATTCTTGATAAGCTTTGGCACGCACCCGAAGTTTTTCTTTGTCAGTGGGAGTTATGTCTTTGAGTTGCGTTTTAATTTTTTGTCGGCGTCCTTTGCTTTAATCGCAGCTTGTTTGTCGTCAAGGTAATAGGCTCTCAAACTCGCCCAATCTTCAAACTTAATGGCTCTGTCGTAATCGGCAATGGCTTTGTCGTATTTTTTTTGAGCCATGTATAAATCTGCACGGCTACCGTAAGCGGAGGCGGCTTTGCGATTAAGTTTAATGGCCTTTTCAAAATCTTTCAGCGCGTTGTCGTAGTTTTTAATCTTCATGTAAATTTCGCCGCGTGAATCGTAGTTGTCTGCGGTCGGCTCCAACTTTATGATTCGGGTGTAAATTTCAATCGCCTTTGCATAATCTTCCGGTTCTTTGTAAGTTTTGATTCGTCGATGTCCTTCTTTATCTTTGCGTTCATTCTTTGCAGTTCCATGTATTGTTGAATGGCAAGTTGCGCTCTTCACGAGTCTGTTTGATAAAATCATCGAGTTCGGAGGAATCGACGGTTGCGGTAATGTCGGCGCGAAGCAAAATTGAGCCGTTGCTTTGACTTTTGCGGCTGATATTTTTCGTAAGCACTTCGACTTTTGAACTTGCCACGGTTTTAATTTCGTCGTCGGCAAGTTTAAAATTTACCATGCGCGAATAACTTTCCGGATAAATGCCCGCTTGCTCGGCGGCGTTTTGTTTGGCGAAGTCCGGCGCAATTTCCTCGGCGATTTCGGGCGTGTCGTAGTCGCTCATCAGATATTCGCCGCTCGCCGAAAAAGTTCCCGTTGCCGCGAAGCCTACCGCTTGAAAAATCATCAACAGGGCGATTGTCAGTATCGAAAAAATTTTCATTTCAGCTCACCTCCTCCAATTCGACAATCCTGTTCAGCGCGTCAGTAATTTCCATATCATAATAAACAATGCCTGCGTCCTTGGCGAAAGCACGATATTCCTGCGCGGCTTGAATTTTGTCGTTGCTGATGTCAAGCAAAACGGCTTTGGCATAGTGGACGCCAACCGCGTCGTTGTTCAGCGCGAGTGCCTTTTGAAAATCCGCCGCCGCAAGATTGCCTTTGCCTTGCAGATTGTAGACGTGCCCGCGCTTGACGTAAGCTGTGGAAATTTCCGCGCCATTGGCAACAGCTTCTGCAATCGCCGCGTCGTAAAGTTTCAAGGCCTCCTCTGGTTTTCCGTCAAGCTGAAGTTTGCAACCGTCGCGAATCGTGCGCATTATCCGCTTTTGATACGAGCCGAGATATTCTCCGTAAATCGTGTCGAAATTTTTTTTGCGTTCCGTGTAATCTTTCAAAACTTTCTCGTGATTTTGGAAAGAGTTTTGACTTTCGCGCAACTCGTTCAAAATTTCTGCGGCGTCGTTGACATCAAGTTCCGCGTCGACAGTTACTCTAATGTTCAAGCCGCCGTCGTTCATGATTTCTTTGCCGAAAGTTTTCGCTTTGACGCGAACAACTGCCGCTGTAAAAGTTTCCATGCGGTCAAGTGCCATCTTGCCGTTTTTCATCTGGCTTAAATTTTTGATGACAACGCCCGCCTCTTCGGAAATCAGTCTTATGGCATCTTTAAAAACTTTTTCCTGCGCATCTTTAATCGATTCGCCCCTGTCCATGACGTACGAACTTTCCGCGTGAAAAGTTTTGACTTCGGCGCGGCAAGTTCCAAAACTCAGCGCGACGAGTGCCGTCAACAGAAAAATAAATTTCCTCACAGTCTTCGACCTCTAAAAAAAATTGGAAGGTCAAAAATTTTTCAACCTCCCAAAAATTTTTTCATTCTGTTTAAGCTGTTGTCGGCGTCGAAGCGTCGGGAATTTCTTTAGACAACTCGACTTTAACGGGCGGCGGCTCTTCGATTTCGGCGGGCGGCTTTTCAAC
This sequence comes from uncultured Selenomonadales bacterium, assembly GCA_946408105.1. Lineage (GTDB taxonomy): Bacteria > Bacillota > Negativicutes > Selenomonadales > Selenomonadaceae > Quinella. The sequence continues at coordinate 9,425 of CAMJQS010000007.1, read as the reverse complement.
TGTCGTTTCCTGCGCGCCGAAGACAACATCTTTTAGCTCGTCGGCCGAAAGTGTTTCCTTTTCAATCAAAGCCTTGGCAATGGCGTCGAGCTTGTCGCGGTTTTCGTTTATAATCGTGCGGCAAGCCTCGTAAGCCTCCTCCATGAACTTTTGAATTTCTTTATCGATTTCGCGCGCCACTTCCTCCGAATAATTTTTTTGCGGCTGCCCGAAATAATATTGTTGAGCAGGGTCGCTGCCGTAAGCCACGGGGCCCAGGACGTTGCTCATGCCGTATTGCATAATCATCGCGCGAACGATTCGGCTGGCCTGTTGAATGTCCTGCGACGCGCCCGTAGAAATTTCGTTGAGGACAATTTCTTCGGCGACGCGCCCGCCCATCGAAACTTTCAAACGGTCGAGCAGTTCGGAACGCGTGGCGTAACTTCTGTCCTCTTTGGGCAACATGAGCGTGTAGCCGCCCGCTCTGCCGCGCGGAATAATCGTGACTTTGTGGACGGGGTCGGCGTGCTTTAGCAACATTCCGACGAGCGCATGGCCGCCTTCATGGTAAGCGGTAAGTTTCTTTTCGTCCTCGTTCATGACTTTGGATTTTCTTTCGGGGCCGGCCATCACCCGTTCGATTGACGCTTCCAACTCGTCCATTGTAATTTCGTGTTTGTTTCTGCGTGCCGCGAGAAGTGCCGCCTCGTTGACAAGGTTGGCCAAGTCCGCGCCCGTGAAGCCCGGCGTCCGTCGCGCCAAAATATCAAGGTCGGCGTCTTTGGCAATCGGTTTGCCTTTCGTGTGCACTTTCAAAATCGCGGCGCGGCCTGTTACGTCGGGTTTGTCGACGACGATTTGTCTGTCGAAGCGACCGGGGCGAAGGAGTGCTCTGTCCAAAATGTCGGGGCGGTTCGTGGCGGCGATGATGATAATTCCCTCGTTGGGCGCGAAGCCGTCCATTTCCACGAGCAACTGATTTAAAGTTTGTTCGCGTTCATCGTGGCCGCCGCCGACGTTAGCACCGCGCTGACGACCGACGGCATCAATCTCGTCGATAAAAATTATGCACGGGGAATTTTTTTTGGCTTGCGCGAAAAGGTCACGCACTCTGGACGCGCCGACGCCCACGAACATTTCCACGAAATCCGAACCGCTTATCGTGAAGAAGGCAACGCCCGCTTCGCCCGCCACGGCTTTGGCCAAAAGAGTTTTTCCCGTGCCGGGCGGCCCGAAGAGCAAGACGCCTTTGGGAATGCGCGCGCCCAAGTCGTTAAATTTTTTCGGGTGCTTGAGGAATTCGACGACCTCGGCGAGTTCTTCTTTGGCTTCGTCCGCGCCCGCCACGTCCTCGAATTTTACTTTGACTTTGTCGCCGCCCATGAGTTTTGCGCGGCTTTTGCCGAAGGAAAAAACTTTTGAGCCGCCGCCCTGCGCCTGACTTATCATGAAATACCAGAAGCCGACCAAAAGCGCAATCGGCAACAAAGACGTTAGGAGCGTCATCCACCACGGCGGGTCTTTCGGGTTCTGCGCAACAATTTCCACGCCTTTTGCTTGCAACACACTGACCAGCTTATCGTCATCGACCGGCTCGTCGGGGGCTATCGTCGTGAACTCTTTCGCTTCTTTTGTCGTGAACTTGACTATATTTTTAGTCAAGACGACTTTTTCTATATCGTCCTTCGCGACCAGCTGCAAAAATTGCGAATAGCTGACCTCTTCGACGTGGGTCGGCTTGACCGTAAAATAATCGTAGGCAGTCACCGCAATAAAAATCGCCAGCAGATAAAACCCGACGTTGCGCAAAAAATTGTTCAATCAAAACGCTCCTTTGCCTTGAAAATTAACCTTGCATCGCTTCGCGGATTTTAGCCGAATCTTTTTCTATTTCCTGCAAACCTTTGTTGAGAGCTTTTTCAAGCGCATGCGAAGAACTGCCGTTGCCGCGCCCAAAAATTCCGACGTTGACTGTTTGCGAAGAGCCCTGGGTTGTGGCGCGTTTCATGTAAGAAAAATCTTTTTTGCTGTTCGACCAAACGCGAAAATCCGTTACGACGTTCATTTTTTGACCGCTGGTGAAAATGCCCATGGAATGTTTCGGGGCGGTGCTCGTCACGCGGACATAAACTACATAATTGCCGCCGAAATTGTTGCAGATATTGTTGATGTCTTCTTTCTTGAGCCATTTTTCTTCGTGTTGACCTTCGTCCGCACCCGTTGACATAATCATGTCGTGTTCTTCGCGATAAATTTGTACAAAATTTTCTGTGTCGGTGAACGGAACAATTTCATACTCTGAAGAATTCCCCAAAATTTTTCCCAACGAGGTTTCAACCATTGCATGAACTTTTTCCGGTTCGGTGAAAGTGCCGGTTGGTGCGTCGAGTACAATTACGATTTTGGCGGCAAAAGCTTGCCCATGAGCGGCGAATAAAATCATTGCCGTCATGCAAAGTACCGAAAAAAATTTTTTGAGCATAAAAAGACCTCCTTTAACTGTGACGAGAAACTTCGACGACGGCAAAGTTTTGAATTCACCCCTTTCACTTTCCGCCATAAACGCTGCGATTCAAAATTCCCAGATACGGCAGATTGCGATAATGTTGCGCGAAGTCGAGCCCGTAGCCGACAATGAATTCGTCGGGCACGTCGAAGCCGCAGTAATCAATCTTAACGTCGACTTTGCGGCGGGAAGGTTTGTTCAAAAGCGTGCAAATTTTTACACTGTTGGCTTTCTTGTCCATGAAATAATCGATAAGAAAGTTCATCGTCGTGCCGGAGTCGATGATGTCTTCCACGAGCAAAATGTCGCGGCCTTTGGGGTCGTTGTCGAGGTTTTTGAGAATGTTGACTTTGCCGCTGGTGTGCGAGTTCGCGTCGTAGCTGGAGGCGATTAGAAAATCGAATTGGACGGGAATGGTCAGCCGCCGCACAACGTCCGTGTAAAACATGACTGCGCCGTTGAGGATGCCGACCGTCAAAAGAGGTTTGGCGATGTCCTTGTAGTCTTCGCTGATTTGCGCGCTGAGTTCCTTGGCGCGGGCGGCGATTTCCTCCTCGGTGTACAGCACGCGTTCGATGTAATCTTCTTTACTCTTCAAAGCAATCAACCCTTTCTAAAAATTTTTTCTTATGTAAAGTCTTCCGTGTTTCAAATCGGCGCGAAAATTTTTCGGCAATTCGACGCCCGACAAGCCGTTGATTAAAACTTTTCGGACGCCTTCAAAGTGAACGAAGCCGAAATCTTTTGTCGAGCCCGTGACGTGCGCAAGAAATTTTTTTATCACGGCGCGTTGAAGTGCCGCGTGAAGTTTCAAAAATTCTGCGCGAACGATAGCATTTTCTTTGACGACGACGGGGAAAATTTTTTCTGCCTGCGCGTCGATAAAGTCATAATCTTGCGCGGCGACTTCAGCCAACCGACAAAGCGTTTCGACGAGCGCGGGATTAAATTTTTCCAGCGTCGGGATAAGTTCCAAACGAATTTTATTTCGCGTGGCGTCCGGTTTAAAATTTGTTTCGTCGAGGCGCGGTGATAAATTTTTTCTGCGGCAAAAATTTTCCGTCTCAACTTTTCTGAACTTCAGCAACGGACGAATCAGCAAGCCGTAATCTTTTGAAAAAGTTCGCAACTTCATGCCCGAAAGTCCCGCCGAAGTCGCGCCGCGAAGGAGCCGCATTAAAATCGTTTCCGCCTGGTCGTCGGCGTGGTGAGCCGTGGCAATCGCGTCGAAGTTCAAACTTTTTCGCGCGGCGGACAAAAATTCGTAGCGCAAAATTCTTGCGGCCGTTTCAACGGAAATTTTTTTCTCCGCCGAAAATTTTTTTACGTCGCCGCTCCCGCCGATAAATTTTATTCCGCGCGCCTCGGAAAAATTTTTCACAAAGGCCGCGTCGTCGAGTGAATCTTTTCCGCGCAAGCCGTGTTCAAAGTGCGCAATCGCAAGTTCCAAGCCGAACCGTTGCCGCGAATTTATCATCAGCTCCGCCAAGGCAAGAGAATCTGCGCCGCCCGACACCGCGATTAAAATTTTTTTCACGCCGTCGAAAATTTTTTCCGTTGCGCACGTGTCGATAAATTTTTTAAGTAAAAAAAAATCCTCCATGCTCAGTCTCGGCGCGAGCCGCGGCCGCCGCGTTTCGAGTCCGTCTTGCGTTTTAAATCCGTCAAACGCTCGTCGCTGTCTTTGAGGAATTTTGACAGCTTGTCTTCAAATGAGGCGGACAGTTGCCTTTGTTGTGGTCTGCGAAAGTCCGCGCGCCTTTGTCTGAAAGATTGTCCGTCGCTCTCCGCCGGCTTCGCTTTTGCCTGCTTCAAAGACAGCGCGATTTTGTTGCCGTCGATGTTTACGATTTTTACTTGAACGGTGTCGCCTTCGTTCAGGAAGTCGTGCACGTCGTTTACATAAACGTCGGCGACTTCCGAAATGTGAATCAGTCCGACCTTACCTTCTGCCAGCTCCACGAAGGCTCCAAAGTTTGTGATTCGCGTGACCTTACCTTCCACGAGACTGCCTGCTTCCATTGCCAAAATACCTGTCCTCCCTTGTTAGGATTTAGGATTTAGGATTTGGGATTTAGGGGACAAAACTCTAACTCCTAACTCCTAACCCCTAACTCCTAATTAGTTCCGCGTCGCCTGATAGGGCATTTCGCCTTCTTTTGCCAAGCCCAAATCTTCACGCGCAAGTTTTTCAATGTTGTTGATGTCCTGCAGTGCGGCGAGTTCCCTGCGCAATTTTTCGTTCGTCGCCTTTGCCTTCTCCAATCTTTTGTCGGCGATTCGTTGGCTTTCGCTCACGTGCGCCAGATGAACTTGTTGAGAAATTAAAACCGTCGAGAAGTAAGCAATCATCGCGAACATCACCAACGCAAACCAGTTAAAACCACTTCTTTTTCGCATTGCGCTGCCTCCTCAGCTTTTTTATATAATAACAGTTAGGGCGTTCTTTCGCAAGTTTCAGTTTTCCGCGTATACAACTCCCTTGCGAAAATCCGCCGTGTTAAAAGTATTCAAATTATAGAAAAAGACCATGTAGCCCGCGCTCGTCGAAGTCTTGAAGCCGAAATTTTGAAGAATCGATTTCACTTTGATTAAATCGTCGGCGTTGTGATAAGTGCAAACGGACGCTCGGACTTTGTTGCTCGTCAAAATTTTTTTCGCGCCGCGCAAAGCACGAGGCTCGGCTCCTTCCACGTCCATTTTGAGGAAAATATTTTCGCCGCGAAGGTCGGGCAGGGCGTCGTCAATCGTGATGTTTTCTTCGTCCGTGACGTCGGAAACGAAGCGCGGAATAATTTCCACTTTGTCGCGATAATCTTTGAACGTCTGACGGAGCGGCTCTTGCCACTTTTCGTCCGGCTCGAACAGATAAATTTTGGAGCAAAGGTCGACGTACTTGAGCGCGAAATTTCCTTCGGCAACGCCCGCGTCAATCAAAACGTCGCCCGCGTTCACTTTGTGTTCGTCCGTCACGTAAAGGTGCGGCGAAGTCGGCAGCTGTTCGGTTAAAAGGTTTTTAACATATTCTTTGCCGTCGCGAACGTGAAAGTCCTTGTAATTTTTCGGGTAATACATATTGAGAAATTTTTTGTCGACAGTTTCAAATTTAATGTAAGGCAGACCGCAAGGATCATCGAAGAAAACCGTGTGAACCGTTTCAATTTGAATGTGCTGATTGAAAATGGAAAAATCGTGCGTCTTCCAATATTCGAGCGTCTCTTGAATCACGGGGTCGGCGAAGTCTTCGTATTTTTTCATCATGAAATTTTTTAAGAGCCAAAAAATGTCTTTGAATTGTTCTTCCTTGCCGATACCAAGCTCAATCATGCGCGGACGAATCTCTGCAAAATCTTTTCCTTCGCAAGCGTAAATCGCCACGTCCCACGACAAATTATTAATCTCGTTGAGCGGATAAATCGGATATTTCGAAGTTCCTTTTTCGTTCAGGTCAAAGGAAACAATTCCTTCGATGTCCCAGCCGAGCCGCTCCGTCATTAAGCAGGCGTTATTCAAAAAATGTTCAGGCGCATACGGGAATCGCAACACGATAATTTTCATTTGATTGGTTCGTCTCCTTGCACGAAAAATTTTTCAGTGATATTTCAACGGGCTTTGCAACATTTCCTGCCTTGACAAACAAAATCGGTAAGCTTATTATTTCAAAAAAGTTTTTGGAGGTATGGAAATGAATTTCTTGAACAAGTTGAATCTTCGTCGCTTCGCAAAAGCTGCGGCCGTCGCGGCTGTGAGCAGTTCTTTGTTTTTCGGCGGCACTGCAGACGCGGCGCCCGCCAATGACGCGGGCATGGCTGCCTTCCGCGAGGCTTACTTCGGACAGATGAACGCCGAGCGCATGGTCGACCAAGACCTTACGCTTATCTCGACCAACTTCCATCTCGACATGGACTCGAAGGCGCAAATTTCGTCCGACGGCGTGATGAGGATGAGCGGCAACTTGGCGTGGACGTATACAAACTTGAAAAAAAATTATTCGACGAACAGCAACATTCCTTTTTACATTGAACAAAGCGGCAACGACATGACGCTTTACGTCCAGCGGCGCGGCAAGTGGAGCAAAATGCTTCTGCCCGGACTGCCGACCGGTATCGTCGCCCTGTGGAAGGCGTCGGGTTCGGACGTCTTAAGCCGAAACATGGACGCCGTTAAGAAAGTTGAAGTCTTAAGCGACACGCCCGACATGCGAATCATGAACGTTACCCTCGACGGCAACAAAATCGCGGCCATGTTGGAAAAGAACAGCCAAGCTTCCCTTGCGGGTCTTTCGGGCGACAGGCTTGCTGAAGAAAAAGAAAATCTCAACCGCTGGCTCGAAGCCGTAAGAGCGAACGATATAACTTTTGCGTGGACGGTGAACAAGCCGAGCTGGACGACCGTCACTGCCGCGTTTGACTTGACGAGTATCATGCAGGCCTACGCCCGTTACGTCTTGAGCGAATCTGCCGCCGGCCGCGTCGTCCTCTCCGACGAAGAGCGCGACCTCCTCGACGCCATGGGTTATTACAGCGAGCTGCGCTCGTACACCACTTACGTTTCGCCCAAGAGTCAAACTTCCGTAATCGACGTTCCGCCGAATTTAAATTCCATTCCCGAAAACGAAAATTCACTCAACGATGTTTTTTATGAGATGACAACCGTCGTAGAAAAATAATTTTCGCGCAAATAATTTGCGGGCGTCGTCGCCGGATGACGTTCGCGAGGCATCAAACGAACCGCAGGCAAGGACTTCAAAGTCTCGGAAGGTTCGTCGGGTGCCTTTTTTTAATTAGGAATTAGGAATGAGGAATTAGGAATGATTTTTTTGCCGATAACGCTTGCCGTGTTGGCCAACGTCTTTTATCACGTGGCGAGCAAATCCATTCCCGCCGAACAAAACGCTTTCATGGGTCTGGTCGTCAATTACGCCACGGCATTAATCGCGAGCGCGATTGTATTTTTCCTCACGCCGCACGAAAAAATTTTTGTCGAGGCCGCGAAGAGTAATTGGGCGTGCATTTTAATGGGCGTGTCGATAACGGGCGTGGAGGCCGCCTTCGTGATGATTTATCGGGCGGGCGGCGAGCTTTCCACGGCGGCTTTGGTCGTGAATATTTTAATCGCGTTGGCGATGCTCGTCGTCGGCGGAATTTTTTATCACGAAGAAATTTCCGCGCGAAAAATTTTCGGGGCGGCTCTGTGCGTGGCGGGCGTCGTCCTCTTGTCGTTGAAGGAATAAAAAAATCCCTCCGCGTTGGAGGGAAAAAATTTTTTTCGTCGGAAGATTTTTATGCCGTCATTGCTTTTCGATAAGCTGCCGCCGCGTTCAAAAGTTTACGGCTGAAAAAATTTTTATCCGTGAGATTGTCGGGCAAGTCTCTGTAAGTTTTCGAGTTCGCGAACTTCGCCCATTCGTCTTCGAGCGCGCGAACCGTCCAAATATATTTTTCCATGATGTCTTCGGGCGTGTCCTTGTCGTCCGAATTTTTTTGCGCGGAAAAATTTTTTTCGTCGGAAGATTTTTCGTCGGAAGTTTGAATCGATTGATTTTCTGCCGCCGAAAGATTTTCGTTGCCCGAAGAAATTTCGCCGCCCGAAAGATTTTCGCCGCCCGTTTGAATCGAACCGCCAGCTTGAGCCGCAACGTTTCCTCCGCCCTGGCCGAGCGCGGAAAGTTCAGACATTGCCGCCGACGAAGCTTTAATCATCGCGCGCGTCATGGCCTCTTGCGCCTCGCCTTTGGACTTCGCCTTTTTGAGTTCGGATTTTAATTCTTCGCGGGCGTCGTCGGCTGCCTTCGCCTTCTTGTAGGTTTTCGTGTCGTTGACGCGCAGGAAGCCGAGTTCTTCGTCGGTGAGCTTTTGGCCGTCGCGAAGTTTCCTTTTGATTAACGCAAGCTTTTGAGCTTTGGCTTGGTCGCTTGAGGCTTTGGCGGCCTCGCGGAGTTTGTCGAACGTCGAAGTGCTCATGGAAATAAAATTCCCGTTCGCGTTCGTGAGAGTTTGACCCGTTCGCAATTTGTGTTTCGCGGCGAAGGTCAAATTTTTTTGCTTGACGTAAGAGCTGAGCGTGCCGATAACCGCAAAATCCATTTTAATCGCCTCCTTGGCCTATTCAAAAAAAATTCCTTGCACTGCGAATTTATTTTAATCGACGCGGCGAACGTTGGCAACCAAATTTATCTTTGGTATTGAAAAATTTTTCCGCGTGAAATAAAATTCAAACCGTTTGAAAATTTTTCGTTGAGCTAAGGAGTGTTCGACTTTGATACTTGAGCGGCTTGAAAAATTGCCGGTCGGCTCGTTCCACTACAAGCTTTTGGTCGTGACGGGTTTGGGCTGGCTGTTCGATTCTATGGACACGGGATTAATTTCGTTCGTGCTGCCCGTCCTCGCGCGTGAGTGGGGACTTTCGCCCGAACAAGTCGGCTGGATTGGTTCCGTCGGCTTAATCGGAATGGCGTTGGGCGCGGTCTTGGCCGGCACGGTCGCCGACAAATTCGGGCGTAAAAATGTTTTCGCGGCGACGGTGATTTTATACAGCGTGTCGACGGGTCTTTGCGCGGTGGCGTGGAGTTACGAGTCGTTGTTGCTCTTCAGATTTTTGGTCGGCTTCGGCTTGGGCGGAGAGTTGCCGGTTGCCGCGACGCTGATGAGCGAATACGCGCCGAGTCGATTGCGCGGAAGGTTCATCGTCTTGCTGGAAAGTTTTTGGGGCGTCGGCTGGCTCGTGGCGGCTCTGATTTCTTATTTGCTTATTCCGCGTTTCGGCTGGCAGGTCGCGTTCATCATCGGCGCACTCCCCGCGCTTTACGTCTTTTTAATTCGCTTGCACATGCCCGAATCAATCCGCTATTTAATTTCTAAAGGCAAAGTCGACGAGGCGCAAAAAATAATTTTGTCGCTGGAAAAAAAGTTGGGCGTGGAAAGCAAACCGTTCGACA